>JAITRJ010000048.1 GCA_031288475.1 Helicobacteraceae bacterium | reverse complement strand
GCAAAAAACACGTATTTATTTTAATAATTAAGGCGGTACCAAATGCGTAAGCATAGTTGGGTGGTTGCCGGGGCATTTTTCCCCCCCCCCCCCCCCCCCCCCCGTTTAGGACTAGGACGTTGAAAAAGTCGATCTTTTCAACGCTTCTTTTCTCCTCGCTGTTCGCATTGCCCGTCAGCGTGTTCGGTGTCAATGTCGGTTTTGAAATTGGCGCCGGTTTTCATACGGGCGGAGATCACACAGATACCGTCGAAAGCGCATACCGTGCGGACTCAAGTGGTCTTGGTATGTTTTTAGGCCTGCAGGCGGGCATTCCGATTGGGGTAACGGAAAACTTTGTCGTCAAACCTCAGCTATCTCTTTCGTTTATCAGCGTCAGCGTGGAGGATGGCTACGGCGAAGAAGACAGCTACGTCGATACCATCGTTATTCCGGGCGTCGCGGCGGAATACTATATAAACGGCAGAAAGAACTCGGCATTTATCGGCGCAGAGATTGGCGTCGTCAGTGCTTCGGGCGGCAGCGACAAATACTGGAACGCGGGTTATGAGCTTTCGGGCGACGGCGTAAGCTTTGGCATCTACGGCGGCTACGCCTTCGGAGGCGGCGGCAAGGTTTCAATCGGCTATCGCAGCGTACCAGTGGAAGTTGACTACACTTATGGTCTGCCCATAGAATCTGCTAACTTCGGCGGCCTTTCGTTCTTGTTCAGCTACGCGTTCTATTCTGAAGAATAATCGGCGCATATTTCGGTATATACAAAGGAGATTACATGAAAGGTTTCTGGATAGGTGCCGCGGCGCTGATCAGCGCATGGTTTTTAAGCGGTTGCGCATCCGTGCCTATGGCATCAAACGAAGCCGATCTGGCGGCTAAGGAGTTCAAAATGCCTACGAATGGCAAAGCGGGGGTGTATGTCTACCGCAACGAGGTTATGGGCGCGGCAATCAAGATGGACGCTCTTGTTGACGATCAGCTTATCGGATCGACGGCGGCGCAGACTTATCACTACGTGGAAATAGCGCCCGGCCGCCATGTATTCAAGGGAAAAGCGGAAAACGAATCGCTTCTTGATCTCGACGCTGTGGCTAATAAACTCTACTATATCTGGCAGGAGGTGAAAATGGGAGCTTTTATAGCTCGCAATAAATTACAGCTTGTCAGCGCGGAACAAGGGCAAAAGGGCGTTAAAGAATCGAAACGAGCGCTTTCGCAGCCGATTCGCGCAACCACCCCGTAAAGGACGACAGGAGAACCGTTTGCTCCAAACGCGCGTTCTCCCGCCTGTTTCGCGACGCACCGAGTTTTCGGACGCGAGCGTTTTTGACATATTGTTAAGGAGGTGCCAGATGAGGACAAACATTTTCTTAGTCGCCCTTAGCGCGGTCGCTTTAGGCTTTAGCGGGTGCGCAACGCTTGTCGGCGGAGGGGAGCAGTCCGTTACCTTACAAACAGCCGACGGCAAACAGGCTGAAGCCACGGTTATGTCGGGCAGCGGATCTCAGATCGTTACTTTGCCCGCTACAATTATCGTTAAAAGAGCAAACGTTCCGCTGAGCGTAAACGTGAAAGAGACCGGAACCACAAGCGGCGGCAGCTATTCTCAATCTCCAAAAGTCAACCCTTGGTTCTTTGGGAATATCATAACGGGCGGTCTTATCGGCTCGACGACGGACGCGGTTACGGGATCGATGTGGATATACGACGATAGTGTGGTTGTTCCTGTTAATCGCAAATAAACCCAACGTGTTTGCTTAGGTTTATAGCGCTTGGTTTCGCCGTTTTGATCTGTCTTTTCGCGGATCAAGACGGGGGCGATACGGTTTCAAACGGTTTGCTTTCAGACGAGGGGCTTTCGGCGTGGAAGGCGCTGCTTCACTATAAAGGTGAAGCGAGCGTTATAGGTGCAAAAAGCCCCTTTTTTATCTCCCCAAACGGACACGGCGATCCAATCGTGGAATTAAACGCCGCGATCGAGGCGCTGAAAAACGATCCGAACGCGCGGTGTACATATCCAGCCCGTTTAGATTTTCTGCTGAAAAGCGGCGTGATTACGATAAGCGATTTGCCCGGCGCGACCTGCGAGGAGTACGACGAGTATGTGCGAAAAGTTCCTTTCGATCGCGTTTATATCGTTTTTGCCGCCGAAGATCACAGCGCGGCGGAGTCCCAAATGGGACATACAATCGTAAAGATCGCGGGCGAGGACGAAAACAATACGACAAGAGAACACAGCTTCAGCTTTATGGCGCTAATGAGTGAAAATGGTAATTTGACGCGATATATAAGCGCCGTTTGGAGCGGGACGGAGGGCAGTTATGTACTTGCGCCCTATTCTAAGACAGTCCAAACCTATATCTACGGCGAAAAACGATCGCTTTGGGAGTTTGAGCTTAATATGTCGGACGAGGCTAAAAACCGGCTAAAAAAACATCTGTGGGAGCTAAAGGGAACTCCTATTAACTATCAATTTATCACGCATAACTGCAACACGGCGATCGAGGCGGTATTAAACGCCGTCGATCAAAATTTCGCCGATAACAAACATCTGTTTTTCGCCACGCCCACGGAGTACCTGAAACTGCTTCAGGAACGCGGGCTGATTAAAAGCGTAAGTGTTCGCCCAAGCGAGATCGATCGCGCCTACTTCGCGCGCGGACGAGCTTTTTATCCGCTTGACGCGCCAAACGCCAGCCGCGCATTGATCGAGGGCTTCGATGGCGGCTTCAGGCTCTCTCTCATGCCGACCTACCGCGATATGCGATCGGTCGCCGACGCTTCGTCCGCCGAGTCTGAGAACAAGCTGACTGAAATTATCGCGCGTTACGAGGACAGCGAAGCGCGGCTTGAAACGCTTAATCTGATCGCGATGAAAACAATTGCGGATTACAAAACGACGGACGCAAGCAGGCTGTTCAGGCTTGGAGTCGAAGAAAGCGCGGGAGATCGGCTTTCGCCGTTTTTTGAATGGGGGCGCGGGCTGGGCGTTTCGCCGTTTGATGGCGCCATCGCGTACGTTATGCCCAGAATCGGCTTTGCGCAGAGCAAAAAGCCAAACCTCTACGCCGCGGCGGAAGCGGGCGCTGTAGTCAGAATTGGCGATTACGCCAAGGCAATTGTAAGCTACGAGCGCTATTTTGACGGCGACGGGGATTATCGCGCCTTTAACGAGAGGCTGAACGCCTACCTGACGATTGCGGTGTCGGGAGAGTGGGATATTCGCGCCGGCTATGAAAAGCGTCTGGACGGGCGCGTCCTGATCGGAACGAGCCTCTATTTTTAAGGCGGCGGCGCGGCAGGAAAGGGCGCCGAGGACGTTTCGATCCGCAAAGATCGGCGCTTGTAACCGATATACCAGCCTCCGCGTTCTGCCGCTGTTTCGACAGCGACGGGGATTATTGCGCCTTTAACGAGAGGCTGAACGCCTACCTGACGTTGCGTTCCGCCGCCGATCCTCTTTCGCTGTTTTAAGTCGCGTTCTGTTAGTATTACGAAATTAAAAACAGTATGAAGGAGTTAAAGATGGGCTTTTCACTCAAGACAACCGCCGCGATCGCGGCTCTGATCGCGCCCCTGTCGGCGCATTTTCAAACGGTTATCGTCGATAAGAGCGTTGTGGAACAAGGTGACAAACCGACGATTACGATTCGTTACGAATTTACGCATCCTTTCGAGCAGGAGATTATGAATCTGGTCAAGCCGACTGACGCGGGCGTGTTTGCCGACAGAAAAAAGACCTCGTTTCTCAATTCGCTGAAGGAAGCAAAAAAAGATAAGCTGAGCGTATGGAGCGCCTCCTACGCCGTCGAAGAACCGGGTGTCTATCAGTTTTATATCGATCCGATCCCCTATTTCGAGCCGGCGGAGGAGAAGTTTATCCGCCATCAGACCAAAACCATCGTGAACGCCTTCGGCGCGGACGAGGGGTGGGACGCGCCGATTGGCTTGAAAGCGGAGATTGTGCCGTTAAGCCGCCCATACTCTATATTAAAGGGCGGTCTGTTTGAGGGGCAAGTGCTGTACAAAGGTAAAAGCGCGCCCGACACCGAAGTGGAAATTGAGTTTTATAACGAGGGCAAAAAGCTCAAAGCGCCTAACGACTCTTTTGTAACGCTGGTTACAAAAACTGACGAAAACGGCGTTTTCCGCGTTGCGCTGCCATTTGAAGGGTGGTGGGGTTTCGCCGCGCTGATAGAAGACGACGAGACGATAACCCGCGAAGGCAAAAAATATCCAATTGAACTTGGCGCAGTCTTATGGCTGAAAACCGAAAGCTATAAATAGTGCATATCCTTGAAGGAGCTTTACGTCCTGAGATAGTAACGGCGGGCTGGGTGGCGGGTGCTTCGGCGTTCGCTATTTCGCTGGCTACGCTGAAAAACGAGGAGATTCCCAAAACGGCGGCGTGTTCAGCGCTTTTTTTCGTCGCCTCGTTTATCCATATACCAATCGGGATTACCAGCGCCCATCTTATCCTTAACGGAATCGTGGGCGCGCTGGTCGGCTTCAGGGCGTTCGCGGCGATCGGCGCGGCGCTGATCATGCAGGCGTTGCTGTTCGGCTACGGCGGCGTAAGCTCGTACGGGGTGAATATCTGTGTGCTGAGTTTGCCCGCTATGATTGGCTGGGCGTTGTCTTCGATTGTTCCCAAAACGGCAATAGGAGATCGCGCCACCTGTTTCCGGCGTAAGCGAATCGTATGGTTCTCAATCGGCTTCTTCCCCATAATTTTAGGCGCGTTCCTGCTCGCCGTTGTCTTGACGATCAACGGTGACGGTTTCGCAAACGCAGCGAAAGTGGCGTTTTTAGCCCATATACCGATCGCGGCAATCGAAGGGACAATCACGCTTTTCGCGCTGGATTTTATCGAGCGGGTTAAGCCCGCGCTGCTGGCGCGATGAAAACGGTGTGGCTTATTCTGGCGCTGGTAGTATGCGCCTTCGCGCATCGGCTCAACTTGTTTATTACCGATGAAAACGCCACAATCTATATACGAAGCTACTTTACAAAATCCGCGCCGTGCAAAGAGTGCGAGGTTCTGGTTTTTGATCAGAGCGGTCGGGAGATCGCGAATACAAAAACTGACGAAAACGGCAGAACCGCGATTGTGCTTGAAACCCATAACGTCGTTGTCAGCGTAAATGGAGGTATGGGTCATACGGCGCGGATAGAATACAAACTTACGGGCGAGCTTGGTGAGGAGATCGAAACGCCGCTGTGGTTTTCTCTGGCTAAGGGCGCGCTCTCTATCTTTGCGATCGTGCTGTTTTTTGGAACGTTACGGATAGTCAAGCGCAAGAAGCTTCCGCCGAAAAAAGACAGCGGCGTTACGCCAGATAGCGAAGTTCCTCGATCAGATCGGAAGGAGTCATTGAATAGTTCGCGCCCTTAAAGTTAGAAGCGGCGATCGTATGCGCCAGACTCGCGTTTATGGCGGCTTCAAGCGGCGAATACCCCTGCGCAATCAGCGATCCGACCATTCCGCTCAGTACATCGCCGCTGCCGCCCTTTGCCAAAACCGGAGATCCAAGCGGATTTAAAAAGCGGCGTCTGCCGTTGGCGACGATCACGTTCGCCCCCTTGAGGATCAAAATAGCGTTTGGAAAGGTGTTTGAAAATGTAAGACTGAGCGCGAGACGGTTCTCCTGTACTTCTTCGATCGTATATTCGCCCAGATCGCACAGTCTTAAAAGCGCGGCAAACTCCTTTGGATGCGGCGTCAGAACAACGTTACGTCCGCTTTTGATCAGATCCAGCGTAAACGGGCGATAGAGCGCGTCGGCGTCGATCACAACAGGAAGATCGGCTATCATCGCCGTGATCTCCTCATCCACATAGGCTTCGCCAAGCCCCATTCCCACCGCTATGGCAAGCGTTCCTGCCAGCGGCCTTCTTACCTGTATCAGATCGGGCGGAAGCTGTTGTACGCGACTTTTGGTGATCACCGTCGTCAAGCCAGCGCCGAAGCGCATAGAGGCAAACGCGCTCAAAAGCGCCGCGCCCGGCTTATCACCCATCACTACCGCCAGATGCCCGTAGCTTCCCTTGTGGCTGTCCTGAACATTACGCAGCGGCAGTTTCATATCGCTTCTTTCAAGCAGAAAAGAATCGCTGTGCGCGGCAAACGCCTCTTTTGGCAGTCCCAGATCGCCCACAATGATCCTGCCCGCGAAGTCCTTGATCCGATCGGTGAAAAGTACAAGCTTTGGCGCGCCCATCGTTACGGTCAGATCAACCTTCGCGGTGATGCCGAAGCTGCCGTCCACCGAAACGCCGCTTGGAATGTCGCAGGCAATTTTGAACGCCCTGAGGCTGTTCATCGCGCTTAGGATCACAGTCGCGCCCTCATCCTCCAGCTTACGCTTAAAGCCGCTGCCAAAAAGCGCATCCACCAACACGTCGCACTCCCGTATCTCGCCTACGCTCTCGATCCCAAGCGCTTTAAGCCGCTCAAGCTGCTTGCTTCCAAGCCACGTGGATGTCCCGAACGGCAGATACACGGAGGGCAAAAACCCCTTCTCCATAGCCAAAAGTCTGGCGAGTGCCAATCCGTCTGCGCCGTTGTTGCCGCTGCCGCTTACGATCAGCACCTTCGCGCCGCTTGGAAAGCGGCTTATAATCTCGCGTTTCATCGCAAGCGCCGCGTGTTCCATCAGCAGCTCCTCGCTCATAAAGAAGCTCTCCACAGCGCGTTTGTCCAGATGTTCTACCGATTCGTAAAGCGCTACCACCGTCGATCCTTACGAGAGGTTCCGGCTTGCTTCAAGCACGGCGCTGAAGATCGCGCGATTTTTCTGATAAGTTGACGAAAGCGCGGAATACATCACCCCGTTTTTGGAAAGCTCGCTCGTTTCCACATCCAGATCGACCGTGTTGCCATCATTGCGCGCCATATGCCCGTCGCGGTAAAACAGTATGGGTTTCCGCGGAGTTGACGGTTTCGGTTGGATGTGCATAGGACTTGTCTCGGCGAGCTTCAGCTTTTTTTTGTAGCGGCGACCGAATTCGTTCTGCGCCTGCTCGGCAAGCATACCCTCAAAATGAATGTCCTTTGAGCGGTAAAAAGGCGTATCGACGTTGGCAAGATTGCTGCTGATGAGATCTTGCCTCAACGCGCGGGCGTTCATCGCCGCTTCAATATATTTGCTTGAACGGTTTATTTCGATCACTTTTTTCACCTCGCGTACAGTTTAATTGCGATTTTACAGCAAAGAACATTCCATCCTTCGTCCGCCGCGCCTTTCTTTTTGAGCGTTCAAGCCGCAGTTATATTGATGTATAATCTAAAGTTAGAATTGGGGTGTTTAGCAAATGAAAGGCGTTATTAAATCCTATCTGCCCTCAAAAGAATACGGCTACATAATGGGCGACGACGGAAAAAATTACTTTTTCCGCGCGCGATCCGTGCGGACGGATCCACAGATGATCGCCGACGGATATCCGGTTCACTTTGAAGAGAAGGCAAATCCAAACGGCTATGAAGCGCTGAACGTATTTTGCGAAATTCTCGCCAATATTTCCGCGATTATGTACGAAGTGCCCGAACGCTTTCACATCTACCGCGACTGGGTCAAGGACGGAATGGAGGTGCTGGAGGAATCAAGCTGGGAGGTTTGCGGCAGCACCACTATTTCAGGCGAATCGCCGGAAGATGCCAAAGACGATATGATCGCGCGAGCCAAGCAGCTTGGAGCGAACGCGATTGTCCATTCGCGCTACAACAAGGGGGTTGGCAGAGAGGGTTCGTACCGTTTCAGAACACACCACTTTGTAGGCGTTCCGGTAGTAGTTGCAAAACGTACGCACAGCGGCCAATACACCAAAGAGCAGCTTGTGCCCATCATTGATATTCAGGCAGAACTCTACAAACAGGAGGCGAGACGCAAAAACAAGCGCTCCCTCCTTCTCAGGCTGCTGATCTATGCCCTTTTGATCCCCTGCACCGTACTGGGGCTGGCGGCTCTCTACAAACAGCTGATAATAACAAAGTTTATCGTCATTACATGCAGCCTTTTTTTGATCAATCTGGCGATATTCGCGTGGTTGCTGCCAAAAACAGATCACGGCTGGTGGCTGCAAAAACGCTGACGATTTGACAAACGCGCTTTAAAAGGCTAGTATAGCGTCTTCTTTTTGGGGCTGACAAGGCTTCGACAGGAAAGCTTTGGCTTTGGGCTGCATGCCGGCTTGGATATGCCGTAAATCTATCCGCTAAATATAGACGCAAACAACGCGAACTATCGTCCCGCTTACGCCTACGCGGCGTAATGGACAGGCTTGCCTCGCCCGCCGCGAGCGGGGTTATGCCTTCAACCGCAGCGGCTTGAAGCACGTTTTTGGCAAGACGCGCCTGACATTAGCCTGCGTTTTTTGAGGGGTTTGCCCGTTTGGCGCTTCAAAAGACAAAGATAATCAACGGGAGCTAAGCATGTAGAGGCCTGGAGAACGGCTTTTTTGGACAGGGGTTCAATTCCCCTCAGCTCCACCATATATTCCGCGTTTTATCTTCAAGCCTATATAAATCGCAAACAGCATCGCCGCACCGAAAAGCCAGCCCGAAAGCGCGCCCGCGTGCGTCCCGGAAAGCAGCGTTCCGATCGTACAACCAAGCGCCGTCATCGCGCCCCAGCCCAGCAAAACGCCGCCGAGGATGGCTTGCGGCGTCTCTTTAGGCGTGATTCCTTCGATTGAGAACTTCCCGCTTGCCAAAGAGGCGATAAGCGCCCCGCTCACAAGCCCTAAAAGGAGGAGTGAATCGGCGTTAAGCCAGAAATTCTGCGGCAGGCTTCCGCAACCCGCGAAGGTGTCCAATCCGTTAAGCCTATCAGGGATTAAGCCCCATCTGGACGCTACCGATCTCGTCCATGAGGCGATCGCCGCCGTAGCGCCCAGCGGTTTTACGCGTATGATCGCCGCGATCGCTATAAGCCCCACCAGCAAGCCGCCAATCCAATAGTTCCACTCCGTTTCCCATAAACGCCGCCATACGCCGCGTATCGTCAGAGGCGCGACCGACGTTTGAGCGGCGGATTGACCCGAAAAACCACGCCACAGAAACAAGGCGAGCAGGAAAATGACGCCCAACTGGAGGCACAGCGCCCCTCCGTAGCCCAGATAGGCTGGCAGCCATACGATCGGCGCTTCGGCAAGACGATAACTGTAGAGCGCGTTCCAGCTGTTAAAACCCAGAAAGAAGCCGATTGAAACGCCGATCAGCGCCGCGAGCGAATAGAGCGAACCTCCCGCGAAGTGATACCAATGCGCGGCTACGCACGAACCGGAGACGGTCATTCCCAGTCCAAAAACAAAACCTGCCAGAATTACGATTTCATTGGCGGGTCCTACGTGAATAATGGAAGAAGGAACCGCTGGATTTGGCAGCCAGCCGCCGATCACAATCGTATAGCCGACAATTCCGATTGTGATTGCAAGCAGCAGCGCCAGCGCGCCGTGCGGATTACGCTCCTCAAACCATTCGCGAAGGTGGCAGTAAAAGCAGAAGCGGCTGCGTTGCATCGTAACTCCAAGCGCCAAGCCGCATAGGAAGGCAAACGAGGTTGCGCGGGGATTCTCAGCCGAACAGAATTCAAGAATGTCCACGGAAAAAAACGCAAAGAGCGTACAGCCAGCCGCCAGCATTACTGCCGTAATCCGCCGCCATTTCATCTTAAACGTCCCATATCTATTTGAAGTCCCGCCGATTCAATCGGCGGGGAAAAGGCTATTTAGCCGACCAGATCGTTCCTGTCGGATTGACAATCGGCACGCCGACCGCGTTGCCGTACTCCGTCCAAGAACCGTCGTAGTTTCTTGCGTTGTAACCTAAAATTTTCTTGAGCGCGAACCAGCTATGACTGGAGCGTTCCCCAATTCTGCAATAGGCGATAACCGGCTTTGTACCGTCAACCCCCGCGCTTGCGTAGAGCTTCTTCAGTTCCTCGGCAGATTTGAACGTGCCGTCTTCATTGACAGCCTTACCCCAAGGCACATTAACCGCCGTTGGGATGTGCCCCGCGCGAATCGAAAGCTCCTGAATGCCGGCAGGCGCGAAGACCTTGCCGCTGTATTCGTCGGACGAGCGGATATCCAGAAGAGCGCCTTTTGTCTTGCCCTCCGCCACCGCCACCACGTCGCTCAAGCGGGCGCGGATCGCGGCGTCGCCCTTTCCAAGCGTAAGTTTGGTCGGCTTGATTTCGGGAACGCGGTTGTCCTGCGGGCGGTTTTCCGCTTCCCACTTGACGCGTCCGCCATCAAGCAGCTTGACATTCTTAACGCCATAGATGTCAAATACCCACGCGCCCCATGCGGCGAACCAATTGTTGGTGTCGCCGTAGAGAACGATCGTCGTTTTGTCGGTGACGCCAGCTTTGGAGAGCAGTTTCTCAAAGTCGGCACGGCTGACGATGTCGCGGCGAACCTTATCGTTCAGATCGGTATGCCACGAAAAGTTGACGGCGCCGGGTATGTGGGCGCGCTCATAAACACCCGGATTGACGCTGACCTCAATAATCCGAATGTTTGGATCGTTGAGGTTCTTAGCCAGCCACTCAGTCGTAACCAGCGGATTTTCATCAGTGGCAGACGCCGACGCGGCAAGCAGAAACAAAGCGGCAAGTGCGGCTTTGAACCGTAACGTGAAACCAAAAACAGGCTTCATTTACAACCTCCTAATTTGATTTGCGGAAACATAGTAGCGTTTTTACCCTTAAATAATTCTTAGTATTTCTATTGATTTAGTAATCTTTGTGAGATTATGTTATTTTTTCAAAGCGGCGTGGAGGCACAAGGCTGATTTCGCGGCGCTTGCTTATCTATAAACGTAAACAAGCAATAAAAGCGCTAAAGCGGGGTACGCTGACTCCTTCCACGCGCGATACGGATCGATCCGGAGCGGCGAATACGAAGCGCTTTGGTTAGGCGTATACGGGTTTTACCTATTACGACGACGCGGAAGTCTTTTACAATCTGAAAATCTGGACGGTACCAAGGCTTGCCATTGAGCCGGACACCCGGTTCGATCTTTTCGTTCAGCGAAGGAGAAAAGCCATTGTCATTTTTATCCTTGTAGTATAATTGCCGCCTATTCAATCCATTGCGTTCATTGAGAGGGAAACTATGTCAAGAAACAGCAAGTTTTTCGATCCGCTCCTGCTTGCGAGTCTTTTATTCGTATCTGGATTGACAGGATGCAGCTTAACATCCAGCACCACGATCCAGTACGACAACCCCGCGCTGTCCGAAAAAAGCTGTACGCTTAATATCGCCGGTTCGTTTACCGTAAGAAAGTTTGACAGCCAGAATGTGGAGTGGAAAGCGGGATTTGGCGTCGCCTGGGCAAAGGTGCAGATACCGGAGGGGAAACACACATTTGTCTTTGATTATCAGTATTCACACTCCGGCGGCTACTTCTTTGAAGAGGGGCTTTCAATTGCCTATGACCGATTCACGGCGGAGCATACCTATGTATTGACCGCGGAACCAACGCCTACTGGCACAAAAGGACTTGCCATCAGAGTAGGCGTCAAAGACGTTACCAATGAGCCTGACTGGGCGGAATTCTCGTTTTCCAATGTGTTCACTTGGACGCAGGGATTTGAATGGCTGCCCATAACTAGGGGAAAACAGCCGTGAAGACGAAACGGCGCAAGGGGCTATACAAGTTTTATTTAGGTTTTTACAAAAATGTAATTAGTAAGGGGATAGCAAAGTGTAAAAAAGCTGAAATATTCCTGTCCACAATCCGTCTAAAAGGGAAGGAAGGTATTTATGAGAGATTTTAATGACAGGGTGAATAAAATCCGCACAAATTATTTTTGGATAAATCCGAAAAAGTGCAAGGCTTGCTGGAAATGTGCCGAACTCTGCCCGGAGAAAGTCATAGGCAGAGTTGGTTTTCTGTGGCATAAGCACATTATAATTGCAAACGGGGATAGCTGCACGGGGTGCAAAAGGTGTGTAAAAATCTGCCCCGCGGGGGTTTTCAGCGAAAGCATGCCCGATGAGATAAAAGCCTTCGTCCAAAATTTTAGAATGAGGCAGCGGGGCGAATCAGGCAAGGCAGCGGATTCGGCTTAATATGCGAAAGGCGGGAACAGCGCCTTAAATAGCTTGTTTTAAACAGATTACGAAGCGCCTTGTTTAAGCGTGTTTTCCTTTATCGACCGGTACAGCTTTAAAAGCGAAATGAAAAAGGTGGTGATCGCCGGACCAAGTATCATTCCCCAGAAGCCAAACGACGTTAGCCCAGCCACGATCGAGAAGAAAATTAACAGCTCGTTGAAATAAACCGGAGTTTTAACCAGTGATCTATTGACATATTTGATGATGACCGGCTTTACAAAAATATCGACCGCGCCGATAAAAATAAACGAATAAAAAGCGATGATAAACGCAGATACCGTGTTGCCGTTGGCAAGCTCGATCAGCGACAAAGGAAGCCATATAAGCGCCCCGCCTATGACGGGTATTAAAGAGCCAAATCCATATAGAACGCCAAGCAGCAGCGGATCGTAGCCGTAAAACACGCCGACAAGCGAAAACAGAACTCCCTCCAAAATCGCCGTCAGCACAATTGAGTACAACGCGACGCTCATCACGTTGGCAACCTCGGAATATATGTCGCCCGCTTCTTTCCCGCTCATCGGCAGAACGCCCTGAAAATACGCCGCCAACCGTTTGCCGTAGTAGGTGGCGAAGAAGAAAAATATGACGATCAGCGCCATATCCTTGAGGAATCCGGCGCTCTTTTCGCCGACGGTTCTGGCGTAGGAGACAATCGCCGCCGATATTTCCGTTTTGTTAATATTTTCCAGATACGCCTTTATATCTTCCCGCAGGAAATCCAGAGATTCCGGCAGCGAAACTTCGACCGAAGAGAGATATAAAACGATCTTATCCAGCGGATTCGCGTCAAAGTGGATCATATTGCCGACGACGGTTATAACGTATCCCATAGGGGCAAAAATGATCAGCATCAGCGCGAGCGTAGTCAGTATGGCGGACAATAGCGCGTATTTTACAAACCGCTGTATAAAAAGATTCGCGTTGGACATTGCGACCGCAAGCAAAGAAGCGATGGCAATATCCGCTAAAAAAGGCAGATATAATCTATAGATTAAATACAGCGTTATCAGCAATACGCAAAGCAGAAAAAGCCGATTGCTATTCATTATGTTAATCCTCAAAACTTCATGTATTATCAATTGTAGTTTAACAGATCGCGCTGTACTGAGGGGCGCGCCCGCGGCGGTTACGTTCGATTTTTACGCGTCTTTCCGTCCGACGACTTAAGCCGGAAAGTTTCGGGGCGGATGGCGCGATCACGGGAAAATACCGCGCCATCGGCGGACGGCGATAGAGTTTCCGCGCTGTGCCCGCCCTGACTTAGCGGTGAAACTCAAGCTATGCTCTATACATACACAATATTTTTCCGCTACAATTCGCGGATTTTTAGCCGGGAGGAATTGAAATCTATGAGATGTCTGTTCGCAATCAAAAGAGGAATTTCCGCCGCTTTAAGGCGCGCTGCGCCGAAAGCGGCGCGTAAAGAACGGAGGGGCGTATGCTGACATCGATCATTGGGTATCCCCGAATCGGCGCGGCGCGCGAACTGAAGTTCTGGACGGAGGATTATTTCAAAGGCAACCTTGGTGAAGCCTCGCTTCTGGAAAACGCGAAAAGGTTGCGATCGGCGCACTGGCAGACGCAGCGCGAAAGCGGAATCGACCTGATTCCTTCGGGCGACTTCTCCTTCTACGACGGGGTGTTGGACGCCGCTTTCCTGCTGGGCGCGGTTCCAAAGCGCTACCGCGATCTGAAGCTTGGTTCGTTGGAGACCTATTTCGCTATGGCGCGTGGTTATCAGGGGGAAAAGGGCGACGTAAAAGCCCTCTCTATGCGAAAATGGTTCAACACGAACTACCACTACATCGTGCCGGAAATTGACGAAGACGCGCCGATTCGGCTTTGCGGCGGTAAGCCGTTCGACGAATTTCTGGAGGCAAAAGCACAGGGCGTCGTGACAAAGCCCGTGCTGATCGGGCCTTTTACCTTTCTGAAGCTTGCGAAAATTACGGGCGCGAAGAACAATCCCGCAAAGGAGATTTTTGCGGCTTACGCGGAGATCTTCGACCGTTTTCAAACCTTAGGCGCGTCATGGCTGCAACTAGACGAACCAATCCTTGTGACCGACCTGAACGAGAAAGAGGTTTTACTGTTTCATTCGCTGTACTCTTCGCTGCTTGATCGCAAAGGGTCGCTCAAAATCCTGCTGCAAACATACTTCGGCGATATCCGCGACTGCTACAAAGAGGTTACGAGGCTTGGGTTTGACGGCGTCGGTCTGGATTTTGTAGAGGGGGCGCAATCGCTCCCGCTGGTGAAAAAGTACGGCTTTCCGGATGATAAGATTCTATTCGCGGGCGTGGTAAACGGCAAAAATATCTGGAAAAACCGCTTTGAAGATTCTATGCGGATCATATCCGAACTGAAAAAATACGCGGCGCACATTGGCGTCGGAAGCTCCTGCTCCCTGCTTCACGTGCCATACACGATAAAGGCTGAGAACGGCGCGGATTGGGAAAAGCTAAGCTTGTTTGCCTTCGCTCAGGAGAAGCTTAAAGAGGTGTCGGACATAAAAATACTCGCGCAAGACGATGGCTTTACGCAAAATCCCCTTTATACCGCCAATCTTCAATCGCACGGCAGCCGCCGGGGAGTAACCGACGAGTCCGTTCGGGCGCGGGTAAACGGCATTACGGAAGACAGCCTTACAAGAACACCCGGCTTTGATGAGCGGGCGGTTGTTCAGAAGAAAGCGCTGAAACTTCCGTTGCTGCCTACAACGACGATCGGCTCTTTCCCGCAGACAAAGGAGGTAAAGCTTAACCGATCCCGCCTCAAAAAAGGAGAGATTACGCCGGAGCAGTATCAGAGCAATCTGAAAGAGATGATAGCGGAGTGCGTTAAGTTGCAAACGAAGATCGGACTTGACATTCTGGTTCACGGCGAATTTGAGCGTAACGATATGGTGGAGTATTTCGGCGAAAATCTATCCGGTTTTTTCTTCACAAAGCAGGGGTGGGTGCAGTCCTACGGCACGCGTTGCGTCAAACCGCCGATCATCTGGAGCGACGTTAAAAGGGAGCGCCCCTTTACCGTCGATACGATTTGCTTCGCGCAAAGCCTGACCTCCAAGCCAGTTAAGGGAATGCTCACGGGTCCGATTACCATCCTAAACTGGTCGTTCCCCCGCGAGGATATATCCGCGAGAGAATCCGCGATCCAGATTGCCCTTGCCATTCGCGACGAAGCGCTGGATCTGGAGCGCGCGGGAATTCGCGTTATACAGATCGACGAAGCCGCGATCCGCGAAAAGCTGCCGCTTCGCAAATCCGACTGGCATGACGGCTATCTGAGCTGGGCGATCCCCGCGTTCCGCCTGACACACAGCGGCGTGCACCCGACGACGCAGATTCACACCCATATGTGCTACAGCGAGTTTCAGGATATTATTAAGGACATAGACGCGATGGACGCGGACGTTATCTCCTTTGAAGCCGCCCGCTCCAGCCTTGAGATTGTAAAGAGCGTAAAAGACAGCGGGTTCAGGACAGCGGTTGGACCAGGCGTGTACGATATTCATTCCCCTAGAGTTCCGCCGAAAGAGGAGATTGAAAACGCCGTTCGATCGATGCTCAAGCTGATTCCCGCCGAAAAGCTGTGGGTAAACCCCGACTGCGGATTGAAGACGCGCGGAACGGAAGAGACCGAAGCTAGCCTGAAGAATCTCGTCGCGGCGGCGATCGCCGTTCGCCGCGAGGTCGACGGGAGCGCTTAAGCGCCACTCGGCTAAGATAAGAGCGCATCAAAACTATATATAGAAGGATTATTAAATGAGACTTAGCGCTCCTGGTAAAATTGTTTTTCTTGTTTCGCTTATTGTAGCCGTCCTGGCACTCGCAAGTCATATTGTCGGCTTGATCGGCGGATCGCTGACAATTCCGTTTTTTACCGCGCACTCCTACTGGACGCTCGCTGGAGCATACGTTCTGCTGCTTATTGGCGTAACCGTCAAAGGTTTGTAGCCAGGATTTCGCGCGGCGGACAGCCGCGCCCCCCGTCCCGTTCAAAGAGAAAAGCTAATACAATAAGCCGATAGAAAAAGCGAAGGAGCGGGGTGGCGCTGCTGGGAATATATGGCTGCGGCGGGCTTGGAAGAGAGATTCTGGAGCTGGCGCGGGACATAAACGAAAACAATCAAAGGTGGGACGAAGCGTTCTTTATCGACGATGTCAGACGGGCGGCGGAGATAAATGGCGCCAGAGTCCGCTCCTTTGAAGAGTTGAGGGCTTTCGTCGCCGAAGACGAAATTGAGATCGTTATCGCCGTAGGCGAACCCGCCATTCGCGCCGTGCTGAGAGAGAAGATCGCGGGCGCGGGACTGTCTCTCTCGCAGCCTTTGATTCACCCGTCGGCAAAGGTCGCTAAAGACGCTAAAGTCGAAGCGGGGGCGATTGTCTGCTACGGCAGCTTTGTCTCCAGCGCCGCGATCGTGAAAAGCTCCGCTCTTATACAGCCCAGCGTCTGCGCGGGGCACGACGTAACGATCGGCGAAAACTGCGTAATCTCGTCGTTCGCCGCATTGGCGGGCGCATGCTCGATCGGCGATAACTGCTATGTTGGTATGAACGCGGCTATCCGCGAAAAAAGGTCGGTCGGCGCATGGAGTATCGTAGGAATGGGATCGATCGTCCACTCCGATCTGCCCGAAGGCGTGATTGCGCTTGGATCGCCTGCGAAGGTGGTCAAAAAAAATGAAAACCGCAGAGTTTTCAGGTAGGAAGCGGCGATGCTGAAGGGAAAACGGGCGGTTATAACGGGCGTCCTGCAGGGGATAGGACGAACTGCGCTGGAGATTTTCGCGCGAAACGGCGCTGATATTTTTGCCTGCGCGTACGCCAGAACGGACGAGTTTGAAAGCCGATGCGAAGAACTCTCCGTGAAAAACGGCGTTGAAATAAGCCCGATCTACTGCGATATGTCGGACAACGAGTCTGTAAAAGAAGCGGCAAGGGAGATACAAAAAGCGAAAAAGCCTGTCGACGCTCTGATCAATATCGCTGGCGTTAATCGCGACGCGTTGTTTCATATGATCACAATCGAACAGCTGCGGGAGAGTTTTCAGATTAACTTTTTTTCTCAGATTATTTTCAGTCAGTACATTACGAAGATTATGCTGCGTAACGGGGGGGGGGGGGGGGGGGGGAGTAAAAGCGTAGTTTTTACGTCGAGCGTCTCAGCGATAGACGGCAATTACGGACAGCTCGCATACGCCGCTTCCAAAGCCGCGCTGATCGCCGCCGTAAAAACGATGTCCAAAGAGCTTGGAAGATCAAATATCCGCGTCAACGCCGTGGCTCCCGGCGTGATTAAAAGCGCGATGACCGCCGCGCTTCCTCCCGAAACAATTGAGAAAAAGCTAAACAAATCGGCGCTTAAACGCATAGGTGGAAGCGACGAGGTCGCGAATCTGTTTTTATTTCTGGCTTCAGATCGATCACGGCATATTACGGGGCAGACGATCAGAATCGACGGGGGAATCGGCTGATCGTGAGGCTTTTAGAAGGTAAAACGGCAATCATAACGGGAACAAACCGCGGCATAGGGCGCGCGGCGCTGGAGATTTTCGCGCGAAATGGCGCGGATATTATAGCGCACGCAAGAGCGCTGTCGCCTGAATTTGAGACGCTCTGCCGCGCTATTGGCAGACAATATGGCGTTAAAGTGCGTCCGCTCTGTTTCGATATGACCGATTACGAAGCTATGAAAACTGCCGCAAAAGAGATTATGGCTTCAAAAACGCCCGCCGACGCTCTGATCAACAACGCAGGCGTTACCTGCAACGCGCTTTTTCAGGCGTCGCCGCTAAGCGAGGTAAGAAGGCAGATGGAGGTTAATTTTTTCGCGCCGTTCGCCTTCACGCAGATGATCGTCAGGCTGATGCTCAGGCGCAAAAAGGGATCAATTGTCAATATATCGTCCAGCGCCGCCTTTGATGGCAACGAAGGCAAAAGCGCTTACGGCGCGTCCAAAGCTGCTCTCGCCGCCATGACAAAATCAATCGCCCGAGAGCTTGGCGCGGAGGGAATACGTGCAAACTGTATCGCTCCTGGCATTACCGAAACCGATATGATTTTTTCGATGCCGGAAAAGATTATCACCGACGTTCGGGGAACAACCGATCTGCGCGTTTGCGCGAAGCCTTCGGATATTGCGGAGTGCGCGGCTTTTCTCGCCTCCGATTTCGCCTCGTACATTACGGGCGCGGTTATACGGGTGGACGGCGGGCTATGAAAGAAGCTGTCGCGGCGGCGAAGGAGATGCGCCTTGATATTCTGCGGCTTGCTTTCGGCGCGGGCAGAAGAGGCGCTCATATCGCGCCGGCGCTCTCAATCGCGGATATTCTGGCGGTGCTCTTTCTGCACGTGATGAAATATCCGCCGTCTTCGGGCGATAAGACGAATACGTTGAGCAATCGCGGCGTTTTGGGCGATCGGTTTGTTTTAAGCAAAGGTCACGGCGGCTTAGCCTATTACACCGCTATGTTTCAGGCAGGCTTAATCACTAAAGACCAGCTTGATTCTTTTGACAAAAACGGCGGCGATTTTCCCGGGCAGCCATTTAAAAGCGCCGAAAACAAGATCGAATACTCCAGCGGAACGCTTGGGCTTGGTCTCTCCTACGGCGCGGGCTTGGCGCTTGGCGCGAGGCTGCGCGGCTTGAGCGGCCGCATCTTTGTCCTGCTGGGCGACGGAGAATGTGATGAAGGCGCCGTTTGGGAGGCGGCAATGTTTGCCGCGCACCGTCGGTTAAACCTGATCGCGATCGTCGATCAAAACGGAATGCAGTCGGACGGAGCTTCGCGCGTTATTTTAGATGTTGATCTGGAAAAGGCATGGAAAGCTTTTAACTGGGAAACGATCATATGTGATGGGCATAATACGGACGCGCTTGCAAAGGCGCTGGATCGCGACGGATCGCCGACGGTCGTTCTGGCTCAAACCATTAAGGGCAAAGGCGTTTCCTTTATGGAAAACAACCGCAGGTGGCATCACAGCTTTCTTACGGAGGAAGAGTACGAAAACGCGGTAAAAGAGATTGAAGGAGCGTCGTGAATATAACTCCTTCCTTCGTAAGAACGCTGTCTATGCTGGGGCAGCGCGGCGCGTTCGGCGCGGCGCTGACGGAGCTTGCCGCGCGAAACGAAAAGATCGTGGCACTAAGCGCCGATCTGTGCAATACGGCGGGTCTTGATCGCTTTCAAAAAGGCTATCCCGACAGGTTAATCAACGTTGGAATCGCGGAAGGGAATATGATAGGGATAGCGGCCGGTATCGCCGATAGCGGATATATTCCGTTCGCCGCGACATTCGCGAACTTCGCCGCGTTAAGGGCATGCGAGCAGATCAGGCATTTTATGGGATATATGCGATCCAACGTGAAGATTGTCGGCTTCGGTGCCGGCTTCGCCATGGAGTTTTTCGGAAACACGCATTACGGCGTCGAGGACATAGCGGCGATCAGAGCGATAGATAATCTGATCGTCCTGTCGCCTTCGGACGGTTTATCGGTCGTTAAATGCGTGGAGGCGGCGGCGGAGAAAGAGTCGCCGATCTATATCAGGCTTACAGGCGTTATGAATACGCAGATCGTTTACAAGGAAGATTTCGAGTTTAAGATAGGAGAGGCGATCGAGTTGAAAGCGGGAAACGATGTCGCTGTCTTCGCCTCCGGCAGCGTTGTGGCAAACGCGATAAAAGCTGCGGAGATTCTGGAGAAGGAATCGATCAGTACCGCCTTGTTTGATTTGCATACGATCAAGCCGCTGGATACGAAAACCGTCGTAGAAGCCTCTGTCGGCAAGAAACTGATCGTCTCGGCGGAGGAGCACAGCGTTTGCGGAGGAAGCGGCTCCGCGATCGCTGAGGCGTTAGCCGCCCGCTCCGATACGCCACCGCTTCTGCGTCTTGGGATCGACGCCTACCGCAAAGCAGGCGACTATCAATATATGATCGGACAGTCGGGATTGCGAGGAGATCAGATCGCAGAGGCGATCAAGCAGAAATTAAAGGAAAAAAGATGAGCGACATAGAAAAATACGCACGGGCGTTTGCCGAAACGTTCAGAGTCGGCGAAAAAGATACGGCGGCTTTAACGTATCAATCGATCGCCGCGTGGGATTCGGTAGGGCATATGAGTCTGATAGCCGCAATTGAGGAGGCGTTCGACATTATGATGGATACGGAGGATATTATCGATCTGAGTTCTTTCGAGAAAGGCAAGGAGATTTTAAAAAAATACAATGTGGAGCTTGGCTGATTTCGGCGATCGCGCAGCCGCGATTGACGAAAAATACGGATCGTTCAGCTATGCCGATCTGGACAGAGAAACGCGGAAACTGGCTGTGCTTGTCGATCCGCCGCGATCTCTTGTTTTCTGTATGTGTACAAACGTAATTGGATCGCTCGTCGGCTATGCGGCGTTCATCAGTAACGGATCCGTTCCGCTGATGCTGAGTTCCGCGATGGATCGCGCTTTGCTGCAAGCGCTGATCAAAGTATACAAACCAGCGTATATATGGGCACCGGACGATCTGATTTTTGAAAATTATGAAAAAATTTACGGAGTTTTTGGCTACATACTTTTGAAGACGCGGTTTGAACAGAGCGAAATGTTTGGCGATCTCGCGCTCCTGCTGACGACCTCCGGATCGACGGGAAGTCCGAAACTTGTGCGTCAAAGTTACAAGAATATCCGTGCAAACGCTGAATCGATAGTCGCGTACCTGCAAATGGACGGGACACACAGGGCGATCACAACTCTGCCGATGCACTATACGTACGGCTTATCAATTATTAACACGCATCTGGCGATCGGAGCTTCGATCGTATTGACGAAGAAAAGTTTGACGCAAAAAGAGTTCTGGCAGGCGGTCAAGGAGAATAACGTTACAAATTTCGGCGGAGTTCCGTATACATACGAAACGCTTAAAAAACTGCGGTTTTCTCAGATGCGGCTTCCAAATCTTCGCTATATAACTCAGGCGGGCGGGAAGTTAGGCGCGGAGTTATGTCTGGAGTTCGCCGTAAACTGCGAAAAATCCGGTATGAGTTTTATCGCTATGTACGGAGCTACCGAAGCGACCGCGCGGATGAGCTATGTTCCCGCCGGCAAAGCGATTGAGAAGGCGGGATCAATCGGCGTCGCGATACCAAACGGGCGTTTTGAGATCGTGGGCGATCAGGGCAAGATTATCAGCGAAACCGATAAGGCGGGATCGCTGGTGTATTATGGAGAGAACGTAACGCTTGGCTACGCGGAGAATAGAGGCGATCTGGCAAAAGGCGACGAAAGAGGCGGCAGGCTTGACACGGGCGATCTCGCCGTAAGGGATAAAGACGGATACTATACAATCGTCGGCAGAGAGCGGCGTTTTTTGAAGGTATATGGAAACAGGGTCAATCTGGTGGAAATTGAAGCGCTTTTAACCAAAAACGGCTACGAAGCGGTGTGCGTCGGCGAAGACGATCGGGTGTTTATTTTTACCTCGGATTTCAGGCGTTGGGAGATGCTTGAGTTTATCGCGGATAAGACAAAAATAAACAGAGCGGCTTTTAACGTAATTCATATAGACAGAATACCCAGAAACGAAACGGGCAAAGTCCTCTATTCGGAGCTTAAATATGTATGACGAGCTTTTTTCGCTTCCCGTATACGGATTAAAGCGCGCCGAAAAGGAGGAGATATATTCGCGTTTTTTACGATCGCTGGCGGCTTTCCACTACGATCGCTGCGAAGCCTATCGCCGTATGGCGGACGTAATTGGAATCGACGCTCCGGTTCCAGCGAGAATGTTTAAGAACTTTGATCTTCTGAGCGTCGATCGGAAAGAGATTGTAAAAACGATCGTATCTTCGGGCACAAGCGGCTGGCAGTCCAAAGTGTTTTTGGACCGCCCTACGGCGGCGAGACAGACAAAGGCGCTTTTTAAAATCGTTTCGGATTTTATAGGGACGAAACGATTGCCGATGCTGGTGATAGATTCGCCGTCTCCGCTTGAGGATCGCGCCGCTTTTTCCGCGCGCGCCGCTGGTATTCTGGGTTTTTCCGTATTCGGACGGGATATAACCTACGCTCTTGATCGTGATATGAAACTTAATATAAACGCCGTGGAAAATTTTCTGAACAACCACAGCGGCGAAAAAATTCTCCTGTTCGGCTTTACGTATATCATATGGCTTCATCTGTGCGAAACATTAAGAAAAGATGGCGTGAAATTAGCTATCAACGGCATTTTGATCCACGGCGGCGGCTGGAAAAAACTCGCCGATTTGAATATCGGCAACGATTGCTTCAAAAACGAAATAAAAGAGCTGATCGGCGTCGATCGCGTCTACAGCTATTATGGTATGGCGGAACAGACGGGATCGATCTTTATAGAATGCGAATACTCCCGTCTGCACTGTTCGATCTTTTCTGATATAGTCTTCCACGATCCGCTTAACTTTGACACTTTAAAAAGAGGACGGGGAATTATTGAGTGCGATTCGCTTCTGCCAACCAGCTCTCCCGCGCATCGTTTGCTTACGGAAGACGAGGGCGAAGCGTTGGGAGAGGATGACTGCCCGTGCGGAAGGCTCGGCAAATACTTCGCGGTTTACGGCAGGATCAAAGGCGCGGAAATGAGAGGCTGCGGTAACGTATATGAACGGCGTTGAGTATATGATCGGCTCGCCGCAGCTCGCCGCCAAAGCAGTGCGTCCCTTTTCGGACGAAATATGCGATTTCGCAGCAGTGCTCTCCGCCGAATTGATGAAAAGCGCCAGGGAGTTCCCCGATGTCGGCGCTTTCGCTTTTTACTGTCGAAAGGCAAACGTCTGTCGATTGAAAGCGTCGTTCGGCGATCTGGGAAACCGCCTTGGGCGCGGCGTTTGTTTTCATATCGCTCCTTCAAATATTCCCGTTAATTTCGCTTTTTCGTGGTTCTTTTCTCTGCTTGCAGGAAACTTGAATATCGTTAGGGTTCCCAGCGGGAGTTTCGCGCAAACTGACATAATATGCAGGGCGCTGGAAAAGACGCTGAAAAACTATAAAGAAATCGAAAAACGCAATCTGTTCGTCCGCTACGCGTCCGATCTTAAAACGACAGAAACATTCAGCCTGCTGTCGGACGCGAGAATGATCTGGGGCGGCGACAAAACGGTTGCGTCGATCAAAGCGATCAGAGCAAAACCGCGGTGCATCGACATCGCTTTCGCCGATCGCTATTCGATCGCGATAATCAACGCCGAATCGATTGCGAGATCGGATGAAGAAAAGATCGCGAAACTTGCCGAAGATTTTTATAACGACACCTATCTTGTAGATCAAAACGCTTGTTCGTCGCCGCGTTTAATTCTTTGGACAAACGCGGATGAAACGGCAAAAGAGCGTTTTTGGGACGCCGTTTTTCACTGCGTACGCAAAAGATATAAAATACAGGCGGTAACTGCCGTTAACAAATATGTAAAACTGTGCGAAGACGCGATTGAACTCGATTTAATTAAAACTGTCAGGCGCGACTCTACGCTCTATGTCATCTCTTTACATTCGCTTCCATACGAAGCTGAAAGATTACGCGAGGAAGGCGGTTATTTCTACGAATACGATCTTAGAAATCCAGAGGAGCTGGAAACATTTGTGACCGATAAGTTCCAGACGCTGACCTATTTTGGTATGGAAGCCGAAACTTTGCGCAGCTTTGTCATTAATAACTCTCTTAGAGGGATCGATCGCGTGGCGCCGATTGGCAGGGCGCTGAATATAGACATCATATGGGACGGTTTCAATCTCATTGAAACGCTTTCGCGCGTCGTACGCGTCGGCTGATTTAAAGCGTTATTTCGGCATTATGGCTTAATCGGACAAATAAGGAGAGCAAACGCGACCGTCAGAAGATTTAGAGAGATCGCGGCCGGAAGGCACAGGACATACCCCATACGAGCCGTCCGAAAATATCAAAATGGCGCGGAAAATCGTAATCGGCACAATCCGCCCGCCGCAGTTCTGTGAATCGGAAGCAAAGATCTCCAAAAACGATCTTAGATGGTTTTACGGAAGCCGCCACAACCGCTTCTGGCGGGTTATGGAAGAGTTTAGCGGCGAACGCTTTGAAACCGAAGGCAATCTGAAGCGTTTCAGTCAAAAGCAATCGATCGGGTTTATTGACATTATCAAAAAATGCGACCGCGCGAAGCCAAGCGCAAGCGACGGTGATCTGCGCAATATTGAACTGATCGATATTTTTTCTGTTATAAATGATAACATAAATGATGAAATACGTATATTCTTCACAAGTCGCCAAGCCGCAAAATGGTTTAATAAAAGCGTAGCGGACAGCGGCGCTAAAGAGTTAATTATAATGGCGGATAACCGATTAAAACCAGAAACGCGTTCATTTGGCGGCAAAACGATCTCTGCGCTTACTCTCTGGTCGCCTTCAAACAGGGCGGCACGCGCCAGACCAGAAAATTGGCGGGAACAATACGGGTTGTTGCTTGATTAAACGCGACGCGTGATTCGTAAATTAACGCGCGTCCTTAAAACCGCGCGGACAGAATATATCTGCAAGCAAGTTCCGCTGTTAAAAAAGGACGGTGTTCTTTATTGCTGCAAACAAATATCATCTGAAATCTGAACTGCGCGTTGCTTATCTTCTCTCAATTTTCTCCCTTATCTGCTCTTCAAGGTTCCTGCCGCCTTTCCTGATTGTAGCAAGCATAAACAGGGCTTTGCCCTTTGAGAGTTTGGCCCATATTTCGCCGATGTTTGCTTTTTCTTTGGTGTCATCATTGGAAACAAGGTTTTCTCCCT
>JAITRJ010000042.1 GCA_031288475.1 Helicobacteraceae bacterium | reverse complement strand
CGAAAGAGACGGTATAAGGGAGACGTCCTCCGCATTCACGCGTGAATGCTTGGATACGACAATTCAGCGCCAGCGGAGCGGGTTCGTATCTGCCGCTCTGTCAGCTCTGCCGTGGGGGGTGTAAAAGACGCGGATTACAGATGGCAATTGGCAAAACCATCAAATAAGCAGCTTATATTCTTATACGAATCGTTGCCTACAGATGGAATCAGGGAATAGACTACAATTCTTTTCCGCGCTGTGCGGACATACCGGATTAGCGGTGTTTTGCTTTTCTCCCGCGTCTTTTGTGTCTCGTACGGAAATGCTGGATTTTTCATTACCGCGATCACTGTGGGAACAAGGCAGAAAACGATCCAGATAAAGATCGCGCGTAATATTCGGCGCTTCGCGGCTTCTGTTGCCGCGTCAGCCGTCTATCTCTTTCCTTGCCAATGACGAAAAGCGGGCGACGATAAGCGCCCGTCAATCGAAAAACTCCAAAAAATGAGTTCTCGTTCGCGCAGCCAACGCAGCTTTTCCTTAATGTATGCCGCCATATCACTTTCGTACGGCGTGCGCCAAGTGAAATCGGAAGCCATACGAGCGGGACAGGAACGTCTGCCAGCGCATTTGACTGAAAATTCTTAAAAACACCTTTATATCTAGAGCTTATTTACATTATTTAGCGTCTTTTAATATAGTTTAAGGTTACTGTGCTAGAATTCTGTTGCTGGGACTCTCTACTCACTTCCTAGCAAAGAAAATATCTTACATTATTATAGCGGCGGGCTAAAGAGCCCGCCGCGTCTTTTCTGCCCGCCTCAAAGCAGCCTGATCCTGGCGATCTCGTCGCGAATGCGCGCCGCCTCTTCAAATTCCAGCATTTTCGCGGCTTCCCTCATCTTCTGCGTTAGCTCCTTCACCAGCTTCTGCCGCTCAGTCGCGGGCATTTTCAACAACTTATCCTTTTTAAGCTCAACAAGCGCATGGTGATCCTCCGTATGCAAGGTCAGATCGAGCTTACGCCCGACGCTCTTCGGCGTTATGCCGTGCTCGGCATTAAACGTCATCTGCCTCTTTCGGCGTTCGTTTACGACGTCGATTGCGATTTGCATCGCCGAACTAACTTTGGAGCAGAACATCAGTACACGCCCGTTGATATTTCTGGCTGCTCTGCCCATCGTCTGAATAAGCGCTGTTTCGCTGCGCAAAAAGCCCTCCTTGTCGGCGTCTAGAATTGCCACAAGGCTCACCTCCGGCAGATCAAGTCCCTCGCGCAGAAGGTTGATTCCGATTAGCATGTCAAACTCGCCCGATCGCAGACCGCGAATGATCTCATTACGCTCAATCGCGTCGATGTCCGAGTGCATATATCTTACTTTCAACCCCAGTTCAAGGTAGTGCTTTTGCAGCTCCTCAGCCATCTTTTTTGTCAGCGTGGTTACCAGTACGCGAAAGCCGGCGGATATCGTCTTTACCGCCTCGTCGAAAAGCGCCGCCGCCTGATTTACGCTGTCTCTGATCTCAATAACCGGATCCAAAAGTCCCGTCGGGCGCACCACCTGCTCGGCGATCACGGCGCTATGCTCCTTTTCCCATTCGGCGGGCGTCGCGCTTACAAATAGGTAGTGCGGAGCCTTGTTTATAAACTCGTCAAATTTCAGCGGGCGATTATCCAGCGCGCTGGGCAGGCGAAAACCGTACTCCACCAGTACCTCCTTGCGGCTGCGATCTCCCGCGTACATTCCGCGAAACTGCGGGAGGCTCACATGCGATTCATCGACGATCACCAGATATTTTCTGCCGATCTGCTCGAAGTAATCCATCATCGTGTACGGCGTTTCGCCCGCCTTTTTCAGCGTGAAATGGCGGGAGTAGTTCTCTACTCCCTTGCAGCTTCCGGTGGCTTTTAGCATCTCCAGATCAAACTCCACCCGTTGTTTAAGACGCTCTCTTTCCACCACTTTGCCAAGCTTTTCAAACTCGTCCAGCCTATGCTCAAGCTCCTCTTCGATCGTGGAGATCGCCGCTTTGAGCCGGTCGCCAGAAACGGCGAAGTTTGTCGCGGCGTATATGATCGCCTCGTTCCGCCTCCCGAATGTTTCTCCAGTGTACGGGTTAAACGGCACGATGCGCTCCAGCGCGTCGCCGAAAAATTCAAAGCGGTACGCCTCCATTTCGGTGTAGGAAGGAAAGACCTCAACCGCTTCGCCGCTTACGCGGATGTTGGCGCGGTCAAAGAAGCTGTCGTTTCGTTTATACCCCATATCCACAAGGCGCAAAAGCCACTCTCTGCGGTCTATTTCCTCGCCGACCTTTACGCGGCTGACCATCTGTTTATATTCGTCGGGGCTGCCTAAGCCGTAATTCGCCGACACGCTCGCCACTACAATCACGTCGTCGTGGTTCATCAGGCTCGCCGTTGCCGAAAGACGCAGCCGCTCCAGCTCGTCGTTGATTGCCGAATCCTTTTCTATGAACAGATCCTGTCTGGGGATATAGGCTTCCGGCTGGTAGTAGTCGTAATAGCTGATGAAATACTCCACATGGTTTTCCGGGAAAAAGCCCTTGAACTCGTGAAAAAGCTGAGCGGCAAGCGTCTTGTTGTGCGTCATTATCAGCGTGGGAATTTGCAGTTTTTCAATCACGCTTGCCATCGTAAAGGTTTTGCCGCTTCCCGTTACCCCCAGCAGAGTCTGGTACTGATTACCGCTTCCGATCGATTCGGCTATCGCCTTGATCGCTGTCGGCTGATCGCCCGCAGCGTCATAGCCGCTTTTGAGTTTAAACATTCCTTTTATCCCCACCCTATTTTAATTATCACATAGTTTGCGTTAAGATAATTTACTATGAACCTTACGCAACCACGTCTTGACAAGCCAAAAGTTAAGCATTACATACGGGTGCTCACAGCCGCGATTTTTCTGGCGGCGCTGCTGGCGATATACGTAACCACGCAATTGAATAGGGCGCGGGAAGAGGTGCTTTGGGCAAACAAGAGTCTGCTCTCGCTCAGCTCCGTTTATACCGAGCAGATGCTTGCTGACATTGACGATATGATCTACCGCGTCGGACGGGAGTATTTCCGGACGGAACAGGCGCATCGGAAGGTTCTGGAAGAGGTGCTCCGCGGCAGACAGAAAGACGACAGGATTGTTCATAATATACTGCTGCTGGACGCAAACAATCACGTTCTTTACAGATCGAACGCGCAAATGGCATATTCTGAAGAGATGTCCGGTCGCTTTTTTGAACTGTTCAACGAGAAAAACATCATCGCGTCGGAAGCGTTCGTTTGCCCCGACCTTCAGCGGACGGTTTTTGGGTTTGGGCATATCTTTTTCGGCGAAAACGGCGGGATTACCGGAAAGGCGATTGTTCTGATCGAGATCGATACGCTCTCAAAGCGATATTCCGAGCTTATCCTGGCTCCCGGAAACGCGATTCGTCTTCTCTCCCGAAACGGACAGGTTATGGCGCACACTCTGGCCGCGGCGCGGGCGCAGACTGACCAGACGCCGCCGAACTTCGCGGATTCGGCGCAGAAGCTCAGGAAAGGTCAATTCTACTTTACGAGCGGCAACGAAACGATTGGTCTTAGATATATCGGCGTGTTTGACCTGATTGTAGCCGCCTCCTATGACGAATCGGTCGTCCTCCACGACGCATACGTACGAACGGCGGTCTTTTTTGTTATATGGATCGCGCTTGTATATGCGGCGTCGATTTGGTCGCGCCGCTCGCTCAGAGATGAACTTACCGTCAAGATGCAGACCTTTCAGACGCAGCTTGCCCTGCAAAAACAGGTGGAAAATGCGCTGATAAAGAAGCTGGAGGCAGAGGAAAGCAAACGCGAATACGAGAAAATGCTGATCCAGCAGACTAAAATGGCGGCAATGGGCGAAATGATAGGCGCAATCGCCCACCAGTGGCGTCAGCCGCTAAACTCCATAGGGCTGTACGTGCAGGACATACTTGACGCCTACGCCGCCGGCGAGCTGGACGAGAAGTATCTCCGCTCCAACACGGAAAAAACGATGGGGCGGCTGTGGTTTATGTCCAACACAATCAACGACTTTCGCAATTTCTTCAGACCGGATAAGGAGCGCTCGTTTTTCGACTTTTCCAACGTCGTCAGATACGTCATGGGAATGATCTCCGCGCAGTTCTCCGATCACGCTATTGTCGTGAATGTGATTCTCCCTGAAACTCCAGTCTGGTGCTTAGGCTACGAAAATGAGCTTGGGCAGGCGGTGATAAACCTCGTTTCAAACGCCAGGGACGCCGTTTTGGGGAACGATAGCGGTAACCGCATAATAGTGATACGGCTCAAAAGTGAAAACGGATATGCCGTTTTAGAAGTGGAGGATAATGGAGGCGGAATCAGTAAGGAAAATCTTGAACGGATCTTCGAACCATACTTCTCCACCAAGGAGCAGGGCAAAGGAACCGGCATAGGGCTGTATATGGCGAAGATGATCGTGGAAAACAATATGGGCGGAATAATCGGCGTGATCAATACGGAAAATGGCGCGCGCTTAACGATCAGGCTGCCGATCAAAACGCCGGAGGGCGAAACGGCGGTCGAGGGGTTGATATGAATACAGCAGAATTCTTAAGGGTTCTGGATATATTAAAACAGGAGTATCCGAAATGGAATGCGCCCATCGTAACATTGGTCGCCGCCCATTCAAACGATCCATTTCTGGTGCTGATCTCCACGATTTTAAGCCTCCGTACCAAGGACGAGACAACAAAGGAGGGGTGCGCGCGGCTTTTCAGTCTGGCAAAAACGGCGGCGTCTATGCGTCTGCTTCCGATCGAAACTATAAGGAAGGCGATCTACCCCGTAGGTTTTCACAATCAGAAAGCAAAACAGATACACGACATCTGCGCGCGGCTGGAAGAGGAGTTCGGCGGCGTTGTACCAAATGACATCAATACGCTTCTCACATTCAAGGGCGTAGGGCGGAAAACGGCGAATCTGGTGGTGTCGCTTGGATTTAACCAGCCGGCGATCTGTGTCGATACGCACGTTCACAGGATAAGCAACATCCTTGGCTTTATCAAGACGAAAACGCCCGAAGAGAGCGAATTTGCCCTGCGCGAAAAGGTGCCGATCGACCGCTGGATCGGGATCAACGATCTGCTGGTAGCTTTTGGGCAGACGATTTGCAAGAGCGTTTCGCCGTTCTGCTCAAAATGTCCAATTGAGGCGCTCTGCCCAAAAATAAGCGTGAAACGGAGAAGATAAGCTGAAAGGCAAAAGTCAAATGTTAGTAAAATTTGGAGAAATCAACATTGAAGGAAATGTTATGGCTCAAAAAAAGGCACCTGAAACCGCCGCTGAGCCGCGGACGGAAAATGTTTTTGAAACGATTTCAAAGTGGACGTGGAACAACGCCGCGGGGGTTATCGCGATTGCAATTGCGGCAGCGCTGGGAAGCGTGGCGGGATTTGCCGCTGGCATAGCGATCTTTTTATTTATCAATTACATACAATCAAAGGCTTAGCATGCGTTACCTTGTTTTTGCCGCAGTCTTTGCCGCGATAACGCTTGCCGGTTGCACCATTCGCGAACGGACGATTGAGATTGCCAACGAGAATCTGCCGCCGGGCACCCCGTTGAACAACGCGCTGAAAAGCTACTACCAAAGTGCGCAAAGCGGAGGCGGAGACGATCTGTACGCCGTTCAAAAGGAGTTGGAGTATCTGATTGAGGGTAAAGGCGCGGATGTGAATCTCGCGGATAAAAACGACGTGCTGCCCATATCGATTGCCCTGTCGGCGAATGACGCAGCGATGATCGACAGGCTGTGCAAAGCGGGGGCGAACCCCAACGCGCAGGGGCTCCACTCTCTGCCGATTCTTACGATTGCCTTGCAGGAGGGGGCGCTTGAGGGCGCCAGGTCGCTTTTGAGAAACGGCGCGAATCCCAACGCCGGCGCGCGGGAAACGCTCTACCCGCTTACCATCGCGGTACTTGGATCGGTTACCAGCGGCGAGTACAAGGATATAGCTCTTATGCTTCTCGATCGCGGCGCGAATCCCAATCTGGGCTCAATCGCCGATCACTCTCTTCTTATCTACGCCGCTAAAACTATGATGGAGGATCTGGCGATCAGAATGACGCTTAAAGGCGCGGACGTCGATCTTGCGGACGACAGCGGGCTGACAGCGCTGGACTGGGCGATCATTCTCAAAGAGGATCGTCTGGTCGATGCGCTCCTGCTCAAAGGAGCAAAGGGCGGCGCGAGCGATATATACGGCTACACTCCTGTCGCGTGGGCGATCTTCGCCGACAACGCAAGAGCTATGGCGGCACTGGCGAACGCGGGTTGGACGCCAAACGAGGGAGATCGCGGTTTTCTCGCGGCACAGATAGCTAAAACGCGCACACTGGGCGAACTCAAGGCGCTGCTTCTGGAGAAGGCGACTTTAACGCGAACGGAGACAAACGCGCCCAACATCGTTCGCTTCAAGGATATGGAATTTATAACGGTCGAGTACTCCGGCAAGGAGATGAGTTTTAAGACGGCAGATCGGCTCTTAAAACATTTTGTCCTGACTTCCCCCGACCGGCTTGTACTGGACTTTTCGCGCTCGCACCCTGTGCCGACATTCACTCTGTCGCTTGCCGAGGGTACGCCGTTCAAACAGATAACCGTCGGGCGGCATCAAGGTTACTACCGCCTCGTGATCGGGCTTGACAAAACCTATCAGTACAGCGTGGCGGAATCGCCGAACGGCACAATTGTAACGCTACGCTGAGGATGAGTGATCGCTATCTCTTTTTCGCCGTAAGCGGGTTGATCTTTATTGGGGTGATTTTCAGCCTTTCGCTGCCAGTTTACCATACGCAGCATCTGGGGCTTTCGCAGTTTCACTTCTTTGCGCGTCAGACGCTCTGGGCGGCGATCGCTTTTTTTATTATGTGGTTTCTCGCAAGGCAGGACCCGGTTCGCTGGGTAGGACGCGTTGGATTCTTTATGTTCTTTTTTTTCTTCGCGCTGATGTTCGCCATGCCTTTCCTGCCGCACTCAATTGTTCCGTCGATCAACGGCGCGAGGCGTTGGATACGCTTTGGAGCGTTGAGTATCTCGCCTGTCGAGTTCTTCAAGGTAGGTTTTGTTTACTTCCTGGCGTGGAGCCTGACGCGTAAAATATACAAGCCAAAAGCGGGCGCCAAAGAGCAGTTCAGTTTTACGCGGGAATTGGGAACGCTGGCGCCATACGCGTTGATCTTTATCGTAACCGTGTTTCTAATAGCGGTCATTCAAAACGATCTTGGGCAGGTGATCATCCTCGCCAGTACGATGGCGCTGATGATCTTCTTCGCGGGGTCGAGTATAAAACTCTTTTTATCTCTCATCGGCGTATCGTTTGTAGCGGCGATTGCGCTGATAATGCAGGCGCAGCACAGAATCGAGCGAGTAACGCAGTGGTGGAGCAGCGTACAGGACTTTGTCCTGTCGTTTTTCCCCGGTTTTGTGGCGGACGCGCTCAGGATAGAAGCAGCGCCATCTGATGGCGCATACCAGATTACACAGTCGCTTTACGCCATTCACCACGGCGGTCTCTTTGGCACGGGGCTGGGCGGCGGCGTCGTAAAACTGGGATTTTTAAGCGACGTGCATAACGATTTTGTGCTTTCTGGGATCGCGGAGGAGGCTGGGCTAGCGGGAGTTTTACTGGTTTCTCTCCTGATACTGCTGACGATCTATCGGATATTCAAAATCGCCAATCGCAGTGAAAATCCGGTCTTTTATCTCTTCTCGATCGGCGTCGGCGTAATGTTTGGAGCGCAGTTTCTGATGAACGCGCTCGGAACAACCGGTATGATCCCTCTTAAAGGAATCACCGCTCCATTTGTCAGCTACGGAGGCGCTTCGCTCTCTGCCTCCTCTATCGCAGTCGGGCTGGTGCTTATGATCAGTTCAAAGGCGCGAATTTGATCGTGATCACGGGCGGTGGTACGGGAGGGCATCTGGCGGCGGCACAAGCGATCAAAGACGCGCTCAACGAGAAGGGAGTAGAGCCTTTTTTTATCGGATCGAGCGACGGGCAGGATCGAGCGTGGTTTGAGAACGAGATTGGCTTTGCCGGCACGCGATTTCTGTCCAGCGTCGGAGTAATGAACAAGCGCGGAATTTTTAGGGTCTTCGCGCTGATTCGTGTCGCTATCCTTTCCTGTAAGACGCGTAAGCTCCTGCGCGAGATCGGCGCTGCGGCGGTCTTCAGCGTAGGCGGATATTCTGCCGCTCCAGCCGCGATCGCCGCCGTTACGCTTAAAATTCCGCTTGTGATCCACGAGCAGAACGCCGTTTACGGATCGCTTAACCGCCTCTTGAAACCATTCGCTAAAGGCGTTTTCTGCTCGTTCGATCCAGACAGTCCTTCGCGGGACTATCCCGTAAGGGATCGCTTTTTTGAGAAGGCGCGCCAGAGAAGCGCGATCGAAACGGTGATCTTTCTGGGCGGTTCTCAGGGGGCAGCGGCGATCAACGATTTTGCTATGAGCATCGCCAAAAGGCTGAGCGCCGCCGGAATCAGGATCATCCATCAAAGCGGCAGAAAAGATTACGATCGCGTCCTTGCTTTCTACAGAGAGAATTCGATCGACGCGATGGTATTTGACTTTGACAGTGATATTCCCGCTCACCTGCAGAAGGCGGATCTGGCGATTGCCAGAGCGGGCGCGGGAACGCTCTTTGAGCTTGCGGCGAACGGACTGCCCGCGCTTTTTGTGCCCTACCCGTATGCGGCGGGAAATCATCAGATGAAAAACGCGAAATACTTAAGCGATCGCGGGCTTGGCTGGTGCGTTGAGCAGTCGCGACTCACCCCGGAAATTTTTGATGTTTTCGCGGACGCGGATTTAAGCGGCATATCTAAAGCGCTGATGAAACTTATAGCGCGGGATGGCGCGAAGGCGATCGCTAAATATATCTTAAGCGTACAGAAACCCCTTTCCGCGACGAATGGACGCGAGTAAACCGCGATGTATTGAAACAGGCGCGTTTTCGCTTCTGCGCGCCGGAGCGATCAAAACGTGTATTCCTGCGGCAAAGCAGCAGTAATGCCCCAAGCGGTTCGTTTTTATCGCTGCTTGGCTAAGATCGGCAGAAATTAAAGGCGTGGCAATGGAGATTCTTTCGATCGGGGGCGGAGTGTGCGCGCCGAAGGGCTTTTTCGCAGACGGGCTGAACTGCGGCCTGAAGGTGAATGGCGCCGCGGATCTGGCGTTTATGCGAAGTTCCGCTCCATGTAATCTGGCGGCTGTTTTCACCTCAAACCGCTTCGCCTGCGCGCATATCCGTCACGCCAAAGCGCATAAGGGCAAAGTAAACGGCGTGATCGTCAACTCCAAAAACGCTAACGCGATGAACGGATCGGAAGGGATAACGGCGGTTGAAAAAGTGGTTGCCGCCGTGCCGTTTGAGAATTTTTTAATGGCTTCCACAGGCGTAATCGGCGCTCCTCTGCCGGTTGAAACAATCATTGGCGGCATAAGGCGCTTTGACTGGAACGCGGCATGCGGCGACGCAGCGGCAAAAGCGATTATGACAACCGATCGCTGGGAGAAGCAGATCGCCTTTGAGGTACGCTGCGACGGAGGGACTTTTACAATCGGCGCGATGGCTAAAGGGGCCGGAATGATCGCGCCGCAGCTTGCCACAATGCTCTGCTTTATAACCACCGACGCCGCCGCGAATCAGGAGGCGTTTCAAGCGCACCTGAACGGCGCTTTGGATGAAAGTTTCAACGCGATCAGCGTTGACGGCGATATGTCGACCAACGACACGATCTACCTGCTGGCAAACGGAGCGAGCGGCGTGTACGAAGCGGAGGCGTTTGACGCGGCGCTCAGACGCGCACTGCACTTTCTGGCGCTGGAAATCGTCCGCGATGGCGAAGGGGCGACAAAACTCGTGGCGTTTGAGGTGAAAAACGCTGCCGCGAAGGAGGAGGCGAAAAAAGCCGCCAGGATGCTATCCACTTCCCTGCTGGTTAAAACCGCTCTGTTCGGCGCGGATCCAAACTGGGGACGCATAGCCTCCACGATCGGCGCGGCGCAGATTGAGTGTGACGCGGAGAGTCTGACAATTTCTATTGGCGGCGTAACGGTTTACGAGCAGGGGATCAACCGTATGGATCGGGAGAGGGAGGAAGCGGCGGCGGCGGCGCTGCGGGCGGAGAGTTTCCGCGTAGTATGCGATCTAGCCGTCGGCGCGCATTCCTACACCTCCTACGGCTGCGATCTTGGACACGAATATGTTAGGATAAACGCGGATTACCGGACATAGCCAGACTGCGCGCCGTTAACCAGGCGCCGTGCCCGGCGCTTTGCGCCCCAGCTAAAACCCTACCCGTCTCATCCCATACGATTCAATACCATTTTCACGTTGGCCGCTGTTTTTTGCGCGTGACGCGTGATTTGATCGTTA
>JAITRJ010000024.1 GCA_031288475.1 Helicobacteraceae bacterium | reverse complement strand
AGCGTTGAGCCGTTGGGGGGTATCGATCCCGCCGGCTGTTTGACCGCCGCCTCGTATGCCGCCTGATAATCGGCTTGCGCAAGAGCGGCTGTCCCAAGATGTACGGGGTAGCGCCTGTTCGCGCCAGCCTCAAGCGTACTGATACGCTCAGCAAGAGAGATTACGGCGTCGCGAACGCCCTTTACCGCCCTGCCTACGAAATAGCCGATACTGTACTGAAAGGAGTTCGGTTTCCCTTTGAGTGCGTTGCCCATCGCGGCTTCGTATCCCTCTCTCAACCTCTCGATCTGTAATTGGTAAAATGTCGGCTTAGCCATTGTTTATCCTTCTATGCCGGTGAAAAATAGAGATTTTTAAGCGTATTATCAATCAACAGCCATCCGCGCAATGCGGGGCAGTAATCAAAATAATAAATGGGGAGTTTATTTTGTTTATAGGAAAACCAATTTTTACCATCGTTTGATATAGACATTCCGTTTGTACCGCCCATAATAAAACTTTGCATTTCGGGAACGTACTGACATCGATAGGCTACGCCGGTATAGCCGGTTGGTAGAACTATCGCCTCAAAGCTCTCCCCCCCGTCGCCCGATCTTAAAACTTTAGTGCCCGTGGTAACAACTATATTTCGGATTGGATCATAAAGCGTATTTCTGGAGTATGTATCCAGAACTATATCCGAGCCGCCGCAGTCCTGCCAAGCAAGCGCATCTGTTGATTTCTGCAATTTATTGTTAGATGTCATTCCTAGAAATAATCCGCTGGAAGGTATATATATTGACTGGTACGGCAGTCTGGCTGTAAGCTCGTATCTGGCAGACATTCCGCTTGAAAAATCATAAAAAAGAATACCTGTATAATTATTTGTAGGAGGCGTCTGGCAGTCGCCTATCACTTTTTCGTCATCGGCATATACAATATTTCTTGATGGAGAAATAACAGGGAATCTTTCCCAGTTAATTAAGTCCCGGGTGCGAAGCAGAACGGATGCCTGACCTGAATCAGCGGGAATACTTACGATAAGCGTTGGTCTTAAACTGCTGTCATAGAATTCTATAAAATTATTACTTGCATAGGATATGCTAAAGTCTGCTTCCGCTGTTTTCGTAACTCCATCGTAGCTGAAATACGTTTTAGCGCCGTGTTCTGAAATCATCATTATATTATTAAATAATTTCAATCTGATCAAGCCTTGAACAGGTTGAAGAAATTCTTTTATCTTTTGAAACGGAGCTCCGCCTATATGCCTAAGCGGTAAAAATATATTTGCCTTCGTTATCCCTGTTACCGGATCGGTCTTAAGCGTAACGTCATCAGGGCGTATCACGCCCGCTATTTCGGGCGTGGCTATGGCTACATCTCCCGCGCCGTTATCCGCCCATTCGTAGATCGGCGGCATAGTGGTCGGCGTATTTGTAAGCATCCACACATGATTGGTAAATTCGTTGGGTGTTTTTCTGGCAGTCGTGCCTGCGGGCTGAAAGGTATCATCCCACGCCGATCCGTCGTATCTCCATTCCGTATTTGTGTCCGTTCTGTCGCAGAAATCGTCCGTTACGGGCGCGGTTATGGCGTCCATCGCGTCCGCGTCAGCCGCCGCCCCTCTGTAACGCGGGTTAGGCGTATAGTAGGCGTTTTTCACCCTTGTCGCGCTGAATATCTCTCCTGCCGTATGCGTTACGCTGTCCGCGTCTATATACGTCGAAGCGGCTGGATCGGCGGCGTTCCACGCCCAATTTCCGCCAAGCCCCCAGATAATCTGCGCGGCGTAATGGGTTAAATCCTCCTGCGAAGGCTGCCCTACGCCGAAGTTATACGCGGGCAGTATCCCGCCCTCCGCTGCTTTGAGAATGTCGGCTGCTTTTGCCGCCTGCGTTTCGCTCGTCTTGGCGTTATTCTCGCTTGTTTTCGTGTTGGTTTCGCTCACGAGAGCCGCCGCCGCGCTTGCCGCCGCCGTATCCTCGCTTGTTTTTGCCGCGTTTTCGCTCGCGTTCGCTGCGGAAGCTGAAGCCGCCGCGCTATCGGCGTTAGTCTGCATTTCCGCCGCCGTCTCGTCGATCTGATCGGCAAGAGCGTTTTCCTCTTCGCCCATAGCAGGCAGTGAATTCAGAAAAGTCCGCGCCTTGCTGTCAAACTGCGCGGCATAATCCACGCCTTTCTGCGGCGGCGGCGGTAACTGCGTTATCCGTTGAGTAATTGCCATTGTCTTTTTCCCTCTCTGAATTAAATCAATCCCTCTATCTCAAGAGAGCACTCCGATACGGTGTGCAGGCTGTAAACCTGCGAAAAATCTTTATAGAAGCCGTAAATCTGGAGCGCCTCAACATCTGAACTGATCCATACCGTAGGTTTCGCCCGCAGCGAAGCCAGAATGGAATAGATCGCCGAAAACTCCGACGTCGGGATCGAAACGCTGAACCCGGATGTTTTTTTGAAACGCCGCTGTTTGAGATAGGTTTCGCCGCTCTCGTCAGTTTCTTTTACGCTGTAGTCGATTATTCCCGCGCTTGCGCCAAGCCGTGTGCCGCCTATGGAATAGGTCGTTCCTGTCGCTATGCGTCCTATGCGCGACTTGTCTCTTAAGGAGGTAAAGCGCAGGTTCATATCAAAGTCCGACGGCGTTTCTCTGAACACTCCGTGCGTTTCGGCAGGGACAAATTTAGTGAAAAAATATGAGTACCAATCAACTGTTTCCGTCATCGCATACGGCTCGACCGTAATATTCTCGCTCCACGCCGCGCTCCCGTCCGAGCGCAGCGCCTCAATAAGGAATTCGCCGGTCATCAGGGAGTAAAACGCCTCTGCCTTTGAAAATGAGATTTCCAAAACCGCGTTTTCATTAAAGAGGCTGGAAGTATCCGCGTGTTTATCAAACGCGAGATACGGGGCGCTTGCCCTTAATCGCTGCCATAACAGCGTATTAACGGCGGGATCAGCGCCCGCGTCTATATTCGTTCGGGCTTCGCATACATACTCAATTTCAGCAATGTTGATCGCGCTGTTGTCAGCCGCGCACATACGGCGGACGCGATCTCCCAGATTATAGGCGCTCCCCGCGTCCCATACAGGTATACTCATATCGTCCGCGCCCTCGTAATCAGTCAGCGCTTGGTTGGTGATGATCTCATAATCGGCTGGGATTAAGACTTTCACGCTGTTACCCTCACGTCAATCGGCTGTTCGGCGTTGCGTATGGGAGCCCCTTCGCCTTCCCACCTGTTAAGCCTGCGCTCTATGGAGGCGCTGCGACGCAATATCTCTTTAGTAACTGCCGCAAGATCGTCTATCTTGCCGCCGACTTCCCATACAGCCTCGATCAGATCATCCATCCCGCCGCCGAAGGATACGGGTACGAAGCCGTTATTAAGCGGGATAATCGCCTCCGCTCCTGCCTCGCCCGCAAGCCCTATCTGCCTGTCGAAATTGAACAGCGTGGGATTGGCGACGATTCCGCCTTTGGCGAACGGGGTATTGTATCTCTCTTTCATCTCCTTCGCTTTTTCAAGGTAGTAGTTATATTCGCCCGCAAGCGACATCTGCCGTTTTCGCCTTTCATCCTCGTCTAACCCCAGAAACTCACCTAACGATAAAAAAACCTGAGCAGGCGGGACGCTGAACAGGTCTTCATACAAGGCTACGTGTCCGCCGCCCCACGCCGCGCGTGCCAGCGCAAGTTCCCTGTGAAATGGGATTTGAGAGGCGTAGTACTCGTCCATCTGTCTGTAGTAGCTGTAAAGCTGCGCTGCATACGCGGCGTCGTACTGGGATTGAAGCTGCCGACCGGCTTCGGCTTCTTCGTTCAGCCTTGCGGCTTCTTTATTTGCCATTGCTCTGGTAAGAGCTTTACTGACCGCTTCACCCTTAGAATTTACTACCTGATAGGTATCAGGCAGACCTTTAAATGCCTGAACCTCGTAAGTTTCCTGCGCTGCCTGCGCGATCTGCCTGACTGGTTCGGATATGCCCGCCGTATAAACCCCCCCGTCGAACGCCTTGAGAGCCGCCAATCCCGCGTTTAGTTCGGCGAGGAACGACGGGACCGCACCCGTGTAAGCCTCCGATGAAAAGAGCTTTGCCATCTGCGATATTAAACTCTGATCGAACGTCCCTAACACAGCCTTTTGATCATCGCTGTATTTGAGCGTCGCCATAGCGTTAAGTACGTTTTCAAGCTCTTCCATCGTCGAAACACCCGTAATGCCCGCCACAAGCCGCTTTAAGCTGTCGTTGCTGAGTTCGGCGAAGGAAATATCCTCCCAGTTAAAAGAGGTCATCACGCCAAACTGCTTGTTAACGCTGTCGTTGTAAGCCTTTAACGCATCTCTGAGTTCCCCTAGAGTCTGGTTTTCGGCAAGCCCAGCGTCATTGCCCACAATCTCAACAGCTAAGACGTTCGACGCGAGGTCAAGCCTGTCCGCAAGGTCTGTCAGGCTTCCCTCAAAGGAGTTTTTGAACATTTCGTCGTACCCCTTCATCACGCCCTTAACGCCGCTTACGCTCTCCGAAAGTTCGCTGTAAGCCGCGTTGAAGGCATCGATTGTAACGTCGTTTTTAAGCGTTCCGTCGCTGCCGAAAAGCGCATTGAACTCGCCCGCCTCGCGCAGATACTCCCGCGTCATATACTCAAAGTCTTCGCTGTTCAGCCCCGCGATTTCTCCGCGCAGGCTCTTAGCCGCGTCAATCATCGCCTCAATAAACGCTCGCATCCCTTTCGCCGCTTCCGTAACCGCTTCGGGTATGGTTTCAAGCCACTCTTCAAACTCCGCTTGGCTTTGGTATTGATCGCGCAAGGCTTCTTGTAGCGCTTTGGCGGCTTTGGCGGCTTCGTCCATCGACTGATATAGCGCCTCTATCGCCTTGTTCAGGTGTTCGACGTTAATGCCAACCCCGTATCTGCCTATAAGCTTGGCAAGAGTATCGGAGTTGATAATATCGGCTAGGTTCTCTTCCGTGATGGCGGTTATATCGTAGCCTATTCCCCGCATAAGCCCGCCGTATGAGGCGTCAAACGCTTCGTACGCTTCTTTGGCGTTTCTAGCGGCTCTCTGCGCGTCAAACTCTTCGACCATCATTCCGTTAGCCAGAGCGGTTATCTTTTCTATCGCGTCGAAGGCGTTGTAAAGCTCCGTCATTCGCTCTGTGAAATTCTTGATGCCATCGGCGGTGAGGCTGCCGTAGTTATCCGCGCCGAACTGCTTTAAAAAGGCGATCATCTGCGATTCAGCCATCGTGTACTGCTCGTAGTAGTAGGTGGTCTTCTTGCGTGTCCCTAAAAGCGTTTTCTTGCTCTTTTCTTTCTTCCCGACAAGCACGTTGTAAAGCTGCTCGCTGTCGTGATATATGCTTGTCCACTGGAGTATCTGATCCTTGATCGCGTCGCTGTAGAGCCGCGTCATATCGGGCGCGTTCATCTCCAGCGTTGAGAGAGCGGAGTTGTAACCGCTGATCTTTGTTTTGCTGCCGGTGGATAAAAGACCGGCGATCGCGCCGATCGCCGCGCCGATCATCGTTCCGATGCCGGGCGCTATCATCGTTCCAGCCGCCGCGCCGTATGCCGCGCCGCGCGCAGGGTCGCGATCGCTCGTTCCCCCTTTCTTCGCGGCGTTGGTTATTGAGCCGCCATAAGCGATGCTTGAAAAGCGCAGGGCGTTCAGGTTGAATACGCGGGAGAATACGAGATAAGCGTCCAAAGCCTTGTAGGTGTCCTCTGTGTTTTCGGCAATCTCCTCTAGGTAATCGCGGCGTTCGGTTTCAGTCCATTGAGCCGTAAGCTGATCTGCCGCGAGCGTCAGCGCTAGCCCGGCGCCCATCGCGCTCCAATTAACGCCCGCGCCGCCGAAGCCCGCCGTAAAGCTTCCTCCGCTGTTCATTGAGGCAAAACCCTGCTGTATGGCATTGGAGAAGGAACTAGAGAAACTGGACATCATTGAGCCGCCTATATTGGAGAACATACCCGCGACGGCGCCCTTTACGTCTCCGCTCTGAAGCGCCTCAACGATCCCTTCGGCGAAGGCTTCAGAAAAAGACTTCTGAAGGCTGGCGCGGAAACTCCCGTATGTCCCAACCTCGCTCAGTTCCTTTTCAAACTCCGCCAGCGCCAGAGATCGCGCCTTCATAGGGCTGTCTTCTCTGCCGAATATCTCTTCAATCTCTCTCAACGTCTGCGCGTACTGCGCCTGCGCGGCGAGATTCTGATCGCCCGAAAGTTCGCCTATGCGCAGCAGATCGTTTATTGCCGCTGTCTGCTTCTTGTATTCGGCGTTCTCCCTGATAAGCAGGTAAAGCCTTTCCTCTTCCGCTTTTGCTCCCATCCGCGCCAGCCCCAGTTCGTCAAGCCGTATCTCAAGCTCACGGGTCTGCGCGTCAATCTCCATAAGCTGAATATCCAGCGCCGTGCCTTGCATAGCGTCGATTTCGTCGTAAATCCCCTTGATGTTTTTGGCGTATTGAGCGCTTGATTCCTGCGACTGCGTCATAAGCTTCGCGTCCTCTGCCCGCCGGTAAAGATTCAGGTCTTCCGCCGTCGCCTTCTTCCCGCTGAACCTCTGAAACTCACTTAAGCTGAGATTGTCCAGATCGGCTCGCCGTCTCTCTATCTCATCGAGCGCTGTTTGCAGTTCTTCAAACCCGTTTGCCGCCGTCTTAGCTGAGAAAGCCATATTTTCAAAGTATCTGCTTCTGGCGATGCCGTAGCCTTCTTCACCGAAGGTTCTTTCGATCTCCAAGAGATCAATGGCGGTTTTAGCGAAGCCCTCAAGCGCCTTGTTATCCAGCAGGGAGCCGCGCCGCGACAGATCGTCCATAAGCGCTTTGTTCTTTTCGTATTCTTTATTGATCTCAATAGCGTTTTTCAGCCGCCCAGTCTCCGCTTTGCTTAACTTCTCTGCCAGCCCCAGTTCGTCAATCCGTTCTTTTCTTGCCCTTGCCTGTGCGTCTATCTGATCAAGCTGAACGTTTAATGTCGTGCCTTGCAGAGCGTTGATTTCGCTGGTAAAGTCATAAACCGCTTTTTCATAAGTAAGCCTTTCAAGTCTGCGCTGTTTCTCTAACGATGTGAGAGCCGCTGTTCTTTCCGCCTCAGCGACTTTTCTTTTATCGTCCGGCAAATTATCAAACAAGGCTTTTTGAAGCTGCGCCTTTTGTTCGTCTATCTCTTTAAGCTTGTATTCAAGGCGCTGAAACTCGTTTTCTCCTTCCATTGATGCCTTGAGTATTTTTCTGATGTAATCGTCTAACAGCGTGTCCTTATAGTATTTCTTTTCCGTCTCCGAGAGTTTTTTTCCGAAAGCTTCCTGCTGCTCTGTTATCTCTTTGTCTAACTGCTCCATCTTGAGCTTCCACGCCTCGCCGTATTGCCCGATTTTTTCGTAATACCCGATCCACCAGCTAAGGGATTTTTCCCGTGCTTGGGCTTGTTTATCGTCGGTCGTGCCTGATAGTGCTTGGAATGTGGCAAGCACACTCTCGCCCGATTTTACCTTGTTAATAAAATCTTGGATTTTTTCTCTAAGTTCTGGGCGTTTTTGAATATCGGAAAACTTTTGCTCATATTCGAAATTCAATTTTGCTATTGCTAAATTTGCCGCTTTGATGTTTTGTTCTTGTTTTTTAACTTGCGATTTAGTACTCCCAAACCAAACCCTATCATACGCTACTATCCCTAGTAGTTTTTTTGGCGCGAAAAAAGATGAGTTTTCCTCTTCTATAAGTGTGTTTATTTCCTCTTTATAAGAATTTATTTTAAGATATTCCTCCTCTATCTCTCTCCGTATTTCCTTTAATCTTTTTCGATCCGTAGTTGTATTATCTTCCATTTTTAATAGCTTAAATTCTAGTTCGACTATCGAATAACGCCCTGCCGCCATAGCCGCCTCGTCTAAACCTTCCGCGACCGAATCTAATGCGTCGGCTAGCTTATCAAAGGTTTTTGTTGCGACATATCCCGCCGCCGCAACCGCCGCAAGTCCTGCGGTTAGTTTTACTATCGCTTCTGGTACGCTTTTTGAACTTGTAAGTGTTTGGAGCGCCGCTTGCCACGCTATTTGTTTCGTCAAGACCTGATTTATCGCAACTAGCGTTCTGGTTAATGGAACAAGAAGCGTTAGCGTCTTTAGAATGGTTTTGGTAGCTATAGCCGCCGCTCCGAAAGAGACGGCGATCTGCGCGATCAATTTTGCCTGCTCAAACCAAGCTAGCGTGTTTTCTTTGTTTAGTTTGACCCAATCATTGATATAGTGTGTGATGTTTTTGGCGGTTATACTTATAGCGTCGAATAGATGTTTTGTTAATTCAATTTGAAGGCTGTCAAATGCGTCTTCAAGCTTTTCTATATTGCGCGTAAAGGTTTCGATGTTAGCCAGCGAGTCAAATGCCGCAAACCTCTCGTCAAGTAATTTAGCCATACCACCGACTTCCGATCTGGCTTTCTTTATCTGCTCATTTGTTATTCCTAACGCTTTAGCGATACGGGTATAGCGACTAACCTGTCCTTCCATAACAGAGCGCATTTCCTCACCCATCATATCTATCGTCATACCCATAGCCGTCCCAACATTGGTAAGCCGTTTAGCGAATAGGATTAGATTATCAGTAATTTCCTCTACGTTTTCGCCCATAGCCTTACCCGCCGAAAGAGCGCCGCCCATACCTTGCTGAATTACTTCTATCATCTGAGGGAATGTCGCGGCTGTTTCGAGCGAAGCGACTTTTATTTTGCGGGTAAGGGCGTGTGTCGCCCCGAGAGCGATATTGTAGCGCTCCATTGCGTTCGCCGCCTCGCCGTTAGACTTTATGTATGTGCTGTTTGACGCGATTAAAGCGGCAAAGCCTATACTCCCGTCTTCTATCGTCTTATTAAGTTGCAGTCCTTTGGAAAATATGCTGTCCATTACACTTCTAAGCGAATAAAAGGTAGCGACAAGCGTCCCAACTCTCGCTAAAAATCGCGTCAGACCACCAAAGGTTACATTCATAAAACTTTTGTCCAAGCTGTAAAGCGTTCTTTCAAGTCCCGCAAGTCGTTGGGTGCTTACATTAGCCAAAGCCGCCGCCTCTGCCTGCCGCCTTTGTAATATCTCCCCTTGTCTCGCAAACGCCGCTTGCAGTTTCGCTAATTCCGCCTGCTTATTTTTAAGATTGGTCTCTTCTGCCTGCCGCGCTCTTACACGCGCCGCCTCTTTGACTTTTTGCGCTAAAGCCTCTTCCTGCTGAGCTAACGCAATTCTGCGTCGATGAAGCCCTTCTATGCGGAGATATATCGCTTCGACCTCTTTAGCCACCTTTCCGATCTGCGCTTGCTCTCTTTGCAATTCCTTCAGCCGCTCAATCTGCCCAGCCAAGCTCGTCTTAATTGCCGATTTTGATTGACCCTGCAATGTTAAATCCTGCATTGCCTGATTGAGTTTCGTAGCGAAGTCCTTCGTTTGGGTATTCGCTTGGGCGTACATCTCTTTGAGCTTTGCCGCCATTGCCTTTGTATCAAACAGATCGGGTATAGCGCCCGCGCTTCCGGTTGGCAGTTTCTTTATCGCGGTTGTCGCCGCGTCTGTGCTTAGTTTCCGTAATTGCTCATCAGCTTGGCTTAACCTGCCCGAAAAAATCTGCCACTGCCTGTTAATGGTTGTCAGCCCCGCGCTGATCTGATCGTCGATTGATACGACAATTCTTGTTTCAGCCGCCATTTTCAGCTCCTTAGCGGCATAAAACCGCCCCCGATCACACGGCTCAGCCTGTAGCGAAGCGCGACCGAGCCGCTATAGACCCGATCTTGGATCGCGGGATTGATCGCTGTATCGACCGATACATCAAATGCGTTTGTGCAACCTGCCGCCTGCCACAGGACGTTTGCTATGACTTCAAGTATCGCGGTGATTTGCAACTGCCCAGACAATTCATTTACGCCGTCATTCTCCGCTGTGTCGTTTTCGCCTTCAATCGCCGCTTCAACGAAGTAAATGAACTGCTTGCCCAATGCCGTGCTTGCGGCGACATACTCAATCTCGCGCGGATACAGGATCACATTAGGAAGCGGGAGATTTGAAAAATCCTTGTCGTGCGCCCCGATATAAACCTTATAATCCTCACCTATCACGGCGAGAATTTCGGGACTTTCTTTGATAACTTTCGCAAAGTAGCGCATATCATTCAATACTTCATTCATTTGTTAGCCTCATTTACGAGTTGGTTTATTTTCTTCTCAATCGCCCTTTCCGCTATGGCTTCCGCCACCAAAGCGGTGCGGCTTACAACGGGATAGGCTTTGCGCTCCAAATACGCCTTTTTTGTGTGAAAGCCGCTGTGGTGAAGCATTCCGCGCATTCTTGGAGTGATCGGAATTCTCCCGCCGCCTTCCATCCGATCTCCTATTTCCGCCGCTTTCGCGCCTCTTATCATGCGTCCGCGGCTGTCTTTGAAGCTTGCCGTGTCCTGCCAGCCAACAACCACCTTATTAAGGTGAAAGTGGGGTATGGATCGGATTACCTCTGCCAGATTTGTCCCGCGTGTGGTCTGGTAGGGTCGGCGGGGCGTGTTTTCCTCTTTGATTAGCTGTCGGTTGCGCTCTTTCAGCGCCCTTCGCCAATAAATGCCCTGATACTTGAACGACCCTGTGGGAAAGCTCGCCGCTTTCTCAATCATATCCTTGCGGATTGCCAAGCCGACATACTCCACCCCGTCTTTGAGGTGAGCGGGATACTTTTCGGCTAGTCTGTTCAGGACTTTCGATATGCCGTCAATCGTAACGCTTACGCCATATCTCATATCCTAGCCTTTTGCCGCGTCGGGTAACCGCTTCCGTATCGCTGCGATCCCCTGCATGTGATGCCTAAAACGTTATCGGTCAGCCTGAAATCATCAATGTAATAGCTCTGATCCTGATAGATTAGCTCGTCGCCGCGTTTAGGGTGCGATCGCTGTATGGCGTTCAGCGGCTTTCGGACATCGGAATAGAAAACGCGGACGCGGATGCGATCCTCTATACCGCTGTTCGGGCGGTCATCGCCTGTCAGTTCGCTGCCAAACTCAACAGGCGTAACAACCGCTCGAACGTCCAAGCCGTAAAGCGTAACGCTTTCGCCTATCTCATTCATCGCTGATAACAGATCGCGATCTTGTGCCTTCATTTACGCTTCCCTGCCTTGCGCACAGAAAGCTTCTGCCTGATTGCCTGCTGTTTTAAAAACTCCGCCTCCATTACCTGTAATCCGTCGAAAAGCCATCGTTTCTCCTTGAAACTCCGTTTTATGAAACCCTTCGCAATCGCCGCCATTTCTACCGCTTTGTAGTCCAGCCCTACCGCGCCGCCGTAGGAGACGCGCATCTGTGTCGATACCGCCGACCATAAGTTCCACGCCTCGCGCTCCCTTACGGACAATACGGGCAGTTTCAGTTCGCACCCATTGCACCCGCTGAATTCTTTTGCTGCCCGACAGACCTCGCATCGCTCCGCTCTCCCTTCTATGCTCGCTACGCGATAGAGCGCCCTAAGTTTTTTATTTCAGCCTCTTCCAGACCCACGCCGCGCATTATGATCTTCACGGCAAACGCCAAATGCCAGAATTCCGTGTTGGGCAGATCGCCAGCGACAGCTTTGAATATAAGCCCGCACCCCAGCGCGATCTTTTCCTCGCCAGCCGAGAGAATTTCGCGGAGTTTCACTCCGACCTGTTTCTCAATAGCCTTGCGCTGTTTGCGCGACAAGCCTTCCGATTTATTGAGCGCGGCGACGATTTCAGGCGGGTATGTGTTCTGCGCCTTGTCGTAAATCAAAGCGGCTTCCCACTCTTTCGTTTCGTCTGCAAGCCCTTCGCCTAAAATTAGATCGAGCGCGTAATCAACACGCGCCTCACCGTCTTCAAGCGCCCAGATTGCCGCGCCCTGCTCCGGCGTGAGAGGCAGAGCCGCCTCAACCTTGTCGCGCAGTTCCCTGCCCAAGTCTTCATACTTACGCATAAGCGCCCCCCGTGAGGTCATTGACCAGCGTAGCGATCATAGAGCTTGCCGCGCCGCCCCTGTAAGCGGTGAATTCGGGCTGAACGCTTACCTGTCCGTTAGCCTCAATCGGTTTGCCCGTAAGCTGGATCAGCGCATTGGGCATTAACAGGCTTAGGTACTGCCCCTGCGACGTGGCGAATATAATCTCAATGCTTACAGGCGTTTGGGTTTTCGCCGCCGTTTGCAGGGTCTTTTGCGCGTCGTCATAGACGCACGAGATCGAACCGGAAAGCGTAACCGTGCCTTCGGGCAGAGCGCCACGCGCCCCTTCGCCGCCGATAAAGTACAAATCGGTTTCGAGATTGTTGCCGAACTGAACGCTTACCGTTTGCGAGCTAGGATAGACAACGCCGTCAACCTTTAGTGTCGCCTTGAAGTTTTGCAGTTTAAGGCTTTCGTAGGCGATAGGCGCGGGATCGTAGCTGGTATCGCTTTCGGTGATTTTGCAACCAACGAGATCGACAGAGGCGGTCAGTTCGCCGTCGCCGCCGACTTCAAACGAGATATTGTTAGCCTTCACGCCGTTGTAGCGCTCAAACTCGCTTCCCGTCATAACGTTGCCCACGCATTCGCCAAACGCCTTCTGGACGATCATCGATGGAACGCCGCAACCAACCTGAAATACGTGCTGATAGAGCGGAACAGCCGGAGTGATCGTCATTGTGTCGTTGGTTACAAGCTGGCTGTCGGCTACGACATATTGTCCCAGCGCCGTGTTTGTTACCGCCGTTACCGCAGTCGGAGTCGTTACGCCCGTGATGGCGTCTCCTACACCCAAGATAACGCTCGGATCAGCCAGAACAAGCTGTGTTCCTGCCGCGCCGCTCCCGTCGCTGATTGTGCCAACGACTTCGCGCGTTATCACAGTGCTGGTCGGTTCGCCTATAACCGCTTTGAGCCACAGCCCGAAATTGCGCGTATCAAGCGGGATCGTCGCGCTTCCCGTCGCGTCCTTGTTGCCCATAAACGGCTCTTGCGCGTCGCGTCCGTTTGCGATAGTCGCGCTTGTGTTCAGAGTCTGGCTGAATGTCAGCGAAATATCGTTAAACGGAACAGAATACGTTTTAGGAGTCGTCTGATCCGTGTTAAACGTCTCTTCAAATCCTATTTGAAGCCCTGTCCCTCTCTTTATTCCCATCTCTTTTTCCTTTTTGGTTTATCGTCGGGGGACGATTCCTCTTCCGACGTTTTATATTCGTATAAAGAAGCCTTGCCGCTGTCAATCAGCGCCGCCGCCCTTTCCTCTTTGACCTCAAACACGTCGCCCTTCGCGATCTTCCTGCCGCCGCAGCAATTCAGCAGAAGCGGGAAATTAGCTTTTAACTTCATCTTCTGTTTCTTTCTTCGCCTTAGCGTATTTGGCTTTAGGCAGCGTCATTTCGGTCGCTTCCTCCGCTTTCGTTTTGGTCGCTTCCTCCGGCGCTTTGACAGCCTCGCCGCGAAGGATCAGCTTATAGGACAGTCCTTCGCGGACAGAGACAATCTCTTCCGCCGCGTGATCTTCGCCGTTGATGTTAAGCGGCTTTAACAGCTTAAGCCTTGCGTTCATAGCTGTCCCCTTACGACGATGACGCAACGTAGGATACGCCGTCGTTGATGGATACGATTACGAATGTTCCGCCGCTGTCGGTTATGATCTCCTCCACAACGCCCAGCCGCCTGCCCTCAATCCCCGTAACGGTGGCGGACTGATTCGCCGCGTTCCAATATACGGTCGTTTGAGAGGTTGGCGCGTCGCCCGGTTTAAGTGCGAAATAAAACGCGCCTTTGTAATCCCTCGCCAGCAGATCGCCCGCCACCGCGTCGCTTCTGGCGATCTCCACTCGATCAGCCGACGGGAACAGAGGCGCGTAAGCCTCTATCGCGCCTGTCGCCTTAAATTTCGTCTGGGCGTAGCCTTCCTGCCGCGCCCTCAATCCCGTTTGAATATGAAAATTGCTCACTCTTTCTCCTTCGTTTATTTGTCAAGTTCAGCATCGCCGATAATGCGCAGCTTGCCGACGCTGGTTAAACGCGAATCATCCACGAATGTAGGCGAATACTCGCCCTTGATCAGCTTTTCAGCCGTAAAGAACAGCGATTGCGGTACGATAAGCGTCGAGGCGAACAGGTTGGCAGGCAGCCCGTTTACCTTTTGCAGGGCAAACTGACCGAATGCCGCTTCCAGATTCGCCGCCGTAAGCGCGGTGTCATCAAATCTGTAAATTAATTGTGGAACGCCAAGATATGCCGCCGAAAGGTAGTGCAGAGTCCTGAACTCCAAGCCCTTGTACATATCGTAGCCGCGCTCTACTCTTGGCGCGGGCTGACCGGAAAGGTGCAGATACTTGAGCCCCCGCGACAGCCTGCTATCGGACAGATACCACGTCTTGGCGCCCGCGTCCGAACCGGTTGAGAGATTGCCCCGCGCCGCCGAAAACAAAGGCTGTCCGTCGCCCAGCGTATAGTTTGCGTAATCCTCTCGCTGGGCGAGCAAATCGTAAATAAGCTTGTTTTCGGTGGGTTTTACCATACGCGCGTAAGCCCGCACAAGTTCTGCGCCGTTTTCGAAGTATTTAAGCTGATCGTCGATCAGCATCGTAGGGGTAAGCGAAAAAGACAGAGTGTAAGCTTCTAGTTTATACTCCTGCGTTTTCTCCCCGACGAATACCTCGTTCGCGTTCAGATTGCGGATGTCCGCTTTAGGCAGATAGCCGGTGAACGGATCGAGCGAAGCTGTCTTGCCGCTGGTCGTGTTCATACGCATTTCGGTCGCCACGCTCTGATAGCTTGTGCCGCCGGTTAATTCCAATTCCTGATTGACTGCCTTCTGGACTACAGTCGCGAGAAGCAGCGGGAACTGCGCCTCCGAATTTGCCAGCATCCTTTGAGCGAAGCCTAAATCGCGGGCGCCCACAACGGCAAGCGCGTCTTCTCCTTCCAGCATAGCCGCCAGCCCCAGATAGGGCATATTGGCGTATTTGCCCGCTTCATCTGTCGCCTCCGCCACTCCCATCTTATGCTCAATCGCCTTCGCTACCAATTCACGCCTGCTGTCGCGTCCTGCCGTGATGTGGGATTGCGGGGTTTCCGAACGATTTGCCAGAAAATCCAGAGTCTCCTTCGTGATTGCCGCTGGGGTGATTTTCACGTCCGCCACCAGCCGATCAAAGATTTCGAGCGTTATCGGCGTCCCTTTCCGATCACAATAAGCAACCGAATCTCTGATCGCCGCCAATCGCGCGTTTTCTCTGTTGAGCGCTTCAGCTTTCCCAGCCTCTTCGCTGTCCTTACTGCTCTTCATTTGAGCGAACTCCGCCATAAGCCCCTGCATTTGAGCGTTAATAGCGTCCAATTGCTCCGCGCTAACGACCGTTTGCGCTTGTGCAGTCTCCTTTTCCATTTTCCTCTCCTTTTTGTTAAATACGATCAGCCGATCAGCCAGACCAGCCCTTACCGCCTGATCGCCCACGAACAAGCCGCCCTGTCCAAACTCCTTACGCACCCTTTCGGCGCTTGTGCGTCTCCCCTGCGCGATTTGGGCGATCATCACATCTTCCAAAGCGTTTAGGGATTTTTGGATTTCGGCTCGACCCTCATCTGTTCTTGGATCGGGGCGCTTATTCTCCGCGTTGCGGCTAACCACGTTGATTTGGTCATCCGCGCTGGACTTGGAGTAAGCGCTTGCCACGCCGATAGAACCTACGATAGAACTGTCTTCAACCGCGATTTCATCTGCGGCGCTCGCAAGCCAATACGCGGCGCTTGCCGCCGTGCCTTTGACTGTCGCCCTTACGGGCTTGATGTCCGCCGCCGCTTTAATCGCGCTGTATGTTTCGCTTACCCCCTCGACGAAACCGCCGCCGCTGTTGATCAGCAACTCAATCTCCTCAACGTTGGTATCAGATACAGCCGCGCCGATAGCCGCCCGAATTCGATCAAGACCGACCCCGCCGTAGAACCAATTGTAAATTCCCGCCGTCGGGGTGATCAGCCCGTCGATTTCGATAACCGCCTTCCTGCCTTCCTGCTTTACAAAGTCTCGGGGCTTCCCGAAAAACGCCATATTTTCCGCCGCGTTTTCGATGTCGAAGCGCTCATACTTCCTTAGCGCCTCAACAACTTCCGGCAATGCGCCTATCATCATTGTTCCTTCTCCTTTCGTGCTATTCCAAGCCTCTCTTCAAGCTCTTTCTCCTTCTGGATTTCATAGGCGATTTCCTCAAACTCGCGCCCTCTTGCCGCCGCGAGCGCGGTCTTTGAGGTAAGACCCATTTCAAGCGCCGCCCTTTCAGCATTGACTTCATCAACGGGATTGATGTATTGGCGTATGGGGTAGATGAAGCGCGGGTAAAAGTAAGCGTCGGGATTGTTGAAATAGTTCGGCAGATCAACAATGCCTGTCTTTATGGCGTCATCAAGCAGTTGGCGGACAATCGGGCGCAGTACCTGCTCCGTAATCCGCGCCTTATACATAGAGAGAATGCGCCAATCCTTATTTTCGCCCATACGACCGCTTGTGAAGTTGGTTTGAGAGAAATCCGAAAAGGCGAATTCATAGCTGAAGCGCCGACCTGCCGCGATCAGCCTCAGCGCCGTCTTTACGAAGGGATCAAACTCATTGCCTACATCAGGGGCGGCTAGGGTTTGAATCTCCTCACCCGCGTTCAGGTAATGCACCATTCCCGCGACAATCTTCTGAACAGGATAAGAGGGAGCGAGCGGCGTTTCCTTGCCGCGCCCGATTATCCCGCCCTTAGGCGCTCCGTTCGCGCTGTTTTTCACCGCGAACGAGATAGATTTGCGCGTCCTTGCCCCGATCAGCGCCGCGTCAATGTAGCCCGACAGGTTGCGGAGATTGAGAATCGACTGCGCGTAATGGGTAACGCCCCGATATTGGCTGGGGTAATCCCGCTCGATCAGGTGAAGCACCTTATCGGCGGGTATCTTCTTGGTCTCGTTTCTGTATTGTCCGTCGTTAAAGTAGTAGTTAAGCACCCTGCCTGTTTCGTCGACCTCAAGCCCGTCAACGATATTCGGCTCTCGCTTGAAAGCGCCATCAGCTATTCGGTGCGGTTCATAGAGCGCGATCTTGGTTGGATAGCGGCGATCTTTCGTGTGGATAATCTGCGCGAAGCACTCGCCTTCAACAATCAGCGTTTTCATCAGGGCGGCTTCGATCTGCATAGCGGAATTGAAGCGCCCGCTGATCTCTAGGCGGTCGAAGGCGTTTTCAATGTAGTCTTCAATGCGGTTGTTGATTTCGCGCTGTTTCTTTGGCGTGAAGAGGTGTTCAGGGACGCGGAACTGAATTTTTATCCCGTTGCCGACAGTGGAAGCAATGATATTCGCGTCGATGTTGGCGCTTATGCCGTCGTTCGCGCTGTGCCATTTCGCGCGTCGCCGCAACTCTGCTCTTTCATCGGCGCTGAACTCCTCAAAGTCCGCGTCCGCGTTAGCATAATTAAAGCTCTTTTCGCCGAGTTGCGCCCCGTTATAAAAGGTCGCTAAAAACTCGTTCAAAGCTTTATAATCAATTTGAGGTTTTTTGCGGAAAAAATTAAACATCAGTAGTTCCCCAATGCTACGCTGGACTGCACAACACGGACGGCGTTAATTTCGCCGCCTTCTGTATAATCCGCGCCCTTTACGGAGATTTCAGCCTTTAATTTATCGCGCCATATATAGAGGCTTGCCAAAGTTGCTTTCTGGTAAAGCATTCCGTCAATTCGGTATTCTTGGTTGCCGCGCGTAATCGCGGTAATTGCGCTTTCAGCGTCGGCTAGTAAATCGCCGAGAGTTCTGAAATTGCGCGTGTCCATTGTGAACAGGTCTTTTTGAATTTCAACGTAGCCGAAAGCGAATGTATTACGTGCGCCGAATGGATCAACTAATACCGCCTGATATTCACCTGTTCCGCTCGCTTTGATCGCTAAATCAAATGAAAATGCCCATCTTTCCGGCTCAATTTCAATGCTTGCGGCTTCGACCTTCTGAATGCCCTTCCGTATAACCAATGTCGCGCCGTAACCTTCAATGGGAGATTTCAGCGCGTCAAACGCTAGGGGTATGGTTATTCTGTCGTTTGCGGTAATAGATTTCGGTATCGCAATTTCCATAACCGCATTATCACTCCGAAAATGCCGATGTTAATCTTTTCTTAACATTGCTAACAGGGCGGTTTTATGCCGACCAGACTGCTCCAGCAGAGGGTTGGAAAGATTTTTTATATGTTAGTTTTGGAGCGCTCTCTCGCGTTGAAAAGCAGGGATTTTTGAGGAAATTTTCTTAAAACAGAGGTTTTAACGGTTGGTTATATATGGGTTTGGGAGAGTGTTGGAAGGGTTGAATTTTCTGACTATTTTTCTGACCAAATTTACCCTTTATTAGCCTCTTTTACCACAAGGAAGCAACCAGATTAGGGCATTGGTTGGTATATGTCCGAGTCCCCTTCTCTCTTATTAGCTTTCTTTCTTAGTTTTTCCTTAATCGGCTGCGGCGGAGGCGGGGGAGGAGGTTCCAGTGGAGGAGGCGGGGGAGGTACTGTGTATACGGTATCTTTTTAT
>JAITRJ010000041.1 GCA_031288475.1 Helicobacteraceae bacterium | reverse complement strand
CGCGCGAAACCGTATCCATCAGCTTCTCGTCGAAAAAACGCGCCCGCTCTTCCGCGCCGACCTCTATTCTGGCGATCTCTCCGTGAGATCGCACCCTCAACCGCCTGAAGCCTATATGGCGCAGATACTCTTCGGCGCTCTCGATCCGAGCAAGCTTATGCTCATCGATCCGCTCTCCATAAGGAATCCGCGAGGCAAGACAAGCGGCGGCTGGCTTATCCCATGTGATCAGTCCGAAACGCTTGGACAGCGCGCGAATCTCCGCTTTACCAAGAAACGCTTCTCTCAGCGGGCTGCGGATCTTCAGCTCCTCAAGCGCTTTAAGTCCCGGGCGGTAATCGTCGAGATCGTCGAGATTCGATCCGTCCAAAACAGCGTTCAGGCCACGCCGCTCCGCTTCCCGAACGATAGAGCCGAACTCCAGCTTTTTGCAAAAATAACACCGCTCCTTCTGGTTCGCCGCCACCGCCTCGTCGATCTCGCGCTCCTCTATCAGCACGTGCTCAATACCGATCGTTTTGGCGAAAACGGCGGCGGACTCAAGCTCTATTTTGGGAAGCATAGGCGAAACGATTGTAACGGCTAAAGCGTTTCTGCCAAGCGCCTTTAGCGCTGCGTAGCACAGAAACGAGCTGTCCGCACCGCCTGAAAACGCCGTCGCAGCGCTCTTTAATTCCGCTATCAGAACCAAAAGACGCTCGTATTTTTCATCAATTGAAAGCCTGAGCGCCAAACTTTCCGCGTTCATCTCGTTCATAGCCCGCCGATACGTCCGCGCGTATTTTCGGAAACGCGCGCCGCCGCGACGAGCGGCAATAGAACGCGCACAAAGCGGCGGCGTTTCAAACTGCCCGCCGAAACGCCCCGCCTCATAGACTTCTGCCAAGCGCCCAGATCGCGCCGTTAGGAGCGTTCTCGAAAATCCTGCCGCCGTAGCTAATCGTAGTTTTCTCTACGATCATAGAAGGCCACCCGCCAAACTCCGCGTTAAACGCTTTGAGCAGCGCCAAAGCGGTGGGCGTAACCGTCTCTCCTTCGCCCGCGAAGCCGCGTACGGGCGTTTCTGTCAGCATTCGCAGCACGGCGGGAGCGGGCGACAGAAGCTTGCCGTGCGCGCAATCGATCACGCCGTCGGCCAAAGGAAGCGGACTGCACGCGAAACGATCCGCTGCGAGAACGGCAAAAATCCTGCAAGAAAGGCATATATCCAGAATACTGTCCAGCGCGCCGACCTCGTGGAAGACGATCTCTTCGACCTTTTTGCCGTGCGCGGAGGCTTCGGCTTCGGCGAGAACAACAAAGGCGCGTTCGGACAACTCTTTGGCTCCGGCGGGCATAGCGGAACCGGCGATAATTTTTCGAATGTCCGACAGGCTGCGGTGAGTATGCTCGCGCGGCAAGTCTATACGGCAGCCCACCCCCGCTATACGATTAACCGATCGCGGCTCGATTGCGAGAACTCCCTCCAGCGCGGGCAGTTTCAGCTCCGAAACAAGGGCGTTAACCTCCCGCTGCGTCAGCTCCGCGAGAGAGGCTAAAGCGCACAGCGTCATATCGCCCGAAAGCCCTGAGAGCGCCCGGACCGTCATAATAACGCTTTGCCGTTCGGCGCGGCGGCGCGTACGGTGATCGTCCGAACGTTTTTGCGCCGAAAGTTCCTCGTGTCCGTCTTGATTCATCTTCCGCCCGTTTCGATCTTTTGGTTCAGGAGATTAATAACCCTGGCCGCCGCGCATGCCGCGCCATAGCCGTTATCAATATTCATAACGCCAATCCCCGGAGCGCAACTTGCCAGCATGCTAAGCAGCGCGGATTTCCCCCCCTTCGCCACGCCATAGCCAACCGAGGTTGGAACGGCGAAAATCGGCTTTCCCGTCAAACCACCCAGAACCGACGCCAGCGCCGCGTCCAGCCCCGCCGCGACGATTATCGCCTCCGCCGAAGCGATAATCTCCAACTTGGAGGTTAAGCGCCACAGCCCCGCCACGCCGTTATCCTCGTACATATCAACCGCGATCCCAAGATATTCCAGCGTCCGCGCCGCCTCCCACGCGACGCGCGCGTCAGCCGAACCCGCCGACACTACGGCGGCGGAGCCTGTTTTCTTGCGCGGCAGCTGTCCCACGAAGGCGGTACGCGAGAGCCCGTGATAGTCGTACGCGACGCGTATATTTTGGGGCGCAGACTCAAAAACCTCCTGCGACAGCCTTGTAAACAAGATCGGCGACTCTTTGTCCATCCCGCGCTCCAGCAGAGAAAACAGAATCTCCGCGCTCTTTCCCTCGCAGAAAACCGCCTCCGGAAGCCCTATGCGCGCGCCGCGCGAATGATCGAACAAAAGAGCGCCCCCGCAACCCGCGTCCACAGAACCGCCCTAAACGACCGAGCGCGGACTCAAAATCCCGCGCTCGCCTTCGATCTTACGCAAAACGCCGCCTAACTCCCTCAATCCGCTCTTCCGATCTCTTAAACGCATTAAATGGCTATATCTCAATTATCTCGTAATCGTCCAAGCCCATGCCCATAATCTTCATATACTCAAGCTGACGAAGACCGCTGCGGCTTTCAATGCGTTTCGTAAGATCGCGCCGCTGTTCTTCGGACAGAGCGTACACCATATCCACGGAGGCTTTATCGACGGCGAGAATATCGGTCGAAGCCAGAATGCCGACATCGGGCGCAACGGGCTTGGCGGCGGAAACGCCGACGCAGTCGCAATCGACGGACATATTCCTCAGCACGTTGATATACGCTATATGCGTTCCGAAACGGCTTGTCAGCGCCTTGCCGCCCTCGACCATCCGCTCCATAAAGTTAGGACCGCCCGCCCACTGATTAGCTCCCTCCCTGTGAAGCTGCGCTTTGCCGACTTTACCCGAAGCGCAGCCGATGGCGATATTTTTAAGCGATCCGCCGAAACCGCCCATAGTATGCCCCTTAAAATGGGTAAGTGCCAGCATAGAGTCGTAATTAAGGATATTTTTGCCGAACGCCGCCTCTTTCAGCCGTTTGCCGCCCGGAATTGGAAGGCTTACGTCGCCGTCCTCATCCAGAATATCCACGGGACAGAATGTCCAGCCGTTGATTTTCAGTGTCTCTCTGTGCCCCGCCGTATTCTGCCTTGGGCTGGAATATAGCACGTTGCTTTCGACGACAGCTCCGTTTGGAATCTTCGCCATAAGAGCTTTGACCATATCCCTTGGAATGATGTTCGGGCCGTTAGGCTCGCCCGTGTGTACCTTAACGGAGATTCTGCCCATTAAAGAGGTGTTGATCTTTTCATAGATTTTTATCAGCCCGTTAGCGCTGATATCCTTGGTAAAAAATACTTTTGCCTTCAAAACGCCCTCCTTTCGGGGCGCGGCAAGAACGGTAGCTGGAAAAACGCTCGCGGCGGCGATCGCGCCCGTTACGGTAGCGGCGGTTTTGAGAATATCCCGACGGGAAAGACGGCTTTTCATATGACGCTCCTTATATTTCTAGGTTCTCGCCCTAAACCTGCTGCGCGGTATGCGCTTTAGGCGATTATATAACTTTTTGCGTCCGCGCGGTTAAACTATTTTGATCTCCGTTTCAAGCGCCGTATTGAACCGCTCCAGAACGCGCCGTTTTTTAACCGCGCTTTTTATCGCGCTTCGACCTTAAACTCTCCGTTAGTGTCTTTGGTTACCTCCACGTCGAATAAATGAAAAAACGCGGGAGAGTCGCCAGTCGCTTTGCCCATAACGGCGCTCTTTGTTCCTAAAACGCCGTCGCTGAAAGCGGAGATCTGAACGGCGCCGTTCTGCCTTCTGCGCGTCCATAGTTTGCGGCCTTTACAGAATACACGCCCGTTTGGATTTTCGCGGCGTCGCAGGAAATGTAATAGTGTTCGGGACCGTACGCCTTACTGTTGTCTTTGTCTAAATAACCGGAATACCCCGTTCCAGAGTTATAGTAAACATGCGCGCCGTTTGGCTCGTATACGTGCAGATCCACGTCGCCCACCCCGTCCCACGTTAAAGTCGCGGCAAACACTCCATAAGAGACTTGTTTTGACGGCGAAATCAAAGAGACTAACGCGTTATCCATATCGTTTCTGATTCTCGCCGCCGTGGAAAGATAAGGATTGATGTATATCTCCACGAATTTGTGTCCGAGCCAATCCGTAAGCCCGTTCAGTCCTGGCGGTCTTTCACCGTATCCGGGAATATAATCGGTAACGGGCGGCACATAGCCGAACGCATTCAAGACCTCGGCGATCACAAGATCGCGATCGGCAAGCGTATGAGAACCTTTAAGCGTATTGGTGGGAGGCGCGATATGAACGAGTCTAACCGAACCCGCCTGCGCTCTGCCCTTCGCGTATTCGTAGGCGGCGTTGGCAAACAGATTGCCCTGCGAATGCGCGACAAAGAGCAGTTTCCTGCCTTCAATAACCCAATTGTCTATACGCGCTTTGTGGGGGCGGCATATTCGATCTGTGTGGGGGCGCTGCTTATCAGATGGAGCATTCTTCTGTTGGCGGAGGCGAATACGTCCTCCCAGAAAGCCGCCGCGAACGAAGCGTAGGCGGGAACAGCGCCAGCCAGCTTTTTATACCAGACGCTGTCTCCGTTAACAAACGCCATAAAATACTCGTATCTATGTTTGACAGCCTCTCTAAGCTCGACGCGCTGTTCGGATATTCTCTGCTCGAACGTCTCCAGTATATCGTCAAACATTCCCAGCGTCTCGTTATACAAGAGCTCGTAGCGAAGAGTTTCTCCGTTGGGAGCAGCATCGCCGTAGAATCTTTGAAGGATTTCCTTTGAACGTTCAGCTTCACTTTTCGTATTTCCAATCCCGTTGAAAAACACGATAATGGTTTCGTTCTCGCAGAGAGACTGAACCGCTGACAAACCGCTGGTAAACACCAGAAAAGAAACAATTATAATAAGAATGTTATTCACAAGTATCTCCTTTAGGCGATGCCGTAGCGGTACCGTCCATAGCGTGGTTAAACGCTAAATATGCTAATAAGCGCTCTTTAGTGTTGGTGGTTATGGCTTCAAGTTCAGTGGATATTGCGTAAGCTTTAGCATAAGGATAAAGCGAACTATCGTTGAGCGTCGAAAAAAGACACTTGATAGATCTGGCTTGTTGAATTCTAATCTTATTAACAGCCAAAGAATCGTTTATGTCCGCCAACACAGCCGCTTGCAAGGCCCTTGCTTCCTGCATCGCCGCTTTACGGTGCGTTTCATCAGAGAACTTCTTGTATATATACGCCTCAATATCGTCTCTGACGCCGTTTTCGTTTTCATCGATACCCGCTAAGGTGTCCGTTCTGTCAAGAACGGGAAGTTCTCCCGAATCTTCCAGCGCTTTGATAGCCTCTGCAGGCGTTTGCCCCGACGAACCGCCGCTTCCCGATCCCTCGCAGCCTATAAGAAGAGCGGCTATAACCGCAATCAGAAACGCTCTCTTCGTCTGAATTCCTTTCCCAATATTAAAAATTTACATCATAATGGCATTATCTTAAAAATAGCAGGTAAACGTTAAGCTTTTCGTATTCGTCCACGCGGTTAAACTATTTTGATCTCCGTTTCAAGCGCTGTATTGAACCGCTCCAGAACGCGCTGTTTCGCCTCGTTAATCAGCCATATTGCCTGATCGAACGTCGCGCCGCCGAGATTCACCAGAAAGTTGGCGTGCTTGCCGCTGAACGCCGCGCCTCCGCGCCGAAATCCTTTCAGTCCGACCTTTTCAAGCAGTTCCCCAGCGTAAGCGCCGACAGGATTTTTGAAGCAGCTTCCCGCGCTGGGTTCTTTGGGATGTTTGGCGCGAATAGCTAGAAATTGCGCCTCCAGGGTGTGATCAAAGCCTCTTTCCACCTTAAACGCCGCCTCAAACACGACTCCTTTCAGCGAGGCGAATCTATAGCCGCGCTCAATACTCGCCGCGTCGATCGCTCCGCGCCCAAAATCAAACCACAGCAACCGGTCAAAGACACTTCGGTCTTTCAGTCCCGCGTTCATAGCGATCAGACCGCCGACGCTGCCGGGCAGACCACTTAAAAATTCCAACCCGCCCAGATCGGCGCGTTTGCACAGCGAAACGAGCTTTCCGCCAGGCGTTTTGCCGCCCGCGATAAGAATTCCACCCTCTACGCGGCAGTAGTCAAACGAACGGTCTAATACCGCAAGCGGCGGCGTGGAGTCGGAGACAAGAAGGTTGCAGGCGTTTCCGACGATAAAGAACGGCGCGGGATCAAAGCCGCGATCAACGATTGTTTCAACCTCGAATGTCGAACCGATCTTAAGCGCGCTGTACTTTTGAAAATTTATCAACATTGGCTAAAAAAACGTCTTTAAATTTCATAGATGTATGATATTATAAACCCCATTCCAAATGCCTACAAGAGGGATCACACTGTGTCGTTTTGGTCTTCGATTCGCGGACGGCTTCTGGTTACGGTCTTGCTCTTAAACGCCGTTACGGCGGTCAGCTACGGCATATACATATACGCGGAGCATAAACACTATATCAACAGCGACGTCAATCACCGCCTTGTAGCGGCGGCGATGGCGGCGGCGCATTACGCTCCCGAAGAGCTGCACGACGAAGCAGCCAATGGCGTTATGAGTCCGGAGATATTCAAGACGCTCAACGAGCGATCCTACAAACTCGCGCGAAGCACGGATTTGGAGTTTGTATATACACTCGTAGATTCAAACGAAGGGTTTCGTTTCGTCATTGACACACCCCAAGACAAAGAGTTTGACAACGGAGTTCTGAAGCTGGAAAGTGAGCCGCTCTACCTCTATGAAGACCCGAGCGAAATGATCGGCAAAGCGCTGGAGACAAACGAAATGCTTTTTGACGAATACGGCGACGAATATGGAAATCACAGAAGTGTTTTTATCCCAATGACTACGAAAAAGGGCACGAGATTTATCGCGTGCGCCGATGTGTCGCTTGCGGAGATCGACAAAACTTTCAGAAATACGCTGATCAATACGACGCTTATTGGGGTTTTGGGATTTATTTTCGCGGCGGCGGTGAGCTGGTTCGCGATCTCCAGATTCCTAAGCCCAATCGGTTCCGTTCAAGCGGCGGTAAGAACAATCGCGCGCGACCTTGATTTCCAAACGAGGCTTGAGGAGACCGCCAACGAAATAGGCGCTCTTTGCGCCGATCTCAACACGCTGCTGGGCGAATTTCAAAAGGCGATCGCCAGCGCAATTGAAAGCGCGGGCGAGAACGCTTCGATTTCGTCGCAGCTTGATGCAAGCGGCGCTTCTATCTATGATCGCGCAAAGGCAAATCTGAACGAAACGGTCAAAATCGCCGCGAGTGGAGGCGAAACCAACAGACTGCTTGAACAGATGCAAAACGCGCTTGAGGAGACAAAAAGCGGTATGAACGACGCGGCGGCGAAACTTAACGAATCGCGGGCGCAGATCGAAAATGTAGCGGCTTTGGTACGGGACGAGAGCATGGCGCAAACGGAATTAAGCGAGCGGCTTATAATTCTGGCACGGGAGGCAAGCGCGGTGAAAAGCGTCCTCAGCGTGATAGGCGACATAGCCGATCAGACCAACCTTTTAGCTTTAAACGCAGCGATCGAAGCGGCAAGGGCAGGCGATGCGGGGCGCGGCTTTGCCGTTGTCGCGGACGAAGTGAGAAAGCTCGCGGAGCGGACGCAAAAGAGCCTGTCCGAAACGAGCGCTACAATCGCCGCGATCGTACAGTCAATTGGCGACGCGGCAGGTCTGATGGAGAATAGCGCCGGTAAATTTAAGAATCTTATGGAGGGCGCGACAGCGGCGAGCGGCGTAGTTGAAAGCGGCGTAAGAGAGATGGAACGCATAAGGGAAAACCTTGAAAAAACCGCCGCCGACTCCCGCGAAGTCGTGCAAAAAACACAAGGGGTTCTATTGAGCGTAGAGCAAATTCGACACGGCGCAAACGAAAGCGCCGCAAGCATTAAAGAAATTGCCGAACTTGCCTCGCACCTAAACCGACAGAGCGAACGGCTACAATCGGAACTGAATAAATTCAAGGCTTAAGGTTAAGCAAGCTTATTCCAAACCGGCCAAATTGGGCTTTATTTTTCAGCGTTTGCTGCGGCACAGATATAAAATGCGCTCTTGCGCGATAAACCCCGCGGCGACTAAAGGTTGCGCTTTTCCTCATATGCGCTTATGGCTCTTTTCTGTCTCAGCAGCCACCTGATCAACACAATGATAACAACCGCTTCAATCATACTCGCCAGAATAAACGCCGAGTAACCGCTCTGATCGATCAGCTTGCTGTGCAGTCCGATCGAGGCGACCGCCACAAGAAAGGTAAGCGGCATAGATTCGCTAAGCCCGATCAAAACCCTTTCCTTCGCGTAGAAGAGTTTTCCAAACGCCAAAAATGAGCCGGCTACGCGCATCAGCATCATCGCGCAAACGATCGCCGCCGCCGCCAAAAGGATGTCGGCGTCGCCGAGCAGCCGCAGATCGAGCGTACTGCCCACGTAGATAAAAAAAGCGGGCACCAGAAATCCAAAACCAAAAGAGCTCAGCTTGATGGAGAGATCGGTTTTATACTTAAAGAAGTTGGAAATAAACATTCCCGCCATAAACGCCCCCAACACCAGCTCCAGCTCAAAGCGAAGCATCGTAGCAATCAGCACAAAGAAGATCGCGATGGAAACGCGCACGTCCTCGTCCTGTGTTCCGACATCGGGCATGATCGTCTTTTTTATCTGCGGAAACCACCAGAACAGCACATCGGTAAGGCGGAAGAAAAGCCACGCCGCAAAAAGTACGACAAGCAGCGCCAGCATTGTCTGCAAAAACGATATATTCAAACCACCAAGCTGCGTTAAACCACTTAAAACCGTCAGGGCGCAAATACTCAGAAGCTCTCCTACGATTCCAAGCGTGAGCGCGAAGCTGAGCCAATGTTTCTTTTCCTTAAAATCGTGAATCATCGTCATAATCATTCCAACAGAAACGATGGGCAGCGCGGCAATATAGATCGGAGAAAGATCAAACACAAAAAAGATCGCGGCGGAGGCGGAGTACTGGATTAGAAAGAAGAACGCTATCCTCTGCCATTCTAGCTTTTTCAACATGGCAAATTCGCGTAGATTTACCTCCAACCCTGCCAAAAACATCAGGTACAGAAAACCTACGTTGGAGATGGAGCTGAACATCTCGTTTGAACTGCTCAAAAGCCCTAAAAACGCCGCGATCGATCCAAGCGCGATCTCCACCACCGACACGGGTACATCCAGAATGCGCGAACAAAAAGGCGAGACCATAATTAAAACCGAAAGCGAAGCGATTACGGAGATGTTTTCCACTATACGGTCGCGTGCAGCCCCATAAGCATAACGATGGCGGCAAAAAGATAGCTATCAATACGATCAAGCACGCCGCCGTGTCCCGGCAGGATCGCGCCGCTATCTTTAACCCCGGCTCTGCGTTTTAGAAAACTTTCAAAAAGATCGCCGAATATGGAAGCTACGCTTGTGAAAAATGAAATGGCAAGCACGCCCCAGAAACCGGCGATAACCGGCAGCCCCGCAAGCGTACCGACAATTGTTCCCGCTGTTATCCCGCCGGCAACACCCTCGATCGTCTTATTCGGGCTGGTGGGGCAAAATGGGGTTTTCCCCAGACTCCTGCCCGTGAAAAACGCGCCCGCGTCGCAAGCAATCACAATTGCCAACAGCCAGACGTAGGAGAGTATCCCAAACTCCACATAGAGAGAAAAGAGAAAGAGCATCGGCGCCGCCGGATATAAAAACGGCAGGGCGTTTTTCGAATCGACGCGATCGCTGTACGCTGAGAAAGACGCGGCTATTATCAGCGCCAGAAACAACAGCTCAACCGGTCTTGGATAAAAGAGCGCCGCAATCCAGAAGATCAGCGCGAGCACGTATATAAGTTTTGGCTTCTGCATCTTAAAAAGCGCAACTGCCTCAAAAAGCGCAACCATATATACGATTGTCAAAAATATTCCGATCAGCCAGACAGAATGAAAAAAGCCCACCAGACATACGACGATAAGAAGTATCAACGCCGTACGCCACCTTTTATAATCACTTTTTATCCACAAAAAATCCACATTACACCTTTATATCAAGCAATCTTTTCTCGTGCGATTGCTCTTTAATTTCCTGTTTTTGCTCTTCCCGTTCCTTCTCGCGCTCATCGTCTTCCTGTTTCTGATGCTCGCGATCGGGATTCAGCCTCTCGCTCGCCTCTGCCGGGCGTGTTTCCTGAACCTCCGTCTTCTGCCCTTCTGCGGCGGACGAGGTAAGCATACTCTGAAAATCCGCCCTGCTCTGAGCTTGTTGCTGAATCGACGACGCTGCCGGCGCGTTCTGATTGGAGTAGATAACTCCGGCGATAGGTGTAACAGACATTGTCCATCCTTAATCAAGTCCGATCCGCACAGTTTTATAATCTGTGTAGGTAACCTCGGCGCCTTTTACGATCCGAACGTTTCTTCTTGCCGTATAATCTACCTCAAAAGCGCCGCCTGAACTGACTGAAAAACGAGCGCAAAGCCTTGCCGCCTCCGTAATTATACCAGCAGGCAGTTTTTCCCGGCGCGTCTGTACAATTACGTGCGCACCTGGCATGCCTTTAATATGAAACCAGAGATCGCCCGCCTTCGCCCTTTTTAAAAGTAGCGCATTGCCTTTTTCACTGCGCCCCAGCAATACGCTGAAGCCTCCGATCGCAAACCGCTCGATTGGTTCTCCGTGCGGTATATCCTTTTCTTTTAACGGCTTCTGCGGCAGCACGGCGCTAAGTTCGCCGCTATCTTTCGCCCCGTTTATCGCGCTTATAAGCCGCGCGTAAAATAAAACGCGATCCCGTAAGCTCTCCCGCTGAGTTTTCAATCCCGCGGCTTTGGCGCGCAACCTTTTTGAGAGCAGGAATTTACGCTCCGCCTCCCTTGCCGCCGTAGGCAGCGATTCCAAGGCGATCACACGGCAGCGGCCATCAAAATCGTCGACAACCGCCTCCCTGACAAACGGCGAGATCGTGTTCGCGTTCGCAAGAAGCAGCTCCCCTTCTCTTCTGGCGAGATCGGCTCTCTTTTCCAGTCTGTCCGGACTTTCAAGCGCCTCCAGCGTCCCTTCCAGCCGCGCTACTTTCTGACGCGCCTTGCGGAGGGCAAACTCCTTTTTTTCCGCTAGTTCGCGACGCCGCAAATCGTTGTATCTGCCGATCAAAACAGCACGGAGATTCTCAATCGGCTTCGCTACGGGCGCATACGGGGGTTTTGGCGGCAAAACGTACGGAACGCCGTTTTTCCTGATTCTCCTTAACGACTCTAACAAGACGCCACCCTCATCGACGATCAGCGCGTTTGATTTCACCGGCAATAGCTCCAGAATAAGCGCGGTCCTGATCTCCTTGTAGCGATCCGCCTTCATAAATTCAAGCCGCACGATCTTGTCCCCTTCCTCCACCGACGCGTTTAATAATTCGGCAGCGTTTAACCGCCGGTTTAAGGCGAGATCGAACGGTGCGGAATAACTTTTTTTATGCCACAGCGGCTTAACGGGCGCGATAAGCGTTTGCGACGGCGAGAGATCGAACAGCCAGTCACCGCTCTCAAACGCCAGATGAAGCACATTCTCATCGACGCGCCGAGCGAAAAGCAGCCTTTTTTCTTCTGCGATCAGAGAAGCGGCGGAAAATATTTCACTGTAGCGCATATATAATTCTTTCTGTTTTTTCTCGGCAGTTTATCAAATTGGCGTCGCGGAATTTAACGAAAAGAGAGATGTTTGAGAAAGCGCGTTTTTTTATCGCCTCCCCACATGGGCGGCGGCGAAATGGAGTTTATCAAAGAGGCGTTCGCGAGAAATTACATCGCGCCTTTGGGTGAAAACGTAACCGGTTTTGAGGAGGATATAAAGGCGTTTACAGGCGCGGAAAACGCGCTCGCGCTCTCCTCAGGCACGGCTGCGCTACACCTTGCCCTGCTTTCGCTGGGAATCAAAGCCGGCGACAGAGTGATGGCAAGCAGTCTTACTTTTATCGGCTCAGTTTCGCCGATCACCTTCATCGGAGCAGAGCCGATCTTTATAGACAGCGATAAAAAAAGCTGGAATCTCGATCCAAACCTGCTGGAGGATGCAGTAAGAAGAGAACGCCCAAAGGCGCTGATCCTAACTCACCTGTACGGCTGCTGCGCCGATCTGGAGGCTATCGGACGGATATGCGACCAATGGGGCGTTGTCCTGATCGAAGATGCGGCGGAGTCGCTGGGCGCCGTCTACAAAGAGCGTCAAAGCGGTACGATAGGCGCGGCGGGAATCTATAGCTTCAACGGCAACAAGATCATCACGACGAGCGGCGGCGGTATGCTGGTTTCTCAAAGCGAGGCGGTCGCGCGGCGCGCCTCTTTTCTCTCCACGCAGGCACGCGAGCCTGTCGCGCACTACGAGCACAACGAGATCGGCTTTAACTACCGGATGAGCAACATATTAGCCGGCATAGGGCGCGGGCAAATGCGGGTTTTAAGCGATCGGGTCAGAAGAAGGCGCGAAATTTTCAGCTTCTACCGATCAGCGCTGAACGATCTGCCTATTGAATTTATGCCGGAGATAAGCGGGAGCAGATCGAACCGCTGGCTTTCCGCGATTCTTTTAAACGACAGCCGCGTTACGACAGAAGCGGCGCGCCTGGCGCTGGAAAGAAAAAACATAGAATCGCGCCCTTTATGGAAGCCCATGCACGCGCAGGGAGCTTTTTCAGGCGCAAAACGCTACGTTACGGGTGTAAGCGAGGATCTTTTTGCCAGAGGATTATGTCTGCCCAGCGGCAGCCAGATGAACGAGGACGATCTTTGGCTTACGGCGGAGACGATCCGCAATATCTTTAGATGATCGAACGCCTGAACTTCCATACGGAAAGCGCGATCAGCGCCAACGAAATTACGAGAGCGTAAAGCGGAGGCAGTCCAAAAAAGGCGAATTTGGACATCAGTACGCCATTAACCGCCTCGCTCTGATGATCGAAAAGCGAAAAGTTGGGGAGAACGACAAAGAGCGCTTCGCTAAGTCCCTTTACAAAAGTGCTCGCAAACTGTTTATGCGCGTAAATATATAGCTCGTCCAGCCCGTTGCCGATCATGATCAGCGCGGTGGAGTATAAAACGGCGGAAACGGGCGCGAAAAAGCGCGAAAGGGTCAGTACAAGAAATGCGCCAGCCAGCGCCGAAAGCGCGTAGAGAATCGACTGCCACACGACAAAAAGCGGCGCACAGATCAGATTGACCGCAAAGAGCAGAAACGCCACCGGCACAAACGCGGCGATAATCGACGCAAAGCGGCACATCTCATACCTTGAGCGGGTAAGAGCGGTGGAAAGCGGCAGGCGCGAAAGTTTCAGCAGTTGCTCGTTTTTGCCAAGCTCAAACGCCCACAGCAACGCGAGCGCGTGCATCCAGAATGCCTCAAAGACAAGCAAAAGATCCAAAAAAAGCTTCTGTTTATGATCTCCCATATCAATATCGGACAGCGCAAAGCAGACCAGAATGGACAGAAAGGTCAGAAACAATACGCCGCGCACCAAGCCGCCGCGCAAAAGCGAAAGCGAAAAGAAACGAATAATGGGCAAACTATCTCTCCTTTGAAAACGTAATCGTTCCGCGCGTTGGATCGTATTGCCAGTACGCGCTCTCTCCTTCATTATAGTCTTTTTTGTTTGCAACGCCCGTAATACGCGTCATCCGCTCCCTGCCAACTGGTCTGCCCTCCGCTGTCTGCCACCTCTCCCTGTTCGGCGGATCGAGCGCCAGAGCGAGCGCTGTCGATCCAAACGTCATATCCTCCCTGCTATCGTAGGCAAGCTCTACATTCACGCCTTCCCACTCCAGCACAGAAAGGGCGCGCGGAAAACCTTTTGGGGTGAACGTGTTAAGCGTCGCGTTTTGATCAAATTTTTTCATCGTCAGGCTGTGAGGCTCACCCAGCGCGTCAATAACGGTAATCTCTAGAGTGCTGCGTTTTAGCGCCTTCGTCTGTATCAAAAGCAACGCTTGTCTTACCGTTTCAATGCCAGCCTGTTCCACCGTCTTCTCCGCGTCGCCTTTCATGCCCGACATATTGGCAACGACTACGCCGCCTAGTATGCCAACGATTATCAGGACGAAAAGAAGCTCAAAAAGGCTGAATCCAGCACGTTCCATTCGGCTAACTCCCCTCCGGTATAAATATAAAGCCGCCGTTCACTGCCTTTGCAACCCTGCCTATGCCTGGGTATGGTATATGCATTCCAGCAATCGGAATTTTCGTATTGGCAGCCAGATTCAAAAGACGCACACGCGTACTAACCGCTGTCTGCGGATCGACATCAAAAACAACCGCCCGCGTCGGATCGGCCATCTGAACCGCCAAAAAGTGGATCAGATCGCTGACGATGAGCAGCTTTTCGCCTTCGGATGAGATCAGAAAAGCGCTGTGCCCGGGCGTGTGCCCGTCCGCCCGTACCGCTTGTAAAAAGGGAAAAATCTGATCGCCCCAGCCGTATGTTTTCAGATTTTCGCCATAGACACTCTTCAGCTCTTCCGCCGCTCTTTTGTTCTCCGGCGTGCTGTTCCGCCAGAAGCGCAGATCATTTTCAGGCAGATAGACCATCGCGTTTGAAAAGTTCTTTCTGCCTTCGGAGATCAGTCCGCCTATGTGATCGTTGTGCATATGAGTGATAACGATCTGTCGAATCGCATCTGTTTCATAACCGATCTCCTTCAGGTTGGTTTGAAGCTCACCATTCATTCCGGTATCGATCAGCACCGCCGTTTCGCCGCTCACGATCAGAAAGGCATTGATTGACGATTGGTTGCTGCCGCTGACTCCCTCCTTGTTCAATAGAATTGCGCTACCCATATTGGTATCCAGATCTTTAACGGCAAAAAGCGTCACCGATCCAACCTGAAAACTTTCAACCGCCCACAAAGAACCCCAGATTAACAGCAAAATAAAAAAAGTACGCGCCACCGCCCACCCTCCTTAAGACAAAGCATTTTACTATCTTTTATATCGCAAACTGGAGATGAAGCTTAAGCCGATTACCGCTTTCTGAAGGAGAATGCCTCTAACAGATGCGCTTTGTTAATGTCCGGAGAGGCGGCAAGATCGGCGATCGTTCGCGAAACACGGCGTAGTTTGCAAACTGCCCTCGCCGAAAGGGCAAAATGAGTCGCCGCGTCAAGCAGCGTTGACTGCGCCTCTCGATCAAGGGTGCAGAAGCGCTCTGTCTCAGCGTCGCTGAGTTTGCCGTTAAACTCGCTCTGCCCACGCTCGCGCTGCGCCCTAAACGCTTCAAATACGCGGGAACGCATCTCAATTGAACTTTCGCCCGCTTTCGCGCCGTGATCACTCTGACTCATCTGTACAAAGAGATCAATTCGATCCAAAAACGGATCGGAGAGGCGCGACTGGTAACGAGAAATTTCAAGCTGAGAGCACCTGCACGGCTTAGACTTGCTCAAAAGATTTCCGCACGGACACGGGTTCATCGCGGCAGCAAAAAGAAAGCGCGTTTCATAAACCACCTTACTGTTTACGCGCGAAATCAAAAGGCGGTGATCCTCCAGCGGCTCGCGAAGCGCCTCTAAAATCGCTCTGGGGAAGTGTGGCAATTCGTCAAAAAAAAGAACCCCACGATTTGCCAGCGCGCACTCGCCCATTATTGACTCCCGCGAGCCGCCGCCGAAAATGCTGGCTTTTGTCGCGGTGTGATGCGGGTGGCGCAACTGGCGCTCCGCCCTGAATGAAGGGGTTTTGCCCTCCAGACTCTCCAGCGACGCCTGCAACAGCACTTCCCGCATCGTCATCGGCGGCATAATCCCCGCCATTCGCTTTATGATCATACTTTTACCGCAACCTGGAGAGCCGCTTAAGATCAGATTGTGAAAACCCGACGCGGCGATCAGCGCCGCTCTCTTTGCTATAGTCTGCCCTCGCACCTCGCTGAAATCTACGGAAAAATTCTCTTCGTAGTAGTAGCTCTGATTGGCGAAGGTAACGTTATTCGCGCCGAAACGAACCGATTGCGTGGGGAAAAACTCTGTTCTTTTCTCAAAGAAGGCGATTGCCTCGCCAAGAGTATGGATGGCAAAAACCTCCGTTTGAGGGATTCTGGCTATCTGAATGGCGCTTTCAGCGTCACAGATCACCCGCTTGAGCGCCCCCTGCGTAGCAAGCGAAAAGGCGATGGCAAAGAGCGCTGACGAAGCGCGAACCGTCCCGTCAAGCCCTAGTTCGCCAAAACAGAAAAAGTCACCGAAATCAGCATTCTCCTTCTCGAGCGCGATCAAAAGCGCAATCGGCAGATCCATCTGCGTTCCGCTCTTTCTCAGATCGCTGGGAGAGAGGTTCACAGTAATTTTGAGCGGGGGAAATTGGTAGCCGGATAGTATCAACGCCGACTTGACACGATCTCTCGCCTCCTTGATCGCCTCGTCTGCCAAACCGACGATCGAAAACGAAGGCAGCGCCCTTGTGAAGCTCGCCTCAATCGCCACCTCTCTGGCAACCGATCCGTCCAGCGCGGCGGAGCGTATCCGCTTTATCAGTTTTTGCGGGACTTCTTCCACTCTTTTTCAAACTTCTTTCGCTTCAAAAGAGAGAGATACTCAACAAAAAGCTTGCCGTTTAAGTGATCTATCTCGTGCTGAATGGCAATCGCCAAAAGCCCCTCCGCCTCCAGCCTGCGCTCCTTTCCATTGCGATCAATAAAGGTTACGCCGACTCGCTCAAAGCGCATAATCTCCTCGTTAAAATCCGGAATACTAAGGCAGCCCTCGTTCCACAGTACGCCGCCGGAACATAAAAACATTGTAGGGTTGATGATCTCCACTCTGTTTTCAAGCGGCTGCTCGCCGTTCTCGTCCGGAATGTTGATCGTAATGGCGCGAAGCGGCGCACCGACCTGAACGGCAGCGATTCCCACCCCTTTTTTGTCGATCATCGTATCGTGCATATCGTCCAGCAGTTCGCCCAGCTTCTCGTCAAAGCGCGTTATCTCCGTGCTTTTCCTGCGAAGGCGTTTATCGGGATAGAGTAGAACCGGCCGTATCAACGGCGCTCTCCTTCTGAGCGATGGAGTAGACGGAAGCGGCGCCATCCGCCGCCTCCAGAGCGTCAAGGCTTCTGACCATCACAGTTTCGGCGTTTTGATCAACGCTCAGCGCTGCGATACCCAGAGCAATCTCTAGCTTAATTTCCCTGTCAGCGATAAAAAAATGTGATCCGCTCGTCATATCGGCGACGCGCTGCGCGGCACGTACAGCGTTTGCCTCGTCGGTGTGCTTCAAAAGCATTGCGAAGCATCCGCCGCCGAAATGGGCGACTACATCGCTCCTGCGCGACGTTTTCATAAACAGCTTGCTGATGGTGCGGTTGATCAGCGCAAGCTGTTTATCACTGGAGATCTGCGCTCTGATTTTGCTGTTAAGCTTTGCCATAATGAGCGTGCTTTGATGGTGAAACTTGCCCATTCGAGCGATTTCAAGCGTGATCTGCTCGCCGAGATAGCGCTTGTTGAATATGCCGTATTGCGCGTCGTAAATGGTTTCTCCGTTTACCTCCTGAATGATCTTCGCCGACTTTGTGTAGAGATTTTTGATCGCCGCCGCCTGTGCGTTCAAAACGGAGATGAGCTTCTCCAAATCGTTGTTAAGCGCGAGGGCGAGGTTTTGAACGGCGCTTGGATTGTTGATCGCCTTTGACTCCTGCGCCCTGCGCTTTGCCACTTGCGTCATATTGCTGACGTTCTTAAAGAGAGCCGCCACGTTTTGAAGAATCTCCTTAAAAACGGCGAAACCGTCCTGAAGCTGCTGCTCCATACGCATCTGCTTCTCGTCTTCCGTGTTAGATTCGCTTTCGATCATTTCACTGACGCTTTTGCGAAACTCGTAAGGCTTCTCGTCAAGCAGCTTTTCAAAGTACATCTGAAAGTAGCTTGGAAAAGGAGGCAGTCCGTCTTTCGCCAATTCCTCCAGCACTTCCCGCGAAAATGTCTCCAGCTCATCTCCGCCAGCGGCGGGTTGCCGCGTTTCGCTGCTCGTAACCAACCCTTTTCTCAAAAGCACGCTTTACCTTATTTATGGCTCTTTTGTACAACTGCGTCAATCAGACCGTATTTTAGCGATTCTTCGGCGCTCATATAGAAATCGCGCTCGGTGTCGCGCTGGACAATCTCCAACGGCTTACCGGTGTTTTCCGCCAGAATTGTGTTTATGATCGATTTGATTCGCAATATCTCCTTGGCCTGAATCTCAATATCCGTCGCCTGCCCCTGCGCGCCGCCCAGCGGCTGATGGATCATAATCCGCGCGTTTGGCAATGCATGGCGCTTGCCTTTTGCGCCGCAGGAGAGCAAAAACGCTCCCATTGACGCCGCCTGCCCTATACATATGGTCGCCACATCGGGTCTGATGTAGTTCATTGTATCGTAGATCGCCATTCCGCTGGTGATCACGCCGCCAGGCGAATTGATGTAGAGGAATATATCTTTTTCGGCATCCTCCGCTTCCAGAAAAAGAAGCTGCGCCACAATCGATGCCGCCATCTCGTCGTGGAACTCGCCGCTAAGCATAACGATCCGATCTTTAAGCAGACGCGAGTAGATGTCGTAGCTCCTCTCCCCGCGCCCAGTGCGCTCGATCACAAACGGAACATAACTCATTGTGCCTCCCTGCCGCCGTTTTTCTTCTCCAGCAGCGTCGTCAGTACGCGATCTTCCGTCAGCGACATCCGCACAACCGCGATCAGCGAATTTTTCTTGTAGTACTCAAGCGTTTCTTTGGGGTTTTGCCCCGTTTTCAACGCTTCGTAATACACCGCCTGCGCCACTTCCTGATCGCTCACGCTGATATTTTCCGCTTTGGCAAGCGCGTCAATGATCAGCGTCACCTTGACGCGCTCCTCCGCCTCTTTGCGCACGCTCTCGCGAAACTCTTTAAGCCTCTTTTCGTCGCCGCTGAGTGTCCTTAGCTCATCCTCGCTCATACCTCGCGCTTTTGACGTCGCCAGATGATCGATCTCCTGTTCCACGATCACCTCCGGCAGATCAAAAGTGTAGCTTTTGCTCAAAAGACCCAGCAGATCGGCGCGCAGCTTTTCGTCGTACAATTTGCGCTTTTGATCATTCAGCAACGATCGCTCCACCGCGCCGCGCAACTTTGCCACATCCGCCCCTTCAATGTTAGGCAGCAGTTTTTTGGCGATTTCGTCGGTAATCTCCACCGGTTTTTTCACCTTGATTCCTTTGAGCGTCACCTCAAAGCGCACGTCCGCGCCGGAAAGCTCCCGCGCTGGGTAGTTTTCGGGGAATGTAATGTCAAACGCACGTTTTTCGCCCTTTTTCAGTCCGATCATCCGATCTTCAAAGCCCGGAACGAAAGCGTTTGAACCCATCTTTAATTCATAATCCCTGCCGCTTGCCTTTTCAATCGGCTTACCGTCCAGAAACCCGTCAAAGTCAAAAAGCGCTATGTCTTCTTTGGCGAGCGGACGATCTTCCGTTATATCCTCCGCTGCCGCCGTGCTGTCCGCCGCTCTCTGAAGCGTTTCGTTCAACTCCTGTTCGCTTACGCTGAAGGGTTCGTGCGTCGGCACGAACCGCATATAATCTCCAAGTTCGATAGCGGGACGCAGCGATAGCTTGACATCCATCTCCAGAGCGCCCTCTTTCTCGTTAAGCGCGGCAATCACTGGCATTCCGATAAGCTGAGGGTTGTCCAACTTTGAAACAGCCTCGTCCAGCGCCTCCCGCGCAAGCAAGGAACGCACATCGCTTGTCATCTTTTCCTTAAACCGTTCCTTTATTAACGCCGTTGGAATTTTCCCTTTTCTAAAGCCGTCAAGCTTCGCGTCTCTTGCGATATCCCTCGCCACAGCCTCTTCCGCCCGCGCGATCGATGCCTTGTCGAAAACCGCGTGTATGGCAGCGTTAGCGCTGTTGATTCTATTGGTCGAAGCCTGCATTGAACACCTTTTCTCGTTATTGCGATAGAACGCTATTCTATCAGTAGTTTTCTTTTTTGTTACAATCGCATATAAAAAGGCGAAAGATGTGGATCGGTCTGCTCATTTTGAAAAACTGATAACGGATATTTTACGACTGATTGGAGAGGATCCAAAGCGCGAGGGGTTGCTTAAAACCCCCTCTCGCGTGAGAAAAGCGTTTGAGACGCTGACGGCAGGCTACGCGCAACATCCCTCAGAGGTGTTGGGAGACGCGCTCTTTGAAAGCGATGGATCGCAGATGGTGCTGGTACGTAACATTGAGTTTTACTCGCTTTGCGAACATCACCTTCTGCCGTTCTTCGGACACGCTTCCGTCGGCTACATTCCAAACGGCAGAGTGATGGGGCTGAGCAAGATTGGCAGAATCGTGGATATATTCGCGCGGCGGCTGCAAATCCAAGAGAAGATGACCGAGCAAATCGCCGACGCCCTTATGGAAGCGCTGAAACCAAAAGGCGTTGCCGTATTGCTTGGAGCGCGACACCTCTGCATGGAAATGCGCGGCGTGGAGAAGCATAACTCCGTTACCGTTACCTCAGCCCTGCGCGGCGTATTTTTAAAAGATCAGAAGACCAGAGAAGAGTTTATGAGTCTAGCGCATTCCCTTTCAGGCGAGCGGTTTTAGTGACTACGCTCCTTTCTGTGAGGGATAAGCTCAAAAACCGCCCGCTGAGCGTTACCTTCGGCTTTGTTCGCAAGATCAGCCCTACGCAGATTGAGGGAAGCGGGCTGAAAGTTGGTATAGGCGATATGGTACGCATTGACGGCGCGAAAGTACCGACGCTGGGAATGATCTCCGCATTGGAAGGAGATCGGTTTGTAATTACGCCGCTTGGGTTTGTCGACGGGTTGAAGGCGGGTGATCCGATCTACTGCGTGGAAGGGGGAATGTCCATTGGCGTTTCGCGCTCCCTTTTAGGCAGGGTAATCGATCCTTTCGGAGTACCAATCGACGGCGGGGACAATATCCGTTACGAGAGCTGGCGACCGATAATGAACTCTCCGATCGAACCGATGAGGCGATCCCCAATAAACAGAATTTTTCGCACAGGGGTGAAATCGATCGACACGATGCTCACTACTGGCAAGGGTCAAAAGGTGGGAATCTTTGCCGGAAGCGGCGTGGGTAAATCGACACTTATGGGGCTGATCGTGCGCGGCGCGGACGTGCCCGTAAAGGTTGTAGCGCTGATCGGCGAGCGCGGCAGGGAAATACCGGAGTTTATCGCGGACTCTCTGTGCGGCGATCTGACAAACACCGTGATCGTGGCGGCTACCAGCGACGACAGCCCGCTTATGCGTAAATTCGGCGCGTTCGCCGCGATGAGTATCGCCGAGTATTTCAAAGATATGGGTTTTGACGTGCTATTTATGATGGACTCAATCACCCGTTTTGCTATGGCGCAACGGGAGATCGGGCTTTCGCTCGGCGAACCGCCTACAAGCAAAGGCTACCCTCCCAGCGTCTTTAGAGTACTGCCGCAGCTTATGGAGCGCGCTGGCAGCGAAAAAGAGAAGGGAAGTATCACCGCCTTTTTCACAGTGCTGGTCGAGGGGGACGATCTGAACGATCCCATAGCCGATCAGGCACGTTCGATTCTGGACGGGCATATCGTTTTAAGCCGCCGCCTGACCGAGCTGGGGCTCTATCCGCCGATTGATATTCTCTCCTCCAACTCGCGGCTTATGCAACCACTGATCTCTGTCGATCACAAGGAGTGCGCGAGGCTTCTGCGGCGGCTTTTAGCGCTTTTACGCGACAATGAGGTGCTGGTTAGAATCGGAGCTTACACGGCGGGCAGCGATCGGGAACTGGACAATGCGCTGCGACGAAAAGAGGCAATCGAAAGATTTATGTCGCAAGAAGCGCCCGATAAACGCAGTTTTGAAGAATGCATAGAGGAACTAGAGATCATACTTGGAACGAAAGAACAGAAAAAAGGAGCGCAATGAGCAAAAAGGTAATTATGCCAATCACAAACGGCTTTGAGGAGATCGAGGCGATAACGATCATAGACATTCTGCGGCGCGCGGGAGCCGCCGTAACTGTTGCCGCGCTGGAGGGGCGGCAGATTACAGGGGCACACAACATTGAGATAAAAACCGATGCGGCGCTGGAGGATATCCTGAACGAAGAGTACGATCTCGTGGTGCTCGCCGGCGGCGGGAAAAACGCGGATTCGCTTGGCGAAGACAAACAGGCGCAGACGCTGATTAAGAGGCAATTTGCCGCGGGAAAGCTTGTGGCGGCAATATGCGCCGCGCCGCTGGCGCTTCACAGGGCTGGCGCGATAAAAGGCGAATACACCTGTTTTAGCGGCTGCGAACAGACAATCGGCGACGGGTATGTCCAGAAAAACGTGGTGGAAAACGGCAACGTGATAACCTCGCGCGGGCCGGGAACCGCCGGAGAATTCGCGCTGGCGCTCGCGGCGGCTCTCTACGGAAAGGAAACAGCGGATAAGTTAAAAAAAGGAATGTATTACTAGCGCGGAGTCGATTGATATAGGGCGGTAAAGATCAGTTTGTCCGCCCTACGCTGGTTGTAAAGGCGGTACTCATCGACCGACTCAATCGTAAAGAGGGCATCCGCAAGCGCTCCTTTCACGCTTTGAGGGGAATGGTAGTATTGAACGATCTGCGAGCTTGATCGGCGGTATTTACCATCTTTGTCCGGCTCAAAGAGATCGAAGTTGCTGATAAGCTGCCTTTCTTTGTAAATGGAGCTTACCGTCGCGTGAATTTTTTGATCTCTTAATATCAGATCGCCCACGGCTATCTCCTGAAATCCGTACAGCGAGTTAATATCAAAGATAAAAAAGCGGCTGATCTTTTTGGCGACTTCTCTGAAAAAACCTTCCAAGTCGTTTGGCGGCAGATAATTTATCACGTCGAAGACCGCAATTGCCGCGTCATAAAATCCGCTCTCGGCGCTAAGATCGATCCTCTCCGCGCGCGCTCCTTTTTTCAGCGCCCGCTCAACCATTTCCCCGCTGAGATCTATGCCTTTGGCTTCTATACCCGCCAATTGCAGCTTCAACAGAAGCGCGCCGCTTCCGCAGCCAATGTCAAGCACCTTCTTTGCTCCGCGGTTTAACAGTTCTTGAAGGTAGAGATCGTGCAACGCCTCGATCTCCCGCTCAAAGCCGATCAACGGCTCAAAGCGGGCATACAGATCAAGGCTGTTCACAGAGTATCGGCAATCGCCTTGCGCAGCGCGATTATCTCCCGTTTGTTTTCAATAAAGCTTTCGCGGTTGGCAAAAAGGCGCGCAGAAGACTCGGCGATCACCTCCACCGGTTCCAGATCATTTTCGCGCATCGTTTCGCCCGTTTCTACAATATCCACGATCGCGTCGGCAAGTCCTACCAGAGGGGCAAGCTCGATCGATCCGTACAGCTTGATCACCTCCGCCGCCATCGCTTTGGAAGCGAAAAACCGCTTGGCGGTATTGACCATTTTAGTCGCTACTCTGATCGATGGCCGCGGCAAAGTGAGATTCTCGCCTTTTCTCATCCCCAGCACCACTTTACATCCGCCAAATTTAAGATCGAGCAGCTCAGTTACCTGTGCTCCACTCTCCAGCAGAACGTCTTTGCCGCAAACGCCCAGATCGGCCGCCGCGCGTGTTACGTAAGTGGGAACATCCTGACTTCTCACAAGTAAAAACCTGAATCCGCCGCTCTCCATAATAAGCTTTCGGTTTTTAAATGAAAACTCCGATCCGTAGACTTTTCTAAACAGCAGGAGGGTATCGTCGGCGATCCGTCCCTTTGGAAGCGCGATTGTGAGCATCAAAATCCCTTTATTATCTTTTCCATACCTTTGAAAATGAGCGATTGATCTACTATCGATCCCTCAAAGTAACGCGTGAAGTAGCCGCCGTCTCCGCCTGTCAAGACGATCTGCTTGTGACGCGCGACCGCGTAAACCGCGCAGACAAGAGGCGTGATAATCCCATAGCTGATCGCCTCCGCCGTCGATTCCGGCAGCTTCGTGGTATCGACGGCAAAGCTGATCGCGCTTTGCAGGCGCGGAGAGATCTGTGCGTACATACTTTGAAATTTCGCAAGACCGGGGTAGATAAAACCGCCCAGGTGTAACCCGTTTTGCATCACATCTACCGTGATCGCCGTCCCCGCGTCCACGATCACGCCGTCGGAAACAGCCATACAAGCGACGGCGCGGTCAACCCCAAGCCCCCGATACTCAGTGTCAAGGCTGACAAACGGCTCCAGATCAATCACAGGATAGTGGGCGTTGAGCCGCCGCAAAGCACGTTTATTAACGCTGATAACGTAGATGACATCATCCTTTTCTAGTTTCAAGTCAGGCGCTTTGTTGCAGGGAGAACTCCAGATTCGCCCGTTTTGTTTGAAGTGATATCGCGTGTTTCCGATTTCGCAGAGGATCACGCAGCGTGCCTTGAGAGCGGATGAAAATTTGATACGCTCTCCAGCAGATGCCGCTGTTCTAGATGCGTGTATATCTGCGTTGTGTTGAGGCTGCTGTGACCCAAAAGCTCCTGTACAACCCTCAGATCCGCTCCCCCCGTAATCAGCGCCGTAGCAAAGGAATGACGTAAAGCGTGGGGAGATACGCCCAGATAACGCTTGGTAATCTCAAAGGCGTACACCCTGCTTAGCCTCTCTCCCTTGTAGTTGATAAAGAGATACGGGCTTGCCATATCGCGCGCCGCCAGATACTCGTCGATCGCCTTAAGAGCGCGCGGTGCAATCGGCACAAGCCGTTCCTTCGCGCCCTTACCGAAGCGTACACGAAGCCACCCATCGCTAATATCCTGCTTTTGCGCCGAAAGCGCCTCGCTTATACGGCAGCCGGAAGCGTAGAGAAAGATGATCAGCGCGTAATCCCTAAGACCAACCCACTCTCTCTTGTCTATCGCGCTCAACGCCCGCTCAATTGTCTCGCTCGTAAGATAGGTAGGCAGCGCGCGCGGCAGCTTCGCCCCTTTGATCGCCCAATTTTCGTCCGTCAGCAAGATATCGTAGCACCAGCCCAAAAAACGGTTAATCGCGCTGAGCTTGCGGTTGAGCGTCCGCTTATTATCAAATTGGGACAAAAACCAGTATATATCGTCGCCGCTCAGATTATGAAGTTTTTTTTTGACGAAGCCGTCAAACTGCGCCAGATCGCTGCTATAGGCAGCAAGTGTCGCGCCGCTCAGCCCAAGTATCACCTTGCAGTGACGCAGAAATCTATCGATTTCGTCTTTCATCTGCCGCTCCATTCAATAATCTTATTGTTCAGATAGAGTCTGTCTTTCGCGGCGAAAATACGTGCCCGCACCGCGTCGGGCAACTCGTATACGGTAGTCTTTTTCAGGTCATCTTCAAACTTCACAAGATAACCGCTCTGCTCCGCCGCGTATATAGCGCCTTTATACTCGGCGGCGGCGACAAAACGGGCGTAAGTTTCCTTCGCCGAACTCTCCGCCTCCAGCCTTGGAGAGAGGCGCTGCGCTGTCCCGTCTTGTAAAAAGGTGTATAGCCCGCTGGGGAAAACCGCCGCAAACCGTACGCTTACGTCCCGCGAATGGCGTACGCCGTTTCTGCCTATTGAAAAGAAGCGATTCGCGGTGGCAGCGATTATGTGTCCGTCAAACTCCCCAAGAAAGATCAGGTTGGCAAAAAACGACTCGTTTGAAAGTGCAAACTCGCCGACGGTTTTTCTAGCAGCGCGATCGACAATCAGCAGCTTGCCATCAAGCGTGGGGAAAACCGCCTCGTTCCGACTCATAATCGGAGAGGCAATCTTGTCGCTGATAGTCATAACCGGCTTTTCGCGCGAAGAGAAGATCGTCTCCGCGCTCTCAACATCGAACAGCCTGCTGACGTTACCGCGCGAAACAAGCGCAATTGTCCTGCCGTCCGTAGCCGCCGCAACAATCGGCTCGTCGAATAAAAACTCCTTTCTCGCGCCGTTTGGAAAAAAGAGCAGCAATCTGCCGCCCCTGTCCGCCGCAAGCAGATAGCGCCCGTTTATGTTTAAGAGTCTGAATCCTTCCGGCAGGCGGTCTACCGTAATCTCCCGATCGGTAATTATCTTCCCATCCGCCGTTACGGCTGCGTTCTCGCTTACGAATACAATTTCGCTTTCGATTCTCTCGTCAAACCAGAGGCGGGATTTAACGCTGGACGGTTCATAGACTGCCAGCTTCGCGCAGCCCGCAAGCGCCCATAAAAACGGCAGAAGTCGGATCGCCGCGCCGCCTCCCCTCACTGCTTCGCCGCCGCTCCATAGTGGGCAAGCATATCCGCGTCGCTCTTTAGCACGGAATCGTTGCTGAAAGCATCAAGGATAATCTTCGCTCTCTCAAACTCGCCGTTTTTCAGCAGTAAAAACGCGTCTTGAAACTTAGCCATATCCTCAAACACCTTAACTTCACGCTGGAGAAACCGCTCGATCTCGGAGTAATCACCGCTAAGCGAGGCAAGCTGGTACGCCGCGAGAACGGCAGAGATTGAATCTCCTTTTGCGATCTCGCTCAGCGTCCCGCGATCCTCGTTTCTGCTCGCTTCTCGTAAAAGGTAGAGATCGTGGAGTTCGGGCGATTTTTCTTTGAGAATCGCCAGCGCTGCTCTGTCTTCGGGCTCTCTCTCCAGTCTGGCAAGCGCATCGTTAGCCGCTATCAGGCGACGCTCTTCAGCGTAGCTATATACAGCGGAAGCCGTAACCCACACGATAAAAAACAATGCTATCGCTATCAGCAGTACGCGATTTTTCTTTGCCCAGCGCTCAATTTTCAGCCCAAGCTCAAAAAGAGCGTCGTCCTTCTCTTTACCTGCCACACTGGTTCCTTAAAAAAATTGGGCGAATTTTAACCTTTCAGCGCTTTTTACACCTTGAATCTTGACATCGTCTCACGCATAGAACGCGCCAGAGCCGCTATATTGTCGGCGGCTTGAAACGATTTCTTCGCCACTTCCGAATTTTCGTCCGTCGCTTGCGCCACCCTTTCGACATGTTCGGCAATCTGATGGCTAGCCGTCGACTGCTCGTTAAGCGCCGAGGTTATGTCGTCAACACGCACCTGCACCTGTTCTGCGCCTTTCTGAATGTCATTGATCGCGCTTCCAGCCTCGCTGGCAAGCGAAACGCCCGTGTTTACCCGATCCGCTGCGTGCGCCATCGACTCGACAGCCGAATGCGAACTTTCCTGAATCGCGCTGATCATCGCCGCAATCTCCGTCGTTGCGCCCGTAGTTCGTTCGGCGAGTTTTCTGATCTCGTCCGCGACGACGGCGAAGCCGCGTCCCTGCTCGCCCGCCCGCGCCGCTTCAATTGCGGCGTTGAGCGCCAGCAGATTGGTCTGATCTGCAACGTCTTTAATCGTCTGCACGATGCCTGAAATCTGTTCGCTCTGTTTGCCAAGCTCAGAGATCGTTTCGGAAGAATTTTTGACCGCTTCAGCCATCTGCCGCATCTCCTCTACAGTCTTAAGGACAACCGAAGTTCCGTTTTTAGAGAGCGTCATCATCTGATCGGCGTTTTTGCTGGTCTCCTTGGCGTTTTCGCCCACCTGCGTGATGCTGGCCGTCATCTCTTCCACGCTCGCCGCCATATCGGAACTGGAATCGCTCGTCTTTTCGGACGCCTTCGCAACGCGGCCGCTCAGTTCGGCAAGCTCCGCGCTGGCTTTATCCAGACGCTCAGTATTCTGAAGAAGCGCGCTGAAAGCCTCTTGAAGCGAATCAAGAAGGCTGTTGATGGTGTTGCCGGTCTTGCCCACCTCGTCGTTTGCCATAACCTTAATCCGTTTTCTGAAATCGCCGGTGTTCTCGATCTCGCCCGTCATCGCCTGAATTCTGGCAAGCGGTCCCGTAATTGAGAGAGTAATCAAAGTAGCGGCTACGCAAGTTATCACGATCGCGATAACAACAACGACAATCATCTGAACGCGCGTTGCGTGAAAAGTCTCCGTAGCCTCGGTATTTTCATCTTCGGCGATCTGCTCCTCCATCTTGATCAGTTTGGTAAGCGTCGTCTCTACCACCTCGGCGTCCGCCTTGAAACCGGCGAGCAGTATCCCTACAGCTTCAGCCGAATACTCACCCTTTCTTAACTTTTCCGAGAGAGGAGCATATGTTTTTTCAACGAAGGATTTGTAGTGCGGTTCAATAATGCTGGAAAGCTTCTTCTCTTCGTCGTTTAAAGGCGTCGCCTTAAAAGCCGCCCAGCCCGTGTCAAAATTTTTGAGCCACATTTCCGCGCTCTCCAGATGCGCCGTTACGGGGTGATCGCTGTGCATAGAGACGAAACGGCTGTTCGGATCGTGATGAAACGCCAGCAGCAGATCAGCCACGACCTTCCCCAGAGCGCCGTTCATCGCGCCAAGCTCCGACGCGGGCAGAGCCGCCGTGTTATATATCAACTCCGCCTGCTCATCCATCTTTGATATTCCCAAAAATCCAAAAACGCCGACTATAACGGTCGAGAGCAGAGCTATTGCCGACAAGACAAAAAGCCTCGCGCCAACTCTTATTTTCCTAATCATAAGATTAACCTTATTGTTTAATTTATCGCCATTTTACACATAAAAGACTAAAATCACCGCTTCAACTCTGATAAATGCCAGGAGGAGAGTATGACGAAAACGACTATTCAAGCGATAAAAGCGGCGAAGAACACGCGAAAACTCGTCGTAATCACCGCTTACGATGCGTTGTTCGCGAGGCTGATCGCTCCGCAAGCCGATATTCTGCTTGCGGGCGACAGTCTGGCGATGAGTTTTGGCGGGCATAGCGACACGCTCCCGATTACCTTTGACGAGATGATCTACCATACAAAGGCGGTTTGCAGAGGCGCGTCGGATTCGTTTGTCGTTTTTGATATGCCTTTCGGAAGCTGCGCGTCGGCTAAAAGCGCATTGGGAAACGCGACACGCGTCTATAAGGAAACGGACGCGAGCGCTGTAAAAATCGAGGGCGGCACGGAAAAAGCCGAAGTCATTAAAAGGCTTACGGGCAACGCGATCGCCGTTATGGGGCATATTGGTTTAACGCCGCAGTTCGCGCGTCAAAGCGGCGGCTTTAAGGTGCAGGGTAAAGACGACGCGGCGATTGAGAGACTGATCGGGGACGCGGGGGCAATCGAAGAGGCGGGCGCGTTCGCAATCGTGCTGGAGGGGGTAAAGGCAAGCGCCGCGAAACCGATCGCCGCGAGCGTGAAAATCCCCGTTATCGGCATAGGCGCGGGAGCCGATTGTGACGGGCAGGTGCTGGTTTGGTCTGATCTGCTGGGCTTTTTTGAGGCGTTTAAGCCCAAGTTCGTAAGACGCTATTTAGAGGGCGCGGCGCTCGTCAAAGAGGCGATCTCCAAGTTCGCCGACGACGTCAGATCGGGCGCGTTTCCAAGCGAACAGGAGTCCTACTAACGCTTACCCCCGCAGCTATAGAGCAGCCCGCGCCGATTTTAACGGCTCGCAATGATGGAAAGAGACGCAAACTTGCGAAGCGGTATGAAACAATCCAGAGACATAGTCCCGATATTCAGAGTTATCAAATATATCTGAACGTTTTGCGAAACGTTATTTTTTTAACGCTTCGCGGCGCTGGACGTTAGGGGGCGGCGCGTATGAAAGGTATCGCAGAATTGTTGATTATCTATCGCTTAATCCCATACGATTCAATACCATTTTCACGTTGGCCGCTGTTTTTTGCGCGTGACGCGTGATTTGATCGTTACATTTCCCCTGGCGCAAATATAACTGCCACATTAGACTGCAATCGCCTCTTAACGAC
>JAITRJ010000025.1 GCA_031288475.1 Helicobacteraceae bacterium | reverse complement strand
CGAAAGAGACGGTATAAGGGAGACGTCCTCCGCATTCACGCGTGAATGCTTGGATACGACAATTCAGCGCCAGCGGAGCGGGTTCGTATCTGCCGCTCTGTCAGCTCTGCCGTGGGGGGGGGGGTGTATGCCTGATGGCGTGGATAACCCCTTCCACGCCGCGCTTCGCGGAGGGAGGGGGAAGTGCGGAGGGAGGAAGTTACCGGATCGCTCGCGTCTCATATTAACGTTTGCCTACCAGAAAATATGTATGCATCAGACCTCTGCCTCTAATTTGATTTTCGCCGCGATCTTCAAAAATAAACTCGTCTTCAACAAACTTTACAAATGTCTCTTCGCAGTGAATTTTATCGGGCAGAGAGTAACTTTCCATCCGGCTCGCCGTATTTACCGTGCTGCCCCAGAGATCATAGGCGGAGCGCACGCTGCCTATTACACCTGCAACGACGGGGCCGGTGGCGATTCCTATACGGATACCGGAGTTTGCGATATTCAGTTCTGTTTTTATCTCATTGAACAGCCGTACGGCGTCAAGCGCCATCGCCGCCACGCGCTGCATATGATCGCGATCGAACGGATCCAGCCCTCCCACAGTCATATAACTGTCGCCGATCGTTTTGATCTTCTCCAGACGGTAGGTTATCGCCAGTTCGTCAAGCATACCGAATATGCGGTTTAGCACATAGACGACTTCCCTCGCGGTTAAGAGAGAGCTGAACGTGGTAAAACCGACCAGATCGGTGAACATTACTGTTACACGCTCGTGGCTGTCCGCAATCACTTTTTCACCACTTTTAAGCCGTTTGACAACGGTGCTTGGCAGGATATTCGTAAGCAACAGTTCGTTCTCGCGATTTTTGGCTAACAGCTCCTCCTCCTGTCGCTGCCGCTCTCTGTTTGCGGCTGTTAGGGTTTTGAGCGTATTTGTGCGCAAAACGCCGACCGCCGCCGCCACAACAGTCGCCAGCGCCACAAACAGCAGCACTCCAAACAGATAAACTCGCTTTACAGCGTCTACGCGAACGTTGTAGTTTTGCATGTCCATATCCACGCCAAACACGCCGGACAATTCGCCGTTTCTGTCAAAAAACGGTGCGAAACCGCTTTTGAAGGTGCCGAGATCGTCGGGGAGCAGCTCGCCTGCAAGCGGCGCGATGCGCTTAAATACTTGCGTTAACGTGTCTTCCGGATCCGGATATTCATCCATAACCTGATTGTGAATCAGCGACATGCTTGCTCTTGCTTCGCGCATGAACTTCGCCGTATCAAGTACGAAATAGAATTTATCGTCTTTTTTAGTCATGGTGTACATATAGTGGATATCGGGCAGTAATTGGTGGTATTTTATCAGCGGTTCGATCAAACGCATATAAGTATCGCCGCCTGTCTGATCGGGGCTTACAAGTTCGCGATGCGTTTCGCCATCGATCAGCGACGCGCCGATTTTCGCGTACTCCACCAATTCGCGCTCGATCATCTTTTCGTAATATGAGATCGACAGATTGTATATTACCCCAAAACTAAGCGCGGCAACGGCGATGATCGATACCCATACCAAAAACGCTTCTTGTATGGGGCGGACGCCAAATTCAAATGCTTCCTGTTTCATTGCCCTACCGTCCTTTCCACTATACTGCTTTCCTGTCTCTCGCTGTTTAATTCGTAGGCGGCTATGGTTAAATTGTCGTTTACTTTCACATTTCCTACCAAGCTGAAGGAAAATGCCGATTCATCAAAGAAACGAACAAAAGCGTCGCTGCATAAAATATGCCCGCTTTGGGCACACCTTGCCAAAGCGTCCGCCTCTATCACCGTTCTGCCCCACAGATCATAGGTAAATTTGGCGTGACCGATAACGCCGGCGATCGCCGCACCAGCCGATATGCCTATCTGCGCTTCGTAGCCCGCTTCTCGCATAATCGCCATCGCCTCCAGCGCCATTTTGACTGTTTTTACGAGCTGATCGCGCGAGTCGTGATCAAAACCGCCTGCAACCACGTAGAACGAACCATTTGATTTGATCTTCTCCAATTGGTAGTTAACCGTAAGTTCGTTGAGTTTGTCATAAACGGTGCCCAAAGCGGGGATTAGCCTGACAGCTTCCTCTTTTGTTGAGATTTGCGCGAATCTGCCCACGTGAATAAAGACTACGCTTACGCGTTCATAATTGTCGGCAATCAGTTCTTCACCTCCCCGCAGGCGCTCTATGATACCACCCGGCAATATGCTGCGCAGAAGACGCTCGTTTTCTATCGTGCGTTCCTCAATCTCCTTCATCCGTCGTCTGCGTTCGACAGCGGCGCTCAGCAGGACACGTCTTGTTTGCAGCCGTTTGAAATATATCAGTACGGCAACCAGCGTAGAGAGTATCAAAAAGGCGAACTCACCGTTTAGCAGAATGCGCCATACACGCGATATATACGCCGCATAATCCGAAATATGCATATCAATGGCGACCACGCCGATCGGTCTTGTGCCGGTATTGTCGTAGATCGGCGCGAAGCCGCTTTTGAAAGTGCCGAATCCGCTGGTGTAGATATCGCTGGTGTTGTTCCTGCCGTATATAAGCGTGTCGATCAGCGCGGCATTAGGTTTAGTGTAGGCGTCCCGGACCCGTGACATTACAAGCGTCTCCCTGCTGTCCAATTCCCCGCCGCGCATTCTCATCACGTGTTCGGTCGTATCCAGCACAAAGTAATAATCGCACACGTTATCTTCCGGCGCTGTATCGTCTGATAAAAAGACGCATTTCCCGCCATTCTCGTTGCGTACGACTGTATAGGCAAAGTAAATCTGCGGCATGATGCTGTGCAAATTCACAAGCGGCGCGATAATCTCGTCGTAAAGCGGCGAAGAAGTATCTTCCGGTTTGGTGATGAGCTTGTGACGTTCGCCATCAATCATCGAAGCGCCGATCATCGCGTAGTTTTTCAGGCGGGCGTTAAGCATTTCCATCTGGGCGTGGGCAAACCTAGCTCCCAAAACGGTGAAACCGACCAGCGAGACAGAGACAGAAACTACCCATACCGCAAGCGCATCGCGGAATGGGTGTATGCCAATGCGAAACATCTGGAATCTCACTCTCCTTTTTTCTCACCTTAACTTTACATCACATTTGTTATAAATTTCCTGAAGTCACTCTTTAATAAAAGCGTAAAGTAGGTAAAAATATGGAAAATCGGCGTTTTGATATTTAACGGTTCTGAGCGCGGCGCACAGTATGAGAATGACGAAAAACAAAGGGTCGAATCTCCAAAACGGCTTCGCGCTTGCGCGGGAATGATCGAAAAGGCGTCATTTTCGCCCTTTCCCATCATCGTAAAAAGGAACGCGGAGCGTATTTGCCAAAGGCAAGCGTTTGATGCCGCGTGAAAACGTGATGGCGCAAGAATCGCGAAGCTAAGTTTCCCCATATTCAGTAGAGAGTTTAAACGCCTTCTTTTGAGGTTACGCGGGTATCCATTCCGTCACTGCGCCATACCTTTTCGACCCGCGCTGAGGTTTTGCAGCCGTTTCGCTTGCTGACGCGGGTATTATCGCGAATGTACCCACTCAGGCGTTTTCAGATTCAGGCTCTCACACCCATTGTAGAGGAAGCTCTGAGAAAGCAGTATCTAAAACTGGTCATCTTAACTCTTTGTATTCGTCAATAAACGTAACGAAGCGCTTAAGGATCGTTCCCGCGTAAAAAAGACGTTATGGAGACCTCAATGAAAAATGCGGGTTAGAATACTCAGCCGCGAGCGCGGAGTGACGGATAATCGCCGTCTTTGAAAATTTATCGTTTAAAAACCCCGCCGCTGAGAATAAAAATATAAAAGGCAGCAGTATCATGCTATTGACAAACGCGGTTAAGATTACCAGCGTATCGCCGCTGTAGCTTTTGAAAAGGACGTTTTGGATGGTTATCTTGTGCGCCAAATCAACCGAAGCGTTTATAAACTTTATAAATATAAAACTTTTAAATATCGAGGGCATAGAACCGACCGTCCAATATATCAAAAACAACACATATCCGTTTACAGCCGAGGTTTACATAATAAATACCCAAAATATCTCTGCGGATGGCAATAAATTGGGTGAGTGGTTTTTGAGCGAGCAAGGGCAGGCTCTCGTTGAAGATGTGGGTTATGTGCCTATACGAGAGTTTTAGCAAAGAGGCTTTATGTTAGTTACAAAAACGCTGCTGATATTTTTTCTGGCGGGGCTTTGCGAGATAGGCGGCGGATACCT
>JAITRJ010000049.1 GCA_031288475.1 Helicobacteraceae bacterium | reverse complement strand
GTGCCGCCGTATTTTTGCGTGAAGGAAGCGGTGTTTCCCTTCATCAAATTCCCCGGCGTCGACAACATCCTGGGGCCGGAGATGAAATCCACCGGCGAGGTGATGGGCGTGGGCAAGAGTTTTGCCGAGGCTTTCGTCAAATCCCAACTAATGCTACCGCTGTTGTTATATAAAACCGGTTTTGCTAAAAAGAATCATTCCAATTTTGCAGAGTTTTCCGTTTCTGAGGTTTAATCTATTTTCGGCACTCATAACTACAAAACAGCCAATCTGCCATCGTCAGCCTCTCACACTCCCGCTAAAATCTATTCTGCATAGCGAGGCTTGCGGCGTTTGATTGCACGCTAACTTATCTTTATTATAATCGGATTGAAGGTTTTAGAGGCGATCAGGGCGAAATCGCCGATTTCAGCAGAGCAATCAAGATTGTTCCCGGTTTTTCGTCCGCCTGCAACAACCGCGGGTTTGTCCGCACCAAGCTCAACGATCATAAATGCCGAAAAGGACGCACGCAAAACGTGCGAACTTGGCGATTGCGGTACGTAGGATGTTTCGCAGGCGATAAATACCGCTAACGTCAAACCAGCGCATTAGACATCTTGTTTTAAAGACTTTTCCGCCCGCAGCAAAATAAGAAAACGCGCGTAACGCAAACATTACCGCTGTAAAATATCTTGTTTTTAGAAATGTCTTGTTATATTATATGAATCTTTCAGCGTTACAAAACCTGAAAATGCACACTCTATATTATTTCAACAACTCTTTTGCCTTTTTACCGCATTTCCTACGCTGAAGATAAATTACTCAAAAAATTTTTCGCTTGTCCGCCGGGTTAATACGCAGTTATTCTATCTCCGACTTTTTAACCCAGCCTATCTTTTCGTCAGGCAGCAACACCTTGACAAAGCCGCTTTTTTCGCGTAACAAAATCGCGCTTGTAGGTTTGTCGGTAACGTAAAACAACGTGCTTGTTTCAGTTGGCAGGAGACGCACCTGCGCCTGCTGCTTGATGATTATTTTTTCGTCGCGTACAACGATCCAGACGATCAGCGCCGCAACGATCACGATGGGCAGCAGCAACACAATCTTGCGCGTTTTGAAAAAGACGGCGATCAGCGTGATCGAAACCAGCAGCAGAACGATCAGATTCATCCACGGGATCGATTTTTTGTTGGGATTTATATCGGTATGCGTACTGATCTCGCGATCAATATTGGAGAGATCGAAAGCAAGAGAGATACGTTTAAAATCGCCGCTCACGGAGTTGAAATAGTTAAAGCTTACATCGCTTTGCGCAGTGTCCAGAAAGGCGTAATAGAAGGCGCGGCTGAGAGGCTGGCGAATCTCCTGCGATTCAAAACCCTGCGTCTGCGCGCTGCCGCCAAGCGTAAATGATCCCAGATTGGAGAGGCTGCCCGTCAATTCCATCGCAAGAATGTTCTGCGTCTCATTAAGCCGTTCCACCTTGTAAGAGACGACGTTCAAATCCTCCGCGACCACGCCGCAGAACTGCGGATTTGTACCGATACGTTGCGCCACAGCAGTAAGCGAGTTGACTTTGGAGGAGTCGACCGATCCGTCCAGCAGCGTAATCACAGCCTCAATTGAAGGGAATGTAATTCTGGTCGCCGTAATCTGGTAGTATATGACAATTTTTCGGCGGTTTTCGTCTACAATCTGCCAAGCGCTGTCGGCAGCCACCCTTTTTACGCCCGTCATTTCCCCCATCAGCGTCTCCAGCTTGCGATACTGATCGGTAATCAGCACATTGTATGTGACGGGGATTGTCTGTCCAACGTAAAGCGTTTCCGGAATCGGCTCATGGGTGAGATAGATCGACTTAATGACGCTCATATCAGCCAGCGCCATCAGCGGAAGAAAGAGCAGGCGAAAAACGCGCACCTTACGACTCCAGAACGCTTTTGATCAGCAGCAGACCGTCCGTACTGCCAACTTTCTCGCTCGCGGCGCGTTCCGGGTGCGGCATAAGCGCGAAGATGTTCTTCTCTCTGTTGCAAATGCCGGCTATACTCGCCTCCGCGCCGTTTACGTTGATATTTTTGCCCTCTTCGTCGCAATAGGTAAGCACAATCTGATCATTATCCTGCAGAGACTTGAGTCCGTCCGCGTCGACATAGTAGTTGCCTTCAACGTGCGCGATCGGCATATTAAGCGGCGCCGTTTCCCTGAGTTTGGAGGTGAAGCGATTGTTGATGCTGACCACCAGAAGCCGCTGAAAACGACTGATAAAATGCAGATTTTCATTCCGCCTCATCGCACCAGGCAATAACCCTGCTTCCAGCAGAATTTGAAAGCCGTTGCAAATGCCAAGCACTTTACCGCCGTTTCCGGCAAAGGCTTTCACAGCGCTCATAATAGCAGAAAGACGCGCGATCGCGCCGCAACGCAGATAGTCGCCGTAGCTGAAGCCGCCCGGAATCACGACGAGATCTGTCTTTGACGGCAGTTGCGTATCGGTGTGCCAGACGATTTTTGTCTTCGCGCCAGCCTCCTCAAACGCCCATTGTGTGTCGCGTTCGCAGTTTGTGCCGGGAAAGCGCAGAATGGCTGCTGTCATTGAATATCGATCGAGCACTCTTCGATCACCTCGTTGACAAGCAATTCTTCCGCCATTTTTTGCGCTTGTTCTTTTGCCTCTTTGGCATCAAATGTGTTCAAATTGATCACGATCTGTTTCCCAATGCGCACACTCTCCAAATTCTCAAACCCCAGCGTTTTGAGCGCGTGCCGTGTCGCTTTCCCCTGTGGATCAAGAATACCGTCTTTCAGGGAGACATTGATTATTGCTTTCATCGTTTATCCTTAATACGTTTAAGCACCTCTTCATAGGCGAGTTTTACGCCGCCCAGGTCTTGACGGAAGCGATCCTTGTCCAGTTTTTCTCCTGAGTTTGTGTCCCAGAAGCGGCAGCTGTCGGGGCTGATCTCGTCGCTTAGCAGAATTTCGCCGTGACCGCCGCGCCCGAACTCCACTTTAAAATCTATCAACGTCAGTCCGCGATCGGCGAAGAACGCGGATAGTACGCCATTAATCCTTCTGCCAATATCTTTCAGCGCGTTTATCTCGTTTTGCGTCGCCAGATTCATAATCAGCGCATGTTCGTCGTTGACGATCGGATCTTCCAGTCGATCGTCCTTGTAGTATAGCTCTACCAGCGCGAACGGCAGCTTCGTTCCCTCTTTGATTCCAAGCCTTCCGGTGAGGCTGCCGGTGGCGATATTTCTTATCACCACTTCGATCTTGATAATATCCACTCTTTTGACCAGTTGATGCGTAGCGTTTATCCGTTCTATGAGATGAGTTCGGACGCCGTTTCTGGCAAGCAGTTCAAAAAGGCTCGCGCTTATTTCGCAATTGAGCGCTCCCTTGCCCGCCTCCCGCGATTTCTTCTGCGCGTTAAAGGCGGTGAGATCGTCCTTAAACTCCACGATTAACCGATCTTTATCCTTGGTTGACCAGAGTTTCTTGGCTTTACCCTCGTAAATTACCTCTATCTTTTCCACTAGCGCTTTCCCCCTTGCAGAACAATCAAACCGCGCAAAATGCCAAGCGCGCTCTTGAGCTGATAGTCTTCGTTCAACTGTTCGTCGGTCAGATGGCTGTCGTCCGGCTTCGCCGTCCGCTTGGGCTGGTTATTAATCTCGCTTAGCTGCGCTTCCAGATGATCTTTGAGCTGCGCCTCCTTGATTGTAAAATCATCGTCCGCTTCTTTCAGGCTCGCGCGTTTAATTTCGACATCTGGCTCCACTCCCGTCGCCTGAATCGTGCGACCGCTGGGCAGATAGTATCGGGCAATCGTGAGACGAATCGCATCACGCTCTTTCTTTTTGTCCAATTCATCAAGCGGCATAACAAGCTGTACGCTCCCTTTGCCAAAGGTGCGCTCGCCTACGATGACGGCGCGGTGGTGATCCTGAAGGCTGCCGCTGACAATCTCGCTGGCGCTGGCGCTTCCTCCATTGACCAGCACCACCAGCGGAATATCAGTGATCGAGCCTCGTTTGGACGCCTTGAAGACTTTGTTTTCTTTCTCCACGCGCCCCCTTTGAGACACGATAATCCCCTCCTCAATAAAGAGATCCACCGTTTGAATCGCCGGGTCAAGCAACCCGCCCGGATTGTTGCGCAGGTCAAGGACGATCCCTTTTGTGACCGCCTTGCGCGAGGATATTTCTTTTTGGAGCATTGTGGCGACGTTGGCATCAAAGTTCGTTATGCGCAGGTAGAGGATATCGCCCTGATACGTCTTGGCATAAACCGACTGGATGTTGATAACGGCGCGTACGAGAGTCACCTCAAACGGCTTTTCCATATTTTTGCGGACGATCGTGATTCTGATGGGACTGCCGGGTTCGCCGCGCATCAGATCGACTGCTTCGTCAATGTTCATTCCAATCGTCGATTTGTCGTCGATTTTCAGGATGATATCCCCGCTTTCGATCCCCGCTTTATCGGCGGGCGTCCCCTCAATAGGCGCGATCACTGTCAGCGCCCCGTCACGCATACCCACGTGAATTCCAAGCCCTCCGAAATTGCCGCTGGTCTTGATCTGCATCTCTCCGAACTGCTTCTTATCCAGATAGCTGGAATGCGCGTCCAGATTAGAGAGCAGCCCGTCGAGCGCTTTGTTGATGATTTCGTTAATTTCGATTTCGTCAACGTAGTATTTTTCGATCGTATGCACAACTTTTGTGAACTTTTCAAATGCGTCCTGTCTGGACGCTTCGTCATTTCTGCCTTTGGCTTCCAGCTCCGAATATACAAATGAGCAGAACGAAAACATCACTAGAAACGAAGCCGCTGCTATAACACGAACTTTCACTAGTATGGAACCTCCACGCGTATTTTGATAAGCTGATTATTATATAAGAGTGGGGCTTTGTCTGATACAATGCCGTAAGGACATCAAGGAGAACCTAATATGATCGCTGCGCCAGCGGAGTACGATTTTTCGCTTTGGGGCGAACAGGACAGCTATTATTTCAAGTCCGGAACGCATTATCGACTTTTTGAGATTCTCGGCAGCCATATCGTAACGAAAAACCGCGTGCGCGGCGCCTATTTTGCCATCTGGGCGCCGAACGCCTCGCACGTGAGCGTGATCGCGGATTTTAACGGTTATGACGGCGGGAAACATCCGCTGAAACTGCGCGGAGATGGCAGCGGTGTCTGGGAGGGGTTTATCGCGGGCGCCAAAGAAGGGGACAGCTACAAATACCTGATCACGGCGCAAGACGGAACACAGATGCAAAAGAGCGATCCGTACGGTTCTTTGTGGGAGGTGCCGCCCAAATCCGCGACAAGAATCCACAGGTTTGATTACGTTTGGAACGACGAAGAGTGGCTTAAAGAGAGATCGGGCAGAAACAAGCTGGATGCGCCTATGAGCATATACGAGATGCATCTGGGATCGTGGCGGTTCAATACAGAAGAAGGCAGAGCGCTCACCTACCGCGAACTTGGCGGGGAACTGCCGAAGTATCTGAACGATATGGGCTATACGCACGTGGAGTTTCTCCCTCCGACCGAATATCCCTTTGACGGATCATGGGGCTATCAGTGTATAGGCTACTTCGCACCCACGTCGCGCTACGGCGCTCCGGAGGATTTCGCCTTTATGGTCGATTGCCTCCATCAGGCGGGGATCGGCATCTTTATCGACTGGGTGCCGTCGCATTTTGCGGTGGATATGCACGGGCTTGCAAATTTTGACGGCACAAATCTGTATGAGCATACCGATCCGAGACAGGGCTTCCACCCGCAGTGGGGAAGCGCTATATTCAACCACGGGCGCAACGAGGTCAAAGCGTTTTTGATCAGCAGCGCAATTTTCTGGCTGGATAGATTTCACATAGACGGCATCCGAGTGGACGCGGTGGCGAGCATGCTCTATCTGGATTACGGCCGGAAAGAAGGGGAGTGGATACCAAACGAGCACGGCGGCAAGGAGAATTTAAAAAGCGTTCAGTTTCTTCAGACGCTCAATGCCGTTGCCTATGAAAAGTTTCCGGATATCGCTATGATCGCGGAGGAGTCTACGGCGTGGCCTATGGTAACGCGCCCTACATACCTAGGCGGACTGGGTTTCGGGCTGAAGTGGAATATGGGCTGGATGCACGATACGCTTAAATACTTCTCCCGCGATCCTCTCTTTCGGTCGTATAACCACGATCAGATCACCTTCAGCATCTGGTACGCCTTTCACGAAAATTTCCTGCTCTCTCTCAGCCATGACGAGGTGGTGCATATGAAGGGCAGTCTTATCGGCAGAATGCCCGGCGACGAGTGGCAGCGGTTTGCGAATTTGCGCCTGCTGTTTACCTATATGTTCGCGCATCCGGGTAAAAAACTGATGTTTATGGGAATGGAGTTTGGGCAGTACGCCGAATGGAACTACAAGCAAAGCCTTGACTGGCACCTGCTCCAATATCCCGTTCACAGCAGTCTGCAACGTTTTATCGCCGATCTGAACCGTTTTTATCGTTCGCAAAAGACGCTCTGGCTCCGGGACTTCACGCTGGATGGGTTTGAATGGGCGGATATGAGAGACGGCGCGCAAAGCGTGATTGGATTTTTTCGCTATGGCGGTGGCGAGACGCTGCTGATCCTGTGCAACTTCACCCCCGTCGTACGGCGTGGTTATCGGATGGGAGTTAACGAGGATGGCGAATGGCTGGAGTTGTTTAACAGTGACAGCGCCATCTATGGCGGCGGCAATACAGGCAACTGCGGAAAGGTGGAGGCGGAGGCGCGTCGATCTCACGGCAGAGAGTATAGCCTGAGCGTTACTCTGCCACCGCTTGGCGCCGTGATCTTCGGCAAAAAAGAAGGAAACGTATGAGCGATACGATCAAAAAGATGGAAGAAACGAGCAAAACGCATCTTCACAACATTATGCAGATCGCGGTATTCCAGCTTAACGACAAAAATTTTTACGGGATCAATATCTCAAAAATACGATCGATTGAAGATTATAAAAAGTACGAGGTGTTTAAGAACAACACGGTTGACAACAGGCTTCTGGAAGGATATATACGCTACCAGAACACGATTGTCCCCGTTATCGCTCTGGAGCGATGGCTGGACATCTGGACGCCGGAAAACCTCTACTACGAATATCTTATCTGCGACTTTAACAGAGCGCGCGTGGCTTTTCCGATACGCGGAATCAGAAATATCTTCAACGTTCCGATCGGCAATCTGCAAAAGCCGCAACGCACCGCCGGCACGCTGATATATGAAACGATCGTCGAAATAGAGGGAGAAAAGACGATTGTGCTGGTACTGGACGTGGAAAAACTGCTTTTTGACACCTTCGGCGCGAATTACGACCTCAAAGATGCCGCGCACGAAGCGGTCTCAAGCGAGAAGAAGCTGCTGATTGCGGAGGACAGCAAAACTGCCCAGGAGATCGTGCGCGACATTATGCGCGAAAGCGGGATTGACTTTGCCATTTTCGACGACGGGCAGGAGCTTACTGACTATCTGGACGCACTTGACGACGACGGGGTGGACGAGATTGGGCTTGTAATCACCGATCTGGAGATGCCGCGTAAGGACGGCTATCAGGTGCTCAAGCATATCAGGGAGAAGCAGCGCTACAGCAATATTCCCGTTGCCATAAACACTAGTATGTCCGATCCCGGCGTCAACGAAAAGGTTACGTCAATGGGGGCGTCGGGGTTTATTGTTAAAACCGATCCCAAAACTTTTATGTCAACGATTAGCGCGCTAATGAGAAAATAGGGGCGTTTTGGCACAATATCGCATTGCGTTAGGGGAAAGATCAATTGAAAATTTCTATGAAAACTGTAGTGTATCTGATCATATTGACGGCGCTTCTGGGCTTCGGGCTTGTACTGGTCAATATGTCGCTGGGAGATCGCCGCAAGGCGGCGGAAGGCTTCTTTATCGCACTGGAAAAAGAACGGGAGCTTGTGAAGTCAGCGCTGAGAGAGCCGCTTTTGCTCTTGGAAGACGCTTATCAACTCGGTGAATCCGCCAAAAAAGCGAACGAACAGTTCACGCTTATCGGTGATGGCATCTCCAGCGGCGGCTTCCCCAGCAATTCCGTCACGCGCATAGACAAAGCGCGGGAGATATGGAAAGAAGCGCTTGAAAAGATTCAGCGGATAAGGGAGTGCAGGGATACGATCCAGATCGAGGGGGCGAATTTCCTGCGCGCAGCGCCGCAACTGAAGCAGGCAAGCAACGATGTCGCCCTGATGCTGGAAAGCCGCAAGCACTCTCGTACAACGATTGCAGATTCGCAGGCGCAGGTGGAACTGATAGATCGGCTTGTTCTGCTGGTGTCCAGCTACCTCGCGATCGGTTCGGATCGGCTTTATAAGGAAGCGGTAAACGGTATCGCCGTTTACTCCGCCACGCTTTTAAATTTCGCGAGCTCCGACTCGATCGTACACGCCTCAATACTTGCCCTCATCGCTGATAACCAGCTTTTTTGGAAAGGTTTCAAAGAATCGATTACGAAGACGCTGGAGAGCCGCAAGACGGCATTGGAAGAGACAAAGACGCTTATCGATCTCGCCTCCGCGCTGGATCAGGAGCTGAGTCAGGCAGCGGACGAAGCGCAAAAAGAGGGCGCCGCGGTGGTGAAATTGCTGGAACACCTGCGATCGGCGTTCCTGCTGATCATAGCGTTTCTGATTGGCTTTAACGTTTCCGCGCTTATTGTTGTGGGCAAAAAAGCGGATATTTTAGCGGCTGGCTAGTAATATAAACTAGTGAATAACAGAACGCGCGTTTTCGCAAAAGGGTGAATTTTGGCAACGCAAAAAGACGGACGCTTTGAGGCGTTTCCTGCCGTAATGGAGTACAGCGAGCTTCTTGAGGCGCAGAACAAACGACTTGCCAGAGCGACGCTCACCGGTAAGATCAGCAGCCTGCGCGACGCCGCCACGCTTTTTGAGTTTGTGGAAAAAACACAGCAGAACTTTACCGATCTGCAAAAGAAGCTGGTAGAACGCCTCTTTAACGAAAATCTTCGCAACGCGGTAAACTCTGCGGCGATTAGGTCCAGATCGGCGATTAATGTGCTTAACCGCTGTCTCTACGAACGATCCGCCGATGTGGGATTCCTGGCAGCGGACAGCGAACTGATCGATTTTCTGTCGCTGGAAAACCCTTCACGGGCCGATCGGGAGGCGATAAAAAAACGGCTCGGAGAGTACGCCTCTTCCTACACCGTTTACAAAGACATCGTGCTTCTGCTTCCCGACGGTCGTGTCGCCGCGCGGCTTGACGAGAGATTCGGCGTCGCCAGAAGCCGCGATTCTCTCATCATGGAAGCGCTTTCAAAGGAAGAATATATTGAAGTACTCAAGGAAAGCGATCTTTTTATCGATCGCAATAAGAAGCTGATCTTCGCGAGCAGGGTAGCAAGCAGCGCAAAGATCGTCGGCGTGCTGGCGCTGATTTTTGATTTTGACGGAGAAATGAACGCGATCTTTGAGTTTCTTAACAGCCATATCGCGCTGACTGACGATAAAAAGCAAGTAATCGCAAGCTGCGCTCCAGCGCAGACAGACGAACGGTTTGGCTTCAGTCTAAGCAAGCCATATATGATTACTAAATTTGGCAATAAAACCTTTATCTGCGCGGGAGCGAAAGCCGAGAGTTTTGAGGGCTTTACCGGCTTAGACTGGACCGCTTACGCCTTTACGCGTCCAGGCGACGATCAGGCGAGCCAGTCGCACGCAGCGGGGCAGTTTTCGGTTCTGCTCTCCAAAGAACTGCGGCAAATTGTGGACGCGAGCGAGGAGATCGGTGAAGACCTTGGCGACGTCGTTATTAACGGCGAACTGATCGCCTCCAAAACGCGCGCTTACGCCTTAAATCCTATTTTGGAAAATATCAGGCAGATCGGCGAACAGACGCGGGCCGTTTTCAGGCGCGCGGTAACCGATCTGGAGAATGTAGTCGCCGCCGCGCTCTTTACCGAGTCTTATCTGCTGGCGCGGTTAAGTTTGAACATCGCGGATCGCAATCTTTACGAACGCGCCAATGACTGCCGCTGGTGGGCGAGAACCCCGCTTTTCCGCAGGGAACAGTACGACGAGGCGGGCGGCGTCTTAGAGCGCATCAACTCTCTTTACACCCCGTATTCGCTGCTGTACATATACGATCGGCATGGCGTAGTGCAGGCGGTAAGCAAACGCGAAGCGGCGGGTTTGATCGGCAAATCTCTCTCTGACGAAACGCATAGGGAGGTGTTGCGAAACACCGATACGCGCCGCTACTTTGTAACCCCGTTTGCGCCAAGCGAGCTTTACGACGGAAAGCCTACATACATCTATCAAGCCTCTATCTTAAGTGAGGCTGACGCGCCAATCGGCGGCATTGGCGCGGTTTTCGACTCCGCGAGGCAACTTGAGGCAATACTGCAAACCGCATTGCCGCTGAATGGCAAAGGGGAAAGGGAAGGTCAGGATGCATTCGGAGTTTTCTTTGACCACACGAAAAACAGCGTGATTGCCTCCACCAACCGCAAGCTCAAACCGCTTGAACGCCTGCCGTTCGACCCGGGCAGGCTCGGAGAGTTCAAAGTGTCTTTGCTTGAATGGGATGGCGGGCAGTACATTGCGGCGCGGGCGGACTCCGACGGTTACCGCGAATACAAAAGGACGGACAGATATACAAACAACGTTTCGTCCCTGATTTTTATACCGGCATAGAATGGACGGCAATAACGCTCTTTTAATCGCCGTCGCGTTACTAGGTCTGTTTCTGATCGTTTCCGTTGTGATGATAACCGTCCAGACAAGACGAAATTCGGCTGCGCCTGAAGGGAAGGCGGCAGTCGCCGCGTCAGAGAAAACGCTTCCCAAGGGGAAATCAGGGCGCAAAAGCGGCGTTTTGATCGTCGCCGGAAGAAGATTCTCCTTCAATTACAAGGAGCGGGATGATGAAAGCGTAACCAGACTGCTGGATCTGATCAAGCATTCGCTTCAGCTAATCAAAGAGAGCAAGTATAAAGAGGTGATTGCTTCGCGTGTCGCGGAGTGCGAAGCATTGCTTAAAAAACTAGGCGGTGTAATAACTTTCAGCGAAGGCGGCTCAATGGACGATATTCTCGACCACTTCGCCAGCTATGTCAAGACGCTGAAGGTCTGATCGGACTCCCCCCGCCGCAGCGTTTGCGCCTCTTTGATCCGCGCCGCTTTGCCGCGCAGGTTTCTCAGGTAGTACAACTTGCTGCGCCGTACGTCGCCGCGTCTGATCAGTTCCACGCTTTCCAGGCTTTCAGCGTAAAGCGGAAAAATTCTCTCCACGCCTACGTTGTTTGCTCCTATTTTGCGGACGGTGAAGGTCTTGCCTGCCCCCTCGCCGCGCACCGATATACAGACACCTTCAAAGTTTTGAATCCGGCTCTTGTCGCCTTCTTTAATCCGAATGCCGAGTTTAATCGTATCTCCCGCGTGAAAATCGGGTATATTTTTTTCGCCAATCTGCGCCTTTTCAAACGCCTCAATATAGCGGTTTCTCATCGTCATGCCTTTATAGGGAAAAAGTTGGCAATTATACTAACTTTTGCTTAACAGATCGGGGCGAAAAAAGGCGGTTTTGAAGGCGGCGAGCGTTTTTCGCAACTTTGCGACCTCTTTGTGATTGCCGTTTAATAATGTCGAAGGGGTCTTCAACCCTCGAAAAATGGCGGGTTTTGTCCATACGGGAGATTCCAGCAGATCTTCTTCAAAGCTTTCTTCAGCGAGCGATTCACCGCTTCCCAGCACGCCCGGCACAAATCTAAGCGCGGCGTCCGCTACAGCCAGCGCGGGTAGCTCTCCGCCAGTAAGCACAAAATCGCCGATCGAAAAAAGCTCGTCGGCGAAGCACTCAACCGCCCGCTCGTCAAACCCCTCATAGCGCCCGCATACAAGAGCGATATGCTCAAAAGCCGCCAGCCGTTTGGCGTCTTTTGCGTTAAAGCGTTTGGCGGAAGGAGCGAGAAAGATAATTTTCACCTCGTTTGAAGCGCTTTTTAACGCATCAAGCGCGTCGAAGAGCGGCTGCGGCGAAAACACCATACCGGCGCCGCCGCCCGTTACCGTGTCGTCCGTTTTTCGATGCTTGTTTATTGTGTAATCACGCGGGTTTAAAAACTCGATCTCAAAAAGTCCCCTCTGCATCCCTCTTTTCAGAATCGATTCTTCAAAGTAGGGTTGAATCAGCTCGCCGAAAAGCGAAACGAAGGTAATTTTCAAAGCGCCTCGATCAACTCGGCGCAATGCCGCACGATAAGGTTGCCCTCTTGTACGCCGATTATAAAATGATCGTCGTATGGAACGATTAAACGCTGTTTTTTTCCGATCGGGGCGATTACAATCATTGCTGGTTCGCCCTCTCGTATCTCCTTCACAACGCCCAGCTTCGCGCCATTTTCCATTGCGAAAAGCCCGATAACGTCGAACCAGAAATGTTCGTTTTTCTTCAGCCTGACAGCCGATCTTGTTTCAGATATAGTCGTAAAAAGCCCGTATCCGGTTAGTTTCGCCGCTTCTTCGGGGGTGTTGTACCCATCAAAGCCCATCAGCATATGGCTTGGGTCGGCGCGATCAACAATCAGTGTTTTTTCCTTGCCGCCCAGCGCGGCTTTAAACTTTCGGCTAACGCTGAAAAGTTGAGGAAAGCCGCAAAGCATACGGAACCTTACAAGCCCCTTCAATCCAAAAGGCTTACCAATCCTCGCGACGATCAGAGCGCTATCTGGGGCACTCATCAATGGGCTTGACCAGAATGCGATAGCTGATCTGATCCTTCGCCTTGCAGCCGGACACGACGGTCTTGATCGCGTTGATCATATTGCCGTCTTTGCCGATAATTTTGCCTACGTCCTGCTGGTGCGCGTAGACCGTGATTTCGGAAAATTTCTCGTCAATATCCTCGCGCGTCACTTCAATAAGATCGGGTTCCGTGGATATCAGGCGGGCAAAGTCGGCGACAAAATTTTCAATCATACTTTCCGCGCGATCCGCGCCACTGTTTCGCTGGGCTTGGCGCCTACGCCAGTCCAGTAGTCGTAGCGTTCCCTGTCAAGCTTGAGCGTCTTTTCGGCGCTCATCGGGTTGTAGTAGCCAAGAATCTCGCGGAAGCCGCTGTCTCTACGCTTCCTGCTGTCCGTAACCACAATACGGTAAAAAGGCTGTTTTTTCTTGCCAATCCTTGTTAAACGAATCACTGTCATCTGTTTCCTTTACGTAAATTATGCTCTGATACGGTTCTGCTGGCTCAAAAGCGCGCCAAACTTTTGTAAACCGCCTTTGCCTGCAAATTGCTTTGCCATTTTAGCACCGTTTCTAAACTGCTTTATAAAACGATTCACTTCGTCGATCGAAAGTCCTGCCCCTTTGGATACGCGCAACTTGCGCGACGGGGAGAGTATATCCGGATCTTCGCGCTCTTTTGCTGTCATCGATCCTATCATCGCGCGGATATGGCGAATATCTTTGGAGTTTTCCAGATCAAGATCTCCCAGCTTTTGACTGAGCACCCCCGCGCCCGGTATCATTCCTAAGATTGACTTCATATTGCCGAGCTTGCCCACCTGTTCGATCTGTGCCAGAAAATCGTTGAAGTTAAACGCGCCCTTTTTGATTTTTTTGCTGATTTCCGCCGCTTTTTTCTCGTCGATCGCTACCGTAACTTTCTCGGTAAGCGTGGCGATGTCGCCTTCTCCCATCAGGCGGCTGACAATCCGCTCAGGAATGAAAATCTCAAGATCGCCCGTCTTTTCGCCCATGCCGATAAACCGCAGGGGCACGCCAATCTGCGAGGCGAGCGACATAGCAATCCCGCCTGTGGCGTCGCCGTCGAACTTGGTGAGAATCACGCCAGTCAGCGCGATTTGTCGATGAAACGCCTCGGCGCTTCTTGCCGCGTCCTGCCCAGAAAGGGAGTCTGCGACATAGAAAATCTCGTGCGGATTAACGGCGTTTTTGATCGCCGCGAGCTCGCTCATCATATCCGCGTCAATTCCAAGCCGTCCCGCCGTATCTATGATCAGAACATCAAAAAGCCCGTCGATCGCGCGCTTCAGCGCCGCTTTTGCCGTTTCAATCGGCGAGTCCCCGCTTATAAATTCCACTTCAATGCTTTGGCAGAGCTGACGAAGCTGTTCCGCCGCTCCCGCCCGCCGCAGGTCCGCTCCCGCGACCAGCGTCTTTTTTGAACGGGACTTCAAAAATCGCGCCAGTTTTGCTGTCGTCGTGGTTTTACCGCTACCTTGCAATCCTGCCATCACAACGACGGTGGGCGGCTTTTGCGCGTAAACAAAGCCACGATTGCCCGCGGCGGCAAGCGTCTCAAAAAGCGCGCTTTCAAGCGCTTTGACAAAACAATCCTTCTGAATTCCCCGTTCTCTGGTCCTGATTTCAACCTTCGCAATCATCTCTTTCACCACTTTGTGGTGGACATCGCTTTTGAGCAGGGACTTTTTGAGGTCGTCCAGAACGCGTTTCAAAGAGGCCTCGTCGTCAAAATGGCGCAGCCTTCGCACGGCGTTTTTCAGCGAATCGGTTATTGCCTCAAACAAACGTTCTCCTGAATACAAAATAAGGCGTGGATTATAGCAGAGCGGGTTTAAGCTCTTTCTCCCAGAAGAACTCAATCCAGCCGAAAGCGGGTTTTACAAAGTAGTCCGCCTTAAACAGTGCGTTTTCTTTTTGAAATAAAACCGCCGTCTTAAACGTTACGTTTTTGTTGCGCTCCGAGAGGAGTTTGATCACAGCCTGCAGCGTTTCACCGCTGTCTGCAATATCGTCGCACACAAGTACGTTTTCCTCGTCGGCAAATACGGGTACATTTCTGACTTCAACGCTTCGGAGCTTCTGATTGCCTCTATAGTGAACGGCGTTAATAATATAAAAGTTGTTTATCTCCAGTGCCTCCGCTATAAAAAGCCCCACAAAAATCCCACCTCTGGCAATTGATATAACGGCATCAAAACGTTCGCCAGAAAGTTTATTTTCAAGTATGCGCACGTCTTTCAGAAACTCGTTGTACGGATAGTATAGTCTGTTCATAGCACCTCGTTGTACATACTGTCGCGCTCGATCGGGACAAATCCCGCGTTCGCAATCAGATCGCGCATGGACTTTTCGCTTACGCCGCTGGCGCTTTCCGCGCCAGCGGCGCTGTTAATTGATTCGCGCTCTATCGTGCCATCCACATCGTCGGCGCCGAACTCCTGAGCCACAATCGCAAGATTCAGCGTAAGCCCCACCCAATAAGCTTTTATATGCGGGATATTATTTAAGACAATCCGCGAGATCGCGATTGTTTTAAGTATCTCTTCCGCATCAAGCGCTCTATCGATCTCCAAGAAGTTGTTTTTCGTCTGATACAGCAGAGGGATAAACGCATTGAAACCGCTGGTTTTTTCCTGCAACAAGCGAAGCCTCAGCAGATGATCCACGCGGTGCTCACGGTTTTCGACGTGTCCAAAAAGCATAGAAGCGTTGCTTTTGCGCCCGCGCTTATGCCACAACTTGTGGATCGTAAGCCAGTCTGCGGATTTTACCTTGCCGCCGCAGATTTTCCGCCGCAGATTTTCATTAAAAATCTCCGCGCCGCCTCCTGGCATACTGTCAACGCCGCTTTCGATCATCATATCCAATATATAGTCAAAGCTCATTTTATAAGCGCGCGCCAGAAATTCGACTTCCGCTGCCGTCATCGCCTTGAGATGAATATCCGGAACAGCCTTTTTGACCGCCCTGAACATATCAAAATACCACTCAAGCCCAAGATTCCTGTTATGGGCACCTACGATGTGAACTTCTTTCGCGCCGCGCATTTTCGCGTCCACGGCGATCTGAACGATCTCGTCAATGCTCATCGTGTACGAATTAGGATTCTTGCGGTGCGCCGAAAAGCCGCAAAACATACAGCGATCAGCACAGATATTTGTCGGGTTTATGTGGCGATTACGGTTATAAAAAACTTTGTTTCCATGGTATTCCCGCCTGATCTTATTAGCTTTTTCGCCAAGATCAAACAATTCCAGATCATAAAGCTTAAGCGCGTCCTCAAACCGCATACTATCCTCTGCCTGATGCCCCGCCGCTGTTTAGGCGGACAAAGCTACAATTTCGCGTGATTGTACCAAAGATGCGGTTACTGTCAAAAGCGCCAAACGGCGGAGGGCGCGGATTGCCGACGAGAAACGTAAAAGGGCGGGGCGGAAAATGCGGGCGGATTTTGCGAAAAAGCTTGAGCGGCTGATTGAAGAAAAGGCGGATGATTTCTCCGTTTCAAGGCTGTTTAAAGAGGAGAGAGCCGAATACTATGCGTCTCTTAGGGAGCGCTTCAGCGGCGCGACTCCGCATCAGTTTCTCATTCAGCACGCAAGGATGATTGAGGAGTTTATCGCCGCCTTCTATCGGTATGTACTGCGCGGAATGTTCGGCAACTATGTCCCCTCTCTCAGTGCGCTGCCGATTGCCTTTTTCGCGCTGGGCAGCTTTGGGCGCGAGCAATGCTCGCCATATTCCGACATTGATCTTATGATCGTTTACAAAGACGCGAAGGGCTACAACGTCCAGCCGATCATTGAGAGGGTTTTATATCTGGCGTGGGACGCCGGTTTTCAACTAGGGCACAGGGTGCATGAGATCGGTGAGCTGAAAGAAGCCGCCGCTCAGGAGAACACGATTAAAACCGCGATGCTGGAAGGACGGTTTTTCTGTGGATCGCGCATTTTGGACGTTGAGGTGGGGAATGCGCTTAACGGAATACGCTTCGATCGGCGCGACGAGTTTATAGACGCGAAGATGAGAGAGTACCATGAGCGCAGGACGAAAAAACCAATCACGATGGAGCCGGATATCAAGGAGGGCGTCGGCGGATTGAGAGATGCCAACACGCTTTTTTGGATCGCCCGTTTGCTTTTTGGCGTCAGCAGCACCAAAGATATTGTGGGCGCGCTTATCCGCGAGGAGGATTACCGCGTCTTTCATCAGGCGCTGGAGACGCTTTTTCGCGTCCGATCCGCGTTGCACATTATCGCTGGACGTAAGGCGGACACACTGCTGTTTCAATACCAGCGCGAAACGGCGCTTTTTATGGGCTTTGCAGACACAAAGAGGCGCAAGGCGGAGCGGTTTCTGCTCAAGCGCGTTTTACAGGCGCTTAAAATCATCGATCGCCACTCTGCCTATTATCTGGCGAAGTTTATCCGCCGGCAAGCGCCTTCAGGGGTTGTCTGCGCGCCTCTTGAAAGCGAAAACGAAGACATAGGTGGTTTTCTGCGAAAAGCGCTTGACGCGCCGCCAAACACTCCGTTTGACATCACTTTCATAATGGCGCTCAAACGCGCAAATGTGTCAAAACGTTCCAAAGCTTACTTTAAAGAGACGATTCGCGAAATTTTTCAGAGGAGCGATTCCCATCTGCTTATATCAGCGCTTGACAGCGCCGAAGTTTTAGATGTTCTTTTTCCGCCATTAAAGGGGGTAATCTCTCTGGCGCAGTTCGACGGATACCACAAGCGTCCCGTCGACGAGCATTCGATCCTTACGTTGAAGACGCTTGATTCGCTTTTCGGGGAGGCGAAGAAGCTTTTTGACGGTTTGGGCGCGGAAGATCGTATGCTGCTTCGGCTGGTAGCGCTGATGCACGACGCGGGCAAAGGCGGTTCTCATAACCGCCACAGCGAAACGGGCGCGAGACGGTTCGGGAGTTTCGCACGGACGCTTGGGCTGAGAAACGATCAGGTTGAACGCGGGGTTTTGCTGATCAAACTGCATACGCTTATGGCGCATGTCGCCAGAACGGAGGATATATACAGTGATCGTGTAGTTTACGCGTTTGCCTCCGCGATTGCGAGCGTAACCGCGCTGACGATGCTCTACATACTCACCGTCTGCGATATCTCCTCCGTAGCCGAAAACGCTCTCACGCCGCTTATGAGCAGCCTGCTGCGCGATCTCTACTTCCGTTCGGTTGAGGCGCTGGAGAAAAGAGAGCAGATCAGTGAAGCCACTGCGAGGGCGCGCAAAGAGAGGCAGCTACTAGCGTATGATCGGTTCACCGCGCTGGATACTCACGAGAAAAGGCAGATACTCTCAATCGACTCGGCGCTCTTTTTCCTGAAATTTAAGCCAGCGGAGATTTTGGAGTTTTCCGCAAAAGCCAGAGCGACCGACCGCGTGAGTTTCAGCGTGTCGCTTGAACCTTCGTTTACGCTGGACGTGATCAGTAAAGTGCCGTTTAATCTTGGCTGGCTTCTAGGCAGACTTGCGCGTTTTGACTTGGGCGCTATGGATATTTTCAGGCTTTTTGATGGCGCGAAGCTGTTCAGAATGCAGTTCAGGCGGCGGTTTGACGAATCAGCCGCACTCCTTTCCGATCTTGTGGAAAAGAGCCTTGATATGAACAGGACGATGGAGTATAAGCGCCCAACGATTAAAAAAAAGGAGATCGAGATCGACTGCGATCACTCGCCGACATATGCGAGAATGAGCCTGCAAACCGCCGATCAGCAGGGGCTTATGGCGTTCTTTATCGATCTCTTTGATCGCAGGGGTATCGACATAGCGACTGCGAAGATCGACACGATCAGGCACAGAACGAACAATATGTTTCTGATCGAGAAAAGCAACGGTTTTCTGGCGGTGAAAGAGGAGATCATCGGAGAGCTTACCAAAGTAACGCGGGGCGGCGTATAATAGCGCAAGCGCTGCGGAAAAGGTTATTGAAATGTGCGGAATTGTGGGATATATAGGCAACAAGAACGTCAAAAAAGTGCTTCTGGACGGTCTTAAAGAGTTGGAATACCGCGGCTACGACAGCGCTGGACTTGCGGTGCTGCATGGCGGGCGCATCAGCTCGTTCAAAGCGGTAGGTAAACTAGTCAATCTAGTGAATAAAACTGCTTCGTTTGAGCCAATCGGCTTTGCGGTGGGCATCGCGCACACGCGCTGGGCGACGCACGGTAAACCGACGGAGATCAACGCTCACCCTCATCAAGGGGAACATTCATTTGTGGTGCATAACGGGATTATTGAAAACTACGCCGCGCTTAGAGAGGAGTTGATCAAAGGAGGCGCGCGCTTTATCAGCCAGACCGACACGGAAACGATCGTACATCTGTACGAGTTTTTCCTGCGAAAAGAGAAGGAGGCAAAAGCTGCCTTTGGGCGGGCAATAGAGGCGATTGAAGGCGCTTACGCAATTTTGCTGATCGATGAAAATCTGCCAAATATGATATTTTTCGCAAAAAAGGGTTCGCCTCTGCAGATCGGCAAAACGGAGAGAGAGACATTCTTTGCCTCCAGCGACGCGCCGCTGATCGGACTATGCGAGGAGGCTGTCTACCTCAACGACGGTTGCTGGGGCTGGGCAAACGAGAGAGAGATTAGGATTTTTGAGGACGGTAAAACGGCGGAATATACGGCAAAGCCGCTTCCAACCACACAGAATTCGGCGCAGAAAGAAGGTTTTCGATTCTTTATGGAAAAGGAGATCTACGAACAGACAAGAGTAATCGGCGACACGCTGATGGCGCGGATAGAAAACGACGCTGTTTTGTTTGACGAATTGCCTGAGAATTTTTTGGATGGCATCGAAACGCTGCGCCTGTGCGCCTGTGGCACAAGCTACCACGCTGCCCTTGCCGCCTCTTACATCTTTGAACGAACGGCGAAGATCGAAACGCGGTGCGAAATTGCAAGCGAGTTCCGCTACCGTGAGCCAGTGCTGAGAAAAAACGAGCTTTTTATAGCGATCAGCCAAAGCGGCGAAACCGCCGATACGCTGGAAGCGCTGAAAAAGGCGAAGCTGGCGGGGCAGAGGACGCTTGCCGTATGCAATGTAGACAACAGCTCGATCGTGCGGGAAGCGGACGCGGCGATCCTCACCAGAGCGGGGATTGAAAAAGGCGTCGCAAGCACGAAGGCGTTTGCCACGCAGGTGATGGCGTTGTGGCTTTTCGCGCTGCGCATTGGCGGATCGGCAATGGACACGGATACATACAGACGCGAGATAAACGCAATCCGCCGTGTACCTGCCGCGCTTGTGGTAAGAGGCGAGAGACACGAGCAGATCAGGCGGCTGAGCAGGCGTTACCTGTATGGACACGGTTTTTTCTTTATCGGGCGCGATCTTTTCTACCCATTGGCTCTGGAAGGCGCACTGAAGCTTAAAGAAATCAGCTATCTGCACGCGGAAGGCTACCCGGCGGGCGAAATGAAACACGGGCCGATTGCGCTTGCCGATGACAAGCTTTTCACAATCGCGCTGATGCCCAGAACTATACTTTACGACAAGATGCGCAGCAACGTAGAGGAGTTGATCGCGCGTGACTCTACGCTGCTTGTCATATCTTCACGCCGCTTTGACGCCGCCGATGACTTTCTGCCGATTGACGAGTGCGACCACCCGCTGATCGAATTTTACGAAATGATGATAGTGATTCAACTGCTGGCGCTGGAGATCGCCGTACGGCTTGGTAACGATGTGGATATGCCGAGAAATCTCGCAAAAAGCGTTACGGTGGAATAGACGCGCGATCGCTCCGGCTCTTTTCGTCAAAGCCGCGCGGGAGCCGACAAGTGTGTCTCGCGTTTGCAGCCACATTCTGGTGGTGTGAGCGTTTAAACAGCGCCCCCCACCGATCGTCCATAACATGCCTATGCGTCGTGTAGTCCTTACCGAGTGAGTTGCAGAACAAAAACCCACCGCCCAAACCCGTCAGATGGAACTGCGCCTTAAGCACGTCGGCTACGCACGGCAGTATATCCACCTCCCTGACGCCGGAAGGTGTCTTAGGAGAGCCGATCTCGCCCTTTGAGCGGGAGGGGTATGCCTGACGTGAATCCTCCCGCTCTGAAAGTCAACATCCTCTCACGTCAGCGCAATCGCTTCACCAGGACACATACCTGTAAAGAACGAGAGCGTCAGGAAGTTTTTAACACACCCCCCCCCTCAGGGCAAACGGAGTCTTTCCCCGTAAGTAACACTAGGCTGCTTAACCTGCTTTAACGGGTTGCGCTCTGTCAGACCCTCCGTTACTGTGTCGTTGAATATCCCATTGAGCGCTTTGCGGATATTGCGCACCCCAGAGGGCTACGCTCCCGAAGATAACATAGAGTTCTGTCACTCCCTGAGTTCAAAGAGTTAATCGCTCTGCCGTCAAAGAGAGGGACTACGCAGTTTTTAAAGTCGTTGGCGTAAGCGGTGTGCCTTGTATCCCCCCCTCCCCCAGACCATTTGTTTCATCCTCAGATTGCCCTTCCCAAGGCTACCCCTTCCATCTCGTCATATTCCGCCAACCCCTTGCGCCGGCCATCACCGCGAACAACTCCGTCCTATCCTATGGCTGGAAACGAGCATACGGGGCTGACGGGCACATTCCCTAGAACTTCTCTTGCAAAACGCGTGTCAGATGATCTCCATCCGCAGTCCATAACAATCCCCGCAAAATACAGCCAGTCAATGTACTTTGCCTTCCTGCCGCCTGCCGGTTTGCGATTGTAATTATGCTCCACGTCCCGGTGCGTTGCCGGCAGCAGCGGATCGACCAGCGTATGGAATTCATCCGGGATTTCCCATACGCGCGTCCTTCCCGTCGACTTCTCCTTGTATTATGTCCATGTCTTTTACATGATTCGCTCGGATTATCAGGGGAACTCGCTTTTGCATGGAATTATTTATGGATAAGGACTGAGAAAACCAAAAATAGCGCATAAAGCGGATTTATATAAACCGTTCGGCAGGACGCGACTGCTTCTCTTTGGCGCGCATTAAGCGTGGATTTGGACGGTATCGGATACGTAATGTAATGTAAAGAAAACAAATAAGGCAGGTATTATAAACCTTTGCGGATATCCGATTACATTTGTTGTTACTTATGGAACTATCTGTGCCAATAGTGGTTTGCGTACTTGCGCTGATTCCGGGAATCACTTCTGACATCTTTGAAAAATTTGAAAAACTAATCGACTCTTTCCTGTATAGCTTCGCCCTGCTTAATATCGCCGTGAAAAGCGAACCCTCTTTTCACTATTTTGCTGACGTTTTTTAGCGGCATATCCCGCGTTTTATATGATCAGATTTATAATTATTTTCTCACGCCCATTAAAAAGACGACAAAGCCGTGGGGACGAAACTGCTGAACCGATAAAGTCTATCTTCAGAAGATACAAAGAATATAGGGCGAAGAAACACTTAAAAGAGAATAGCTTTACCGCTGTTTATCAGCCGGCGAGCGGAAACGTCGCAATCCTGCCGAATACTCTAACCGTAAAATCTATCATCGTATTCATCATCCACGGCATAGCCAAAATCAAAACCGCCGCCACGACAAGTATTTTCGGTACAAAGCTCAGCGTCATCTCGTTAATCTGCGTCGTGGCTTGAAATATGCTTATCAGCAGCCCCGCGATAAGCCCGCCGAGCAGCATAGGCGCCGAAATCATCAAAGCGGTTTTGAAGGTCTCCGACGCGAGCGAGATAAGCTCTCCTTCCACTATTCGTTCCTCAGCCGCGCGTATTCAATCGGAATAAGCGCTTTGTCAAGCGAGACAAACTCTTTATATACGCCGCGATCATAGCCGATTTTGAAAAGCGTTTCGATCGCGTGCACACACTGATCGTTAAAGATCATCGAATCCTCGTTGGCGTAGAGCGATAGGTATTTGTCCAGCTTAGTCTCGTCCACCCGCGTCAAACCACGCTCAAGCAGCATCTTGCTCAAAACGGTTTTATTGTCGATCGCGATTCGCGTTGCTTTGGTTAAAATGCTTTCAATCTGAATCGCGCGGTTAAGCGGCAGCGAACGCCGCAGGCACATACCCCCAAGCGGCAGTGGCAGATCTCCGCCGACTAAATCGTGCCAAATATCCCAGATTTCAGCCTCCGTCGTAAGCTCGTCGCCGAAGCCCAGAATAGACTCGTGAATCAACACTCCCGCGTCGGCTTCGCCGCTTAAAACGGCGTTTTCGATCTCCAGAAAGTTTTTGTAGATAATTTTCGACTGTGGATAAGCTATGCGGAACAAAAAGGCATTTGTCGTATGTTCGCCGCTTAGCGCGACTTTAAAACCGCGTTTAAGCGCCTTATCTTTGCGGCGGATAAGCTTGGGTCCGTAGCCGCGCCCGAAACTCGCCGCGGTGCGCAAAAGGGCGCATTCGCCGTAGATACGCGGATAGAGTGCAAAACTGATCGCCGTTACGTCGTACTTGAGCGCGATCGCCGCGCGGTTTAGCGTTTCGATATCGTCGGCGATATGGTCGATTTCAATATCGCCCGTATCGATCCAGCCGAACGCGATCGCGTAAAACATAAAAATATCGTCGGCGTCAGGCGAGTGCGCGATCGTGTAGCGCGGCAACGCAAACCTCCGTATAAAGCTGTTGGCATTATAGTCCTTCGGCGCTAAGAGAGCGCTTTCGCCGTCGCTCCCCAAGCTAATGAAAACTGTGGCGACTAGGTTGCGGCTTATATCTGATCGGGACGTTTTGTCCTTGCTTCGCCAAGCTTAACAATAAAGCGATGGTGTATTTTACCTTCGCTTTTCCAGCCGCTTTACGACGCGATTCAATAGATCTTCGATCCGCTTCCAAAGACCGGCCCTGACGAAGAGCGCCATCAGACTTATTCAACCTCCGTCGTGTTAGTTCCGATTTGGAACGGCGTAAGAACATATATTGATAATCGCATCCGCGCCATTCGCCTCAGCTTGCGCGATCATCTTATTTTCTTACTCTTTGTTCTTCGAGCCGCCGTTTAAGTTAAAACTATTTCGCGCTATATTCAGACCAGCGGCGGCGCGATAATCTCCATCCCGGGCAAATTACGCTGCCCGCAACCGCTTCCAGACGGCGCAACGCCTGATGAGGCGTGGCGCAACATCAATCCGTACAAGACACCGTTCCAGAATCCGGTCTTCATTCATTTTGGAATAGACGAAATGAGCGGAATCTGTTGGCGACGATGAAAAACGGCCACGCAGAAACAAACCATGAGAGTGCACAAAACAATGGAAACGT
>JAITRJ010000046.1 GCA_031288475.1 Helicobacteraceae bacterium | reverse complement strand
GGACGCCCGGAAATCCTTAATAGGATAGGTGAAAACATTGTGGTGTTTGACTTTATCCGCCCGGCGACCGCCGAAGCTATCCTTGACGCACTGGTGAAAAAGATAACCAAAAATCTCGCGACCGAGAAAAAGATTTATCTGTCCCTCTCCCCACAAGCGAGAATTACATTATTGGAGAAATCAATTGAAAATCTTGGAAACGGAGGAAGAGGGATTGGAAATATCGTAGAGGATCTGCTTATTAACACGCTCTCGCGGTATCTGTTTGATAACTCCATAACCGCCGACACAAAGATTAATATCAATTCCATAGATACCGAAAGCAGCCCACCCGCGCTGAATTGCATGTAACGAATCCTCTTCTATAGAGGGGTGGAGAGCAAGCGTTGACGAAGGAAATGCCAGCCAGAGGTTCCTTCAGGTTCCTTCGTTTAACGTGTTTACTTCGCTAACGCTCGGTTCTATACTTTTTCATTATCGAATAAATGATTGTAGAAGGGATAGAGGTGTGAATTTACTCTCCCTTCTAAATCAACGCTTCTTAGAAAAAAACTGCTATAGCTTAAACAGAACTGAGAATGCGCATTGATATCGCAACGCGTAAAAAAACTGAAAACCTACGATTGATATTGTCTTATAATAATTAATCTATTTAGTGTATGCCGTATTTCAACGTTGGTTTTTAGATCATTTTGGGGTAATTTTAAGATTTTTTGAATTAGAAAATTATAGACTGTATAGTAAACATAGGTGTTTTGTAAGTTGCACATTTTCTAGAATTGCGAAAAAAATTTGATCGCTTTAAATCACGTTTATCCGCCGTTATACAGCCGCGGGAGCTGCGGCATTTATATCTTCTAAAGCGGCTTTCGGCAGGTATACGCGGCTATTACACATTCCAACCTGCTTGAAAGGTTCAGAAGAAGCATATCGGCGATAACCAGCGCGGTCATTGCCTCGCAAACGACCGCGCCGCGAACGCCTACGCAAACATCGTGCCGCCCTTTGATCTCTATAACGCGTTCATTCCCGCGAATATCGATCGTCCTTTGCACCCTGCCGATCGAAGGCGTGGGCTTAAAATAAACAGTCAGATCGATTGGCTCGCCGGAACTTACGCCGCCCAGAATTCCGCCCGCGTTGGCGCTTAAAAAGCCATCCGCACTCATCTGATCGTTGTTCTCGCTGCCGCGCATAAACGAAGCGCGGACGCCCGCGCCGATCTCGACCGCTTTAACGGCGTTGATTCCCATCATAGCTTCGGCTAACTTGGCGTCCAATCTGCCGTACAGCGGCTCGCCCAGCCCCGGCGGAACGCCTTCGGCGCGGATCTTGACGATGGCTCCGATCGAGTCGTGATCCCGCCTTGCCGCTTTGATCACGGCGATTTGCTCGGCTTCCACATTTGGATCGAGCGAAAAGATCGGGCTGTTTTTTGCGTACTCAAAGTCGCACGCTTCGCTGCCTGTGCCGCCCATCAGGGCGACGCCGCTTTTTACCGTAACGCCGATCTCTTTCAGCATCAGCTTGGCTATCGCCCCCGCGGCGACTCTGGCGGCGCTCTCTCTGGCGCTCGATCGTCCGCCACCTCTGTGATCGCGGACGCCGTATTTCATAAACCACGAATAATCGGCGTGCGCGGGGCGAAAAATTTCGCGCAGCTCGTCGTAATCTTGGCTGCGCGCTCCGATATTGGCGATAAAGACTGCGATCGGCGCGCCCGTCGATACTCCCTCAAAAACGCCGCTCAAAATTTCGGCGCGGTCAGCTTCTTTTCGTTTCGTGCCGCTGACGGTATCGCCCGGTTTGCGGCGATCAAGCTCGCTTTGAATAAACTTTCCGTCGATCGTAAGTCCCGACGGAACGCCGTCCAGAACACACCCCACGCCTGATCCGTGCGACTCGCCGAAAGTGGTTAAACGAAGCTTTGTTCCAAAACTATTCATCCGTTTCCTCTTCCTCCAGTGCCATCAAAGCCGCTTTCGCCGCCTCCCGCTCGGCGGCTTTTTTGCTGCCGCCCCTGCCGGTCGAAACCTCGGCGCCATTTATATACAGCGCTATCTCAAACTGCCTTTTATGCGCCGGACCCTCTGCTTTCGTAACTTTATATTGCGGAATCGTGCCAAAACGCGCCTGCGTAAATTCCTGAAGGCGGGTCTTATGATCGCCGAGCATCAGATCGGCGGTGATCGGATCAAAACAGATGTGCAGTATCTTCAGCGCACAGGTTTTAGCGGGCTTCAGCCCGCCGTCAAGATAAATCGCGCCAAAAATCGCCTCAAACGCGTTGGAAAGAATCGAAGGCTTTGTCCGTCCTCGGTTACGTTCCTCCGAATTTGACAGCAGCAAAATTTCGCCGATCTCAATGTACTTTGCCATACGCGCCAAAGAGCTTTCGCTCACCAGCGAGGCGCGAAGTTTGGTCAGATCCCCCTCCGGGCATCCGGGAAAGAGAATAAAAAGTTCTTCCGCCACGATCAGATCGAGCAGCGCGTCTCCTAAAAATTCCAGTCGTTCGTTGTTGCTCTCTCCCCGCGCGCTTTTATGTGTCGCCGCAATTTGCAACAGGTCAAGCTTTTTAAATTGATATCCGAGCCGTTTTTGCAATGTCTGTAATTCGTTAATATTGGGCAAATAACTGCTCCCCTTTTTATACAATTATAACCTTTCCGCATAATTTCCACACATTTAGCCGCTAAACTTTCGCCAAAAGGAGGCAAAGTGGCGACCCAAACCGTTATCTGGCTTATCGACGGTATGAGCTGTGAAAGCTGCCAAAAGAGGATTGAAAGGAAGCTAAAAGCCGCAAACGGGGTGATCGAGGCGTCGGTAAGCTACGGGCAAAGCAACGTAACGATTACGTACGATGACGCGATCATCTCTTCATCCGATCTCTCAGGAGCTATACAACAGCTTGGCTACGGCGTACGCTATCGTTCGGAGTGGTGGCGGGTGGCGGGCATTTTTGCAGCGTTTGCCGTGGTTTTTATTATTCTGCGCGAACTGGGCGTGACAGAACGGCTCAACTTTTTCCCGACAGCGACGGCGGATATGGGTTACACAGTTCTTTTTACAATCGGACTGCTGACATCGCTTCACTGCGTGGCGATGTGCGGCGGAATCTGCCTGTCGCAGTGCTTGAACGCAAAGACAAAAGAGGCGTGGCGCTCCAGCCTGATGTACAACGCGGGGCGTCTGATCTCGTACACTGCGGTAGGCGCGGCTGTGGGGGCGATCGGCGCTGGTATTGGTTTTAACGGCGCGGCAAAAGGGATCGTACAGATTACGGCGGGCATATTTATGGTGATTGTCGGGTTGAATCTGCTGGGAATTTTGCCCTCTCTACGGCGGTTCGTCCCTTGTCCGCCGCCATCTATGGCAGAGGCAATCGGCAGAATAACAAGCGGGAAAGGTCCTCTCGTCATAGGTCTGCTGAACGGTTTTATGCCATGCGGCCCGTTGCAGGCGATGCAGCTCTACGCCCTCTCTACCGCCAGCGCTGCGCAGGGAGCGATCGCAATGTTCTGCTTCGCGCTTGGCACGCTACCGCTGATGTTCTCTTTCGGCGCGTTGAGTGCCTTTTTAAGCGGCAGATTCACGCGCAACGCGATGATGGCGGGAGCGGCGCTCGTGGTGCTGCTGGGGATTACGATGTTTTCCAACGGATGGGCGCTCTCCGGTCTGACACCCGAGATCGACGTTAAACCGCCCACGGCAAATCTGGAGGGTGTAACAATTGAGAACGGCGCGCAGATCGTGCGAAGCACGCTTCTGCCGGGACGTTATCCGTCGATCGTGGTTCGCGAAGGGTTGCCAGTGCGCTGGATCATAGAGGCGCCGAAGGGGAACATAAACGGCTGCAACAATACGGTACAAATTCCCGAATACAACATCACGCACCGTTTCAAAACGGGTGAAAATATCATAGAGTTTACCCCCTCAAGAAGCGGCAAATTCACCTATAGCTGCTGGATGGGAATGATTAAAAGCTCGATCACGGTAGTTGGAGATGGCGGGCGGACAGAGACGGTCAGCGGGGTGGAAGATACAGCGCCGCGTTGCGCCTGCTGCGGCGCGTAAAAGGAGGAAAAGTATGAAAAAAAAGGCTAACCGGGCTGCGCTCACCGCCGTGTTTATGGCTTGTGCCTTAAGCCTGATGGCAGACGGGCGGACAGCCGAAAACGACGATCTGGTGATTCAGATAAAAGATGTCAGCGAAAGCGGCAGGTTTTATCCGATAAGCGTCGATGGGATGAAAATGGAGGTGATCGCTATCCGAGCTTCGGATGGTACGGTACGGACCGCTTTTAATGCCTGCCGAGTCTGCTATTCATCGGGGCGGGGGTATTATAAGATGGATCAGGGCGTTTTAGTCTGTCAGAATTGCGGCAACCGCTTCGGAGCGGAAAGCGTGGAGACGCAATCGGGCGGCTGCAGCCCAGTGCCGATATTCGGCGATGACAAAAGTGTGACAAACGATACGATTGTCATCTCTCGCGGCTATCTGCGCCGCGCAAAAACACTCTTTGATGGCTGGAAAGCGGAGTACGAGTGACTAAAGGATCGAAGATATGACGACAACGACGCTTAACGTTAAAGGTATGACCTGCGCCGCCTGCTCCGCGCGGATAGAACGGATCGTGCGAAAGCTTGACGGGGTGAGCAGAGTGGGCGTAAATCTGGCGAGCGAGAGGGCCACCATAGTTTTTGACCAGCGCAAAATCGCGATCGGCGTTATAAAAAACGCCATAGAAAAGGCGGGATTTAAAGCGCTCGATCCCACCCCGAACAGCGGCGATAAATCAGCAAGAGATCGGGAGATCAAAACGCTTTGGGCAAAGTTCGCCATCGCAGCCGCGTTTTCCGCGCCGTTGCTATATATTGCGATGGTTCCAATGCTGACCAGATACGGGATAACGCTGCCCTACCCCAAAGGGCTTGATCCGATGAACTACTCTCTGATTTACGCGCTGATTGAGCTCCTTCTTGTAATTCCGGTTATTGGCGTGGGGTACAGGTTTTACACCGTCGGATTTAAGCTGCTTTGGCGGAGAAACCCCAATATGGACTCTCTCATCGCCATCGGCACAAGCGCCGCCATACTGTATAGCGTTTACAACACATGGCAGATCGCGTGCGGGCAGTTCTGGGCGGTAGATCAGCTTTACTTTGAGACGGCTGGGGTAATCATTACGCTGATTCTGCTTGGTAAGTCTATGGAGGCGGTCTCCAAAGGGCGCACGGGCGAGGCGATCAAGAAGCTGATGGGACTTGCCCCAAAAACCGCAATCGTGGCGCGAAACGGCGAGGAGATAGAAATATTGATTGATGAAGTGAAGATCGGCGATATCGTCGTCGTCAAGCCCGGCGGTAAAATTCCGGTGGACGGCGTGGTGCTGGAAGGGCGCAGCGCGATTGACGAATCGATGCTCACGGGCGAGAGTATGCCCGTTGCGAAAACCGCCGGCAGCGAGGTATACGCCGCAACGATCAACGCTTCGGGAGCAATACGCTTCCGGGCGGAAAAGATCGGTACGGAGACTGCGCTGGCGCAGATCGTCAGGCTGGTGGAGGAAGCGCAGGGATCAAAAGCGCCAATCGCGAAGCTTGCCGATGTAGTTTCAGGGTACTTTGTACCGATCGTGTGCGTAATAGCGCTTCTTTCGGGCGCGGCGTGGTTCGCCGTGACCGCCGACACGGAGTTCGCGCTCACGATATTCATATCGGTGCTGGTGATCGCCTGCCCGTGCGCGCTTGGGCTTGCCACGCCGACAGCGATTATGGTGGCGACGGGCAGAGGAGCGGAAAGCGGTATTCTTTTCAAAGGCGGTGAGGCGCTGGAGATGGCGCACAAGGTGGGCGTGGTGGCGCTGGATAAAACCGGTACGATCACGGAAGGTCGTCCAAGCGTTACTGATTTGATCGCCGCAGAGGGGGTTGAAACCGACCGTCTGCTTTCAATTGCGGCGGCGGCGGAGAGCGATTCGGAACATCCACTGGGAACGGCAATCGTCGGAGAAGCGCGCAAGAGAGGATTACGGCTGGACAAGGCGGGCGCATTTGACAGCGTAGCGGGGCGGGGCGTAGAAGCGGAAATCGGCGGCGAGGCGGTCATAGTGGGAAGCGCGCTGTTTATGAGTGAACGCGGAATCGATACGGAGCCTTTGTTAGCGGAATGCGAACGGCTCTCACGAGATGGCAGGACGACGGTGTTCGCGGCGATTGATGGTTCGCTCACCGGTTTGATCGCGATTGCCGATCCGATCAAAAAAAGCAGCGCCGCCGCCATTGCGCGATTGCGCGATCTGGGGCTGACGACGGTGATGATCACGGGCGATAACCACAAAACCGCCGAATCGATCGCAAAACAGATCGGCGTTGATCGGACGCTCAGCGAAGTGATGCCGCATGATAAGGCGAACGAAATAAAACGGCTTCAGGCGAAAGGGCAAAAGGTGGCGTTTGTGGGGGACGGGATCAACGACGCGCCCGCCCTCGCGCAGGCGGATGTCGGCATCGCGATTGGAAGCGGCGCCGACGTGGCGATCGAATCGGCGGACGTGGTGCTGATGCAAAGCGATCTCTTCGATGTTCCCGCGGCGATCGAGCTTAGCAAGAGGACAATTGACAACATCAGGCAGAATCTCTTTTGGGCGTTTGGCTACAACGTAATCGGCATACCGATCGCCGCGGGACTCTTGTATCCGTTTTTCGGAATCCTGCTGAACCCCATATTTGCCGCCGCCGCTATGAGCTTAAGCTCCGTATCGGTGCTGACAAACGCGCTTCGCTTAAAAAAATTCAAGGCGGCGCGCTACGAAAGGAAGGGATAAAATGAAAAACAAAACGGCAAAAATCGCGGCTTTCTTCGTTTTGTCGGCGATCCTCGCCGCATGCTCGCAGCCAAAAGGTCTGGACGTGGTTGGAAAGGACTCGGTTCGGGCGTTTGAGAGCGTTTTAAGCGCCATTCCCGGAAACGTGAGCCGGGATGAGGCAAACGGCGGCTGGTCGCTCTTGGCGCCTGACGGAACGGTGCGCTTTATATGGAGCGAAAATTACGGTAAAAGCCCGCGTTACGATGTGATGCTGGAGCTGGACGCGACACCGTTTACCGACGCCGGGCTTGACGTCGGCAGACTGCCGGGAAACTACGCGACGCATGATGGCGCGCTGATAGTCGGAACCAAACTTGGCTATAACGATCTAAAGCACAAAAGCGCCCCAACGCCGCTATCCTCTTACGAGCAGATTGTGGATCATTACCGCGGAGCGATAGGCTATCACGGCTCGCTTGATCACTACAATATCGATCTGGGCGACGGAAATCTGTTTGAGTGGGCGAAGGATTTTGCCGTAAACGGCGCCGCGAGGCAGGATCAGGACAAGGACATTGTATTCGTGCTCAATCCCAAGCCGCTTATAGCGGCGGGCGTCGATCCCAAAAAGGTGGCCGGCTGGCTTTACGCCGAAGTAACCGTCGACATCGACGGGAAACCGACGCTGGTGTACAAGTTTCTGAAACCTTTTAATCTGCGTTAGAATCAGAATGCCGCCGACAAAAGGAAGTATTCTCGCCGTAGACGACGAGCCCAAGATACTGGAGGCGATCTCCTCTTTTCTGGAAAGCAAGGGCTACGCGGTTTTCGCCGCGAAAACCGGCAAGGAGGCGCTGGAGATACTTCAAGGCAGGGCGATCTCGCTGATCATACTCGATCTGATGCTGCCCGACATACCGGGAGAAGATCTCTGCCGCCAAATCCGCAGGGAATCCAGAGTGCCAATCGTGATGCTTACAGCAAAAAGCGCGGAGGAGAATCTGCTGGAGGGGCTGCAAATTGGTGCGGACGATTACATAGTAAAGCCCTTTGGATTAAAGGAACTTCACGCGCGGGTGGAAGCGGTACTCCGCCGCGCGGGCGGAGACATAAGCGCGCTGAACGCCAAAAGCGTCTTTAATGGCGGTGATCTGATCGTGGATTTTGAAAACGGAGCGGTGTTCAAGCGGAGCGATCAGGTGGCGCTGACGCCAAGCGAAATGAAGATTTTTTTCGCGCTGATCAAATACCCCAATCGCGTCTTCTCACGTGCGGAACTGATTGATATCGCCTTTGAAGACGATTTTGACGCCTTTGACCGCGTCATCGACAGCCATATAAAAAATATACGGCGGAAGATCGGGGACAGCCCGAAGAATCCGCTTTATATAACCACCATTCACGGAATGGGCTACCGGTTCAACGGCAGATGAGAAGTCTGCGCTGGCAGCTTACGTTGGCGATCGCGCTTGCCGCCCTGTTGAGCCTCGCAGCGGCGCAGATGCTTTCCAACCTGTTGTTAAACCGCCTCTTTGAAACGTATATGACGCGGCAGCAGGAGGCAATGGAAGAGAGTATCGTCGCCAACATCTCCGCGCAGTACGAAAACGGCGCGTGGAATGTAGACGGCGTTTACGCGATTGGAATGCTCTTTCTGTACGATGGCGTGATTATCAGGGTGGAGGATATGGAGGGCAGGACGGTGTGGGACGCGCAAAATCACGATATGAGCCGCTGCAAGGCGATTATGGAAGAGATTCCAAGCCGAATGGCGCGCTTTGGACAGGGCGGGGAGTTCGGCGAACGGATCTATCGGCTAAAGCTGCGGAACGAAGAGATTGGCGTTTTGACGATCGGCAGTTTCACGCCCTACTCTTTGAGCGAAAGCGGCTTTTCATTTTTGCGCTATCTGAACGCCGTGCCAATCGCGGCTTTTCTTTTCGCGCTCATTATCTCCGGCGCGATCGGGTTTTATATGGCGCGGCGGATCGCCAAGCCGATCGTGAAAACGGCTTGTATCGCGCGTGAAATCGCAAGCGGCAGGTATGGCGCGCGTTTTGGCAAAAAGAACGGCACAAAAGAGATCGAGGATCTTTCAACGGCGATCAACCACTTAGCCGGGACGCTTGGCGAACAGGAGAAGCTACGCAGACAGCTTACCGCCGATGTGGCGCATGAGATTCGTACGCCGCTCGCCGCGATCGGCTCGCATCTGGAGACAATGATCGAAGGGGTATGGCAACCGACGAAAGAGAGGCTGAAAAGCTGCTATGAGGAAATTCTGCGGCTTAACGCGATCGTCGCCGATCTGGAGAGCATAGAACGCAGCAGGCTGAACAGAACGCCCGTCGATCTGCTTGCGCTGGCAAAAAGCGTGGGCGAAAGTTTTGGCGCGGAACTCGCGCGCAAAAAGGCGATCTTACGCGTCGAAGGCGTCAGCGCTGTCGCGCCGATCGACAGAGATCGCGTAATCGGTGTCGTGTCCAATCTGCTGTCAAACGCGATCAAGTACTCCAAAGAGGGGAGCAAAATTACCATAACGACAGCAGATTACCCCGCGCGCTGCGAATTGACAGTAGCGGATGACGGGACGGGGATCAAAGACGAGGATATTCCTTTTATTTTTGAGCGGTTTTATCGCGCCGACAAATCCCGCAGCCGCGGCACTGGCGGCACCGGACTTGGGCTTGCTATCGTCAAATCGGCGGTGGAGGCTCACGGCGGCGGAATATCAGTAACAAGCGGGATCGGCAAGGGCAGCGTGTTTGTTGTAACGCTGCCAAAATAATCACGGTTAGGTTATGGCACGGCTAAGAAAGCCTGCCCGCGTTCGTCAGTTATGGAGGCAAAGCGGCAGGGAGGTCTCCGCCCGTAACGCGGAGGAAAGCTGGGCTGACGGAGACAAGCGGGAACGGCTCAACGCGCGGGAATAATCAGGCATATGGAACGGCTCTTGCTGGGAGTTTAATAAATATCTTTGCGAGGCTGAACTATGCGAACGCTTATATTGCTGTCTGCCGCTGTTTTCTTGTACGGAGGAAACACATATCAACTGCCATTAAAACCCGGCGTCTGGCACCTGATCGGGATCAACGGATTACACCACAGAAGCGCGGAAACGTTTGAAATCGGCTGGGAGGTTCTGAAGGAGACAAACGACCTTGATGGCAATTTTACGTGGGAGTTTAACGCGGATGGAACGTTAAATTACGGCAGCCTTAACGGCGGCAGCGAGAGGAGATCGGCGATCGGGATCAGGATCGTGCCGGGCGCAGAGATTGGCAACGCGCAGATCAGCTATCAGCGGCTTTCAAAAGACAGCAACTATTCGATGGCTGGAATGTACGTATCAGGCGGAGAAGAAGGGGGAATGGCGGTTTTGCATATACGCTTTCAAGACAACTACATAGGCAGGCCGTTTCACCTCTCTTTTGACAACGGAGTGGTGCTGCAAGGAGTGTTCGATTCAAAATACACGGAGGCGAATCCGGCAAATCTTCCCGTAAAAAAGAGTACTGCTTCGGCGGCGGTGTCAAGAATTATTGAAACAGTTGACGCCAACCTGAGTGATAACAACATTTCGATGCTTGATTATTTTGACGTAAATTGCGAGGCGCTCTTTTGCATGGATCAAACATCCACGATCATCGTGGGAGGCCGGCAGAGGCTTGAAAACTCGGAAAGCATTACCGTTTATTCATGGGACGCGCAAAAGAGTATGTGGCGCGTTTATAACTCGGCAAGCTCGTCCGGCAGTTTTGAAAACTTTGAGGCGGGCAAAGCGTATTGGGTCAGAGTGGAGACGACAAGCGATGATGCGGGGCTGATTCTGTCAAGCGGCGATCTGAAAGACGAGAGCTACGTTAAAGACGGCAACGTTCAGCTTTATTGGAATATGCTCAGCTTCAACGACTCCTTCCTGCGCAAAACTCCAAGCGCGGTATTTGTGACATACTCGACTGGGAACGACGTGGTTAAGGTACGCGATAACTTTGCCAAATCTGCGGTCGAAATCGACACGAATAAGTCAGCGGCGGAGGCGGCAAAACTGTTTAATATGCATATGTACGCGATCGATCTGATTGGGCTAAACAGCGCGAAGATACGCGCCTACCCTGCGAAAGACTCAACCAGCAAGGAAGGGGTACTGATTATTTCCGACGAGGATTTCGGCGTTCATCTCGAAGGAAACGCGAGCGCGCGTTCGGTTGCGGGACGAAGCCTGACAGCGGGATACAATGAAGCGGAACCGTACGATTTTTCTCCGGTAGACGAGCATATACTGGCACTTAAAATCAACGAACATTTTCTGTCCTATAGCGGAGGTAAGAAAACGGCGTTTCAGGTAGGTTTCGTGGGAGGGGCGGTAAAGACAGTCGATCTTTCCGCGGCGCGCGGCTTAAACGACGCGATAATGGCGCTTGGAACGATTAACGCGGGCGGAAAGCAGGATTTTGTGATGATCGACATTGACTTTAACGGCAGCTATGAAACGGCTGTAATCGGATCGACGTCCAGAGTTTACGCCCGTGATACAACCTATATGAAGCTCTTTGACTACGTCGGCGGCGCGGGAGACTGGTTCTCGCTGATCGGCGACAGCGAGGTACGGGTGGAGTACGGTGGCAGCCGCGACGATACGGTGTCAAGCATAAACGACAAAAACGCGTCCACCGGAATCGTAGCCTACCCCGTTGGAACGGACTCAATCCTGCTCTCGTCGATCACAGCCAGAGGCTTTGATCTTAAAGAGTTGAAAACGCGCACGCAGTTTACCGATCGCTATCTGTTTGACGAAGACAATCTTCTCACGCTGGGCGCAATAGACGAAGTGTTTGCCGCTGAGTCGCTTGCCGCCGCGCCGGTTGGGCAAACGGGAGCGACTAAACGGGCGGTGCGAATGACCGGCGATCTGACCTTCGCGGCGCAGTTTGGTCAGGACTTTCCAGTATCCGGGCCGCTCTATGCGCTTCAAAAGGCGGCGGGCGGCAACAGCAGTCCGGAGCTTTTGTTAAGCGGCGTTACAAGAAACGACAATACGATAATGTGGCATCAGGCGGACACAAGCATACCAGTGGACAGCCAGCGGATGACAAATTCGCTCTTTAACCTTTACAAAGTTCACAAGGAGCGCGGGTATTGGGTCTATATGCAGCCGACAGACGCGCAAAATCCGCCTTCTATTTCGTCGTGGGAATTCGTAAGCAACGTAACGCGCCACTACTCAAACATTTTTGACGTCAACGGATCAAATGGCGTCGCTCCTACGCACAATCAGATTACGCTTGATCTTACGGTGTACGCGAACGGTTTCAACGGGCTGGCGAGCAGCGCGTTTGAGATGCCGGAAAATATTTTCGCCCATATTGACGGCGCTCAGTATGCATTGCTGAAAAACGGCGCGGCTTATAACTACAGCGCCTATTTCAGTGATCGGGATATGGAAGCGCTGCGTGAAAGAGATGTAGATTCGCCGAAAATGAGAATCGGGATCAATCTGACAAACGGACTGGGCGCGGCGCTGATCGATCGAAAATATGAGTTTGATAACAGAAAACCTTCCGTTCCACAATATCAGTTTGATAATTCCAGGATGAACGGCGGTATTAAGATCGAATCAAAAGGGGCAAGCCAGCTTTACATATACGACGGTAATCTTTCAGACAAAGGCAACGACGGATATCTGATATATTCGGGAGCGGCAAGCGGCGCTCAAGACGGGTTTAACATCTATGAGCAGCCCAGGCTTACCTTCGGCACAAAAGAGCATCCATATTACGATCTGCGCATTATTGGCGAAGGAACGAATAAGCTGCAATCCGATACAAAGCGGCTTCTTTTTGCGCCTGTCTATAAAGCGGCGCATTTGCTTTCGACGGACAGCAACAGCTCAACCGGCAGATCGGGCGTCATAGCGTACGATCATTATGGACAAAATCCGACGCAGTATCAGATCGGCGTCCACAAAGACAGCGGCGTGCAAATTACGTCGTCGGATCAGAATATCACCACCATTACATATAAACCGCTTCCCATAAATTTTGTCGATTGCGGCGCTCCGCTGACAAGCGATATATATCTGTCGAACAATAAAATAGCGACAATATTATATTGTCCCATATACAACGGAATGGTTTTTTATGCGTATCACAAAGGGGAAAATCGTCTCGCTTACGGTTTATTTCAGGCGTCTGGCGGCAATGTCAGTTTAAACGTGATAGAGGGCAATCAAACCATTGACGATCCGAGACTTCAAGCCGCGTTGCCGTGACTTTGATTCCCGCGATTTCGCTTCTGATTGCGACGCTGGAGCTTGCGACAGCTCAGGCAGGCAAATGTGCGGTTGCTCATGGGTCAAAAAGGGGAAGTCCGGGTACGATGCAGCGAAAGAATCCATTATTGAAAATCCGCCATTCCTGTCAATCCTTGCGATTTTTATTACGCCCCTTGCGACTCACGCTACTCTTGCGCGATCTTTCAAGAAGAGGGTTCGGCAAGCCGCGCGATTTCAGATAACGCCAAGGGCTGGCTATGAAAAAGTCTTCCTCGTCCGGCGGCATGGGGCGCATGAATTGGTAATCCTTCTCCTCTTCGGGAATCGCGCCGTCCTGATAACGATCATCCCGCCAGATCAAGCGCCAGGCGACTTTCGTCTCCACGTATTCGCAGCCATATTTTTTATCGCGTGGATCCCTGTAGGTCTGCTGGAGTGTTGGCGCAAGTGAAATGCCATGCAGGTAATTCATCGGGCCGGCGCGGGTAAACGGCCCTTGCGGTTTCTTGAACAGCCAACCCTTGGTACTCCCGCCCATAACCGGCTCCCAGATGCCGGAACAACTCACAGGACTGCCGCTTGTAATTACAATTTCCTTTTCCGGTTCCGGTACTTCGGGCAAGGGATCAGGATAAGGCAGCTTCGGCAAAAAGACCATTTCCCACAGACCATAATTGCAGCGCGCCGGATTTTCCGCCGAGTCGCGCTCCTCGAGAACGCAGCATGAACATTCGCCACAAGCGCTCTGTAACTGGAAGAGCGCCTCGAAAAATTCTTCCAGCAAGGGCGTTTCTTTGTCCCATAATGTTTCTCCTCTGATATATAACCGCTCCCAATAATCGGGTTGTACGCATGCCTTGGGAAAGTCGCCCAGAATGCCATAGGTAAAAACCCGCTTGTCTCCCTTGCGCAGGCGGGCAACGCCTTCTTCAAAAAGCGCCAGACCCTTCTGGATGTCAACATAATCTGAATGAACGATGCTGGTTCTGCCCTGATCTTCTTTGACGCCGTAGGGCGTCGTGTAATATTTCGAAGGCTTGGGAAGCAGCCCGCGCTCGTCCGCTTCCCGCACACTCGCTTCGGTTATATCAGCCCATTTCTGATAGAAGCCGAGGATGCGCTCCCACGCGGTATAGGAACTCGCTTTCTTGAGCAGATGGAAAATTTGCCGCCGTTCCAGATCGTTGGGCAGCAAAAGGTTTTCCGGCGGAAATTCGGTTGTTTCGCTCATCGGATAAAAACCTCCCTGTTTTCTTTCAACGCCTGTTCATTGCGGCCTACCCGCGCCACCGCCACCGCCGCTGTTCCGGCTTTGACGCCTTGATTGCGATCATACATACCGATGAGATTTCCCCAGCCGGTTGGATAAATTCCAAAAGAAAAACCGGTCTTGGGCGCGCGCCCTATTTCCTTTCCGGCAGCGGTTCTACCCATTGCCAGATGGTTTGACCGTAATCCGTCTTGAAGTCCGGCATAGGTTCGCCTTCCTTGAAATAGCGCCCGCTGGCCGCCCTGTGGGCAAACCACCAACCCGCTTTGGAGCACGGCTGGCCGCCTTCGCAGCGGTCGTCCTGCGGCACATTGCGTCAGGCTTCCTCTCCCGGTACTTCTCCGCCTTCGTCGGCAACGCGCTCCACCAGCGTCCAGAGCGTGGCGACCTCTTCCCGCGCTTGTTGACCGCTTTTGTTCAAACCGACAGGCGCCCAATGCGCCTTATAGCCCGCCGCCAGGACTTGCGGGTGGCTTTCATTGACATAGGGCAGATAGATGCCGTTGCGCGACACTTTTTCGCCCGTGTTGACCTGAACGGCTGGATTCAACCGGTAAATGGGCCAAGTCTTGGGCGGATCCAGTTTGCCCCAGGCATCTTCGTCGTAATCACGCCCCAGCCAGCCCGTTTTCCACCCGCCGTAAGCGGTAAACTGGATATTGGAGGCCAATTTCCACGCAATATA
>JAITRJ010000007.1 GCA_031288475.1 Helicobacteraceae bacterium | reverse complement strand
AAAGTTCCTCCTCCAGATACTGCATAAGCGCTCCGGAACCGCTTTTGGCGCAAACGCCCTGCGGGGTTCCGTTCATGCGAAAGGATCCGCATACAAAGATATGATGATTCGGTTTTGTCATATGTTCTCCTTTTTTTCATTACGCCATCAGCCGCAGCCGCCGCCTGTGCCGCCGCACGATGCCCCTGCGCCGCAGTTGCCCGCTCTTGTCATCAGAATCTTCGGAATCGCCCGTCCCTCCAGGATAGCCCCCGCCGCTTCGCTGATCAACCCTTCCGCGGCGACAACTCTCACGCCCTTTGATTCCAGAATCCTCTTTGGAGTCTGCCCGCAATTGCTTACAAGGATCGCCGCGCAATCCCTAAGAGTATCTGCAAGCCGCTCCCAGCGCGTGTCGCCAAGTCCGGGTGGCGGGGTTGATCGACGTCCTTTTAACGTAATCCCCTTTTCTTCCAACCCAAAAATCCATACACCGGTAGCCTCTCCAAGATGCCTATTTACAAGCAGTCCCTCCATTGATGCTGCCGCGACAAAAGGGCGGGAGGGCGTCGCCCTGACGATCGTCGCCTCCGCAAGCAGCTTTTCCACCAGCGCGGCGTCGCTTGTCCCGCTCAAAAGGCCTGCGGCATCTGCGCGGCAACGCGCGCAGTGGGACATCTGAGCGATGTGTCCTCCGGCAATCTTGCGCAGATTATTTACGCTCTCCCTGCTTGGCGGCGTGATATTCTCAAACGGGGTGTCTTCGACATGCATCATAGGAATGCAATTTTGTACGTCAGCGCCCAGCTCCACCGCGTAAGAGGCGATTTCTTCCACGTGAAAGTCATTGATGCGCGGTATGACGACCGTGTTGATCTTTACCGTGATCCCGTGCGATTTAAGTGCCCTAATCGCTTCTGTCTGCCGCGAAAGAAGCAGTTTCGCTCCTTCGGCACCGCGATAGACGCGTGTTCCAAAGCGTATCCACGAGTAGATTTTCGCGCCTATTTCCGGATCAACAGCATTAAGCGTGATCGTAACGTGAGAGACGTTGAGTTCGGCAACGCGATTGACATACTCCAGAATTCCAAGCCCGTTTGTCGCTAGACAGAGAATTTTACCGGGCTTTTTTTCGCCGACCAATTCCATCGTTTTGAGCGTTTCTTCAGGATCGGCGAACGGATCGCCCGGTCCCGCTATGCCCACGACAGCGATGTTCGGGATTTTCGCCAGCGCTGCTTCCAGATAGCTGGCGGCTTCCGCCGGAGTTAAAACCATACTTGTTACGCCTGGACGGCTCTCGTTTACGCAGTCGTACTTGCGGTTGCAGAAATTGCACTGGACATTGCATTTGCGCGCCACTGGAAGGTGAATACGGCCTACGCGGTGGCGGGCTTCGCTGTTAAAACAGGGGTGATTGGCAAAATCCATCGCACTCTCCTCTCATATATAGGTATATCCTACCGCCGCTTGATCCTGCTTCGCCTCCATAAGGGTGTTGCAGACCAGATCAAACAAGTTTAATGTGCCTCTGTAGCCAAGATGCAGAATACGCTGCGCACCAATCCGATCGTGAATGGGAAAACCGCAGCGCACAAGAGGCAAGCCAAGCTCTCTAGCTAAGTAAAGGCCTTTGCTGTGCCCCATAACAAAATCGCACCCGCGTTTTTTTGCCTTTGCCAGAATCGTTACAAAATCGGCATCGTCAATTATCTCCGTTTCCTCACGGCTGTTTTTCAGCGCCGCTTTCATACGTTCCCTGAAACGATCGCTTTCCGCCCCCGTGGCGGCGATGGCGGGAATCACCCCTGTCTCATCAAGAAAAGACGCGATTGCGACGACAAAATCCTCTTCGCCGTAGATGATCGCGCGTTTGCCGCCGACGTACTTATGTCCGTCGATATAGGCATCAATCAGTCTTCCGCGCTCTTTTACGAAGCGATCTGTCGTCTCCCTCCCGCTCATTTTATTTAAAGCCTCAAAAAAACGGTCGCAGTTTTCTATGCCGATGGGCAGATCGAGATATTCGCACTCAATGCCGAAACGATTGCGCAGGAAAGCCCCAGCGTCCCGTTCGCCTAACTGGGGCGATCCAAGGCAAATCGTTTTGCGCGCGCCGCCCATCTTTCTAATATCCGCAATCGCTGTCCCGCCTACGGGGAGTTTCTGGTAAGTTTCCCACGACGCGCCATCTAAACTTTCCGAATAGTCAGGCAACAGAGTATATGGCGCGCCAAACGCGTTCAGAATATCGCGCAGGTGGCGCAGGTCCTCCGCGGAGACAAAGTTTGATACAACGTTAATTCGTCCTTCGTACTCGCTCTTTCTCGCCAAAGCGCTTACGGCGGCGCATACCGCTTCGTGAAAGCCGTTCATGTGCGTGCCCTTGTAGGAAGGCGTGGGGGCAAAAAACACGATTGGATTACACCCGCCGTTGTCGCGTAAACCGCTTTCCCGCTCGCTCTCGTACTGCCTAATGTACATAGGAAGGTTTTCGCCAATCGTTTCCGAAAGGCACGTTGAGGCAATGCCAATCGCCGCTGGTTTGTAAGAGCGCGAAATGTTGTCCAGCGCGGTAAAAAGATTCTCCTTTCCGCCAAAGATCGCTGTCTGCTCCGTAAAGTTTGAGGAAGCGATATCAATTGGCTCCCTGAAATGGCTAATCCCGTAGCGGCGGATATAGGTGGAACAGCCCTGCGATCCGTGCAGAAGCGGTATACACCCCTCGATTCCACGCATCGCTATGCAGGCGCCCAGCGGGGAACACAACTTGCAGGCGTTGCGCGTGGAGGTGAAGTTTGCCTCTATAGCGGTAACGGCGCTCATCGTTTCGCCTCCCGCGCCTTAATCCGCGCCGGCGAATATTTCCAGACTGGGCTGATTACGGAGGAGCGCACCTCTCTGGCGAAGTTGAGCATGCCGACAAAGCCCGCCAGCGCTTCTTTGCGCTCGTGGTTATGATCACAAAAGCCGATTCCCATCTTGTAGGCGATCGGACGCTCTTTAACGCCGCCGATAAGCAGATCCGCCTTTTTTTTCAGAATAAAGCCCGAAAGCTCCAGCGGGTTGGTGTCGTCCAGTATGATCGTTCCTTCGTCGGTGATCTCTTTGAGATATTCGTAATCATCAATTGAGCCTGTCTGGCTTCCCACCACTACGGTCTCTATGCCAAGATGGCGCAGCGCCTTTACCATAGAAAAAGCCTTAAAGCTGCCGCCCACATAGACGCCCGCTTTCTTTCCCTCCAAATCTCTTCGGTATTCGGCAAGCGCGGGCAGGATTGCCAGCAGTTCGCTCCGCACCAGTTTCTCCGTGTTTTCGCGGATCGTCTCGTCCCTGAAAAATTCTGCCACGTCGTAGAGTGCTTTACTCATATCTTCGATCCCGAAATATGAGACACGAATAAAAGGAATGCCGTACCTCTCCTTCATCAGCTTGGCCAGATGAGTCATTGAACCGGAACATTGCACGACATTGAGCTTCGCGCGGTGCGCCCTGCCTATCTCCGCCACGCGCCCATCTCCAGTGATGCAAGAGACCACCTCCACGCCCATTCGTTTGTAATAATCCTTGATGATCCACGTTTCGCCTGCCAGATTAAACTCGCCCAGAATATTAATGGCGAAGTCGGAAATTGGCGTAACGTCGTCCTTGCCCGTGAGCAGAAACGCCGCTTCGCACGCTGCTTTGTAGCCGTCTTTTTTTGTCCCTTTAAATCCTTCGGAATGAACGGGGATCACCGGTATGCCGCGCTCGTTTTCCACCCGTTTGCAAACAGCCTCCACATCGTCGCCGATAAGACCAACGATACAAGTGCTGTAGACAAACGCCGCGTTTGGCTTATACTCCGCGATCAGCTCGTTCAGAGCAGCATAGAGTTTTTTCTCCCCGCCGTAGATCACCTCCTTTTCGCGCAGATCGGTAGAGAAGCTGAGGCGATGAAGTTCCGGACCGCTGGAGAGGCTGCCGCGCAGTTCCCACGTGTAGGCGGCGCATCCGATCGGTCCGTGTATCAGATGAACGGCGTCCGCGATCGGGTAAAGCACCACGCGCGAACCGCAGAAAACGCATGCCCGCTGGCTCACGGAACCAGCGGCACTCGCCTTTTCGCACTGCAAAGCGAAAGTGTCTTTTCCATTTTCAAGAACCTGCCGCTTCCGCGCTCCTAACACCTCTACCATTTTACGCCTCTACATCACCAGCTCAAACTTCTCTTCTGGAGCGTCGCGATCCTGTCTATCCATAAAAATATCCAGCATCTTCACAAGCAGGTTCAATCCACCGCGATAGCCTATGATTGGAATATAGGAATGCCCAATGCGATCGTATATAGGAAAGCATATGCGGATCAGCGGAATATCCATATCCCGCGCGATATATTTGCAATAGGTGTTGCCCATAATGAGATCAGGCTTATTGTTCTGCATCAGTTGATGGAAATAAAACAAATCCGCCTGCGCTCCCGCCTTTGCCACTACGTCATCACCCGCGATCTCCTTGATTCGGTCGGTAAATTTCGTTCCCGCCGGCGTACCGGTAAGCACGTGAAGAACCTGAAGCCCGGCATCCTTGCAAAACTGCGTAAGCCCGACTAAGATATCGGGATCGCCCACCATTGACACCTTTTTGCCATAAAGGTATTGATTTTTATCGCACAAGATATCCACAAGCTGCCCACGTTCGGTCATAATGCTTTGCGGTACGGTAACGCCTGCGATCTTCCGCAGCGTATCAATAAAATCGTCGGTAGCGGTTATGCCGATCGGCAAATCGATCACGCTTCCGCGAACCTTGCACTTTGAATCCAGAAGACGGACGGCGTTAAGCGTTCCCGCGCGTCCCAGACCAATCGCGTAGCCTGAATCGCCGGATTCGGCGATCTGCTCCCTTGTCGCCCCGCCGTTCGGGTACATATGAAACTTGCCATCCATCGGGGCATTTACTACGCCACTCGTATCGGGATACATAATGTAGGAGACGCCCATCTCGGCGGCGATACGTTTGATTTCCGTCATATCACTGGGTTCGATAAAAGAGGGCAGCAACGCTATCTTGCCGTTCTTTCTTCCCGTATTCTCGGCGAAGCTCTGCACGATCGCGGTGAGCATATTCGCGTAGCCGGTTACATGCGATCCCTTGAAGCTGGGCGTACTGGCGTACATCACAGTTTTGCCCTTTGGAATCTTATTTTCCGCTACCGCCTTGTTGATGATCTGCGTCAGGTCGTCACCAATCACCTCTGAAAGACAGGTGGTGTTGACGGCGATAATATCGGGATCGTAGAGGGCGAATATGTTGTTGATCGACTCAAGCAAGTTCGCCTGCCCGCCAAATACCGACGCTCCCTCCGTAAAAGAGCTTGTGCTGCCCATAATTGGTTCGGCGTAGTGGCGCGTCAGCGCGCTGCGGTGATAGGAGCAGCAGCCTTGCGATCCATGGCTGTGCGGGAGACAGCGGTTCATACCCAAAGCCGCGTACATCGCCCCGACAGGCTGACAGGTCTTCGCTGGATTGATTGTGAGCGCGTAGCGTTCCACAACCTCTTTTGGCGTATGGCGTAACAACATCTTGTATTCCTTATTATGCGTTGAATCCGTAAGTCGCCGAAAGCTCCGGGTTTTTCTCCCACGGAGCTTTCGTAAACTTAAAGGCGTTGCTGTTGAGCAGACGGTCGATCTCCTTGTAGAAATTAATCGCCCCCCTAAAACCGGCAAAAGGTCCCATATAGTCATAGCTGTGAAGCTGCTTCATCGGAATTCCGTGCTTCTGCACCACATATTTTTCCTTGATGCCAGCGCATACCAGATCGGGATGATAGATGTCGATCAGTTCCTCCAACTCGTAGTGGTTGCAGTCATCGATCACCAGAGAGTTTTGCGACATCTCTTTCATCATTCCGCCGTAATCGCTGAAGAAAAAGCCTTCTGCCTCCCGCTTCGCCTTTTCCTCTTCGCTGATCCTTGGGCGATAACGGACAGGGTCTTTTTCCACCGTAAGTTCCTCAATATTCCTCGAATCGGCGTCGATCACAATGGAGGGCAGTACCTCGCGCCCCTCGTAATCGTCGCGGTGGGCAAACTCATAGCCCGCGCTGATCGTCTTTACGCCGATCTCGGCAAACAGCTCCTGATAATGATGCGCGCGCGAACCGCCGACAAACAAGGCGGCGGTCTTTCCCTCGCAGCGGGATTTCACGTCTAGTCGTACCTCCTCGACCTCCTTCATCTCGCGAGCAATCACCTCTTCGGTTTTTTTATTCAGGTCTTCATTCTGGAAGTATCGCGCCATCTTGCGCAGCGATTTCGCCGTAGCTCCGGCGCCAACGAAGTTCACCTTAAACCACGGAATGCCGTATTTCTTTTCCATCATTTCCGCGAGGTAGTTGATCGATCGATGACACATCACAACGTTCAGATCCGCCGTATGCGCGCTTGCAAACTCATCGTAGGTGGAGTTGCCGCTGAAGGTTGAGTGCAGGGTAAACCCGCAATCCTTCACAAACCGCTCAATCTCAAAGGCATCTCCGCCGATGTTATATTCTCCGAGAATGTTAAGCCTGAAGTCGCCCTCTTTGGCTTGGTCGATCAGTCCCACCACGTCGGTGAAAACCTTATTGTTCGCCACATGGTGTCCAGCGCTCTGGCTGACTCCCTTGTAGCCTTCGCAGGAGAAGCCGAAGATGTTTATTCCCGGATATTTATCCTCCGCCTGACGCGCCACGGCGTGGACATCGTCGCCGATCAGTCCTACAGGGCATGTGGAGAATATTCCGATTGCTTTTGGGCGGAACATCGCCACCGCCTCATCAATTGCCGCCATAAGCTTCTTTTCGCCGCCGAAAATAATTTCGTCTTCCTGCAGATCGGTAGACATCGCGTAGGTGATGTAATTTACGTCGCTCTCCGTATACGGCTTTGTCTGATTCCGTCTGGTCAGCCAGCTGTAAAAGCCGCAACCGATCGGTCCGTGCGTGATCTGCAAAATATCACGCGTTGGACCCAGCACCACCCCCTTGCATCCCGCGTAAGCGCAGCCGCGCATCGTGATAATACCCGGCACAGTTCTCACGTTAGCCTGAATTTCCAGCGCCGCTTCGTTCTCTATCTTGTTGATAATGATCTGTTTAGCCCGTTTCTTGGCGGTTTTCGGAGGATATACCTCCAGAACCCGCGCCTTGAACTCTTCCGCTAACGGTAACTCTTGTATTGACGACATTTAACGTTCCTTTCCCGCTCTTGGCGCGTCTTATTGATCTAATATCTCCTCTCCGGACTGAGAGGTTCTTACCTGCCACGCTTCTGTAACAGGCAGTACAAATATCTTTCCGTCTCCGCTTCTGCCAGTCTTGTTTATGCTGATGATCACGTCAACGACCGTCTTGACTAGTTTGTTCGGAACGACCACTCTAAGTATCCGCTTAGGCACCAGCCTCCCAGCGTTGCCAAGCTCGCTCATCATCTCTTCGTAGCGCTTCTCCGCGCCGTTGAGAACAAGCATATCTACCAGCCCCTTGCCACGCCCCAGACACTCGTTGGCGTTTAAAGAGCTGATCCCTGCTTCCAAAAGAGCGTTCTTGGTCTTATTCATCATATTCATTCTGATGATAGCCATTACCTCTTTCACGGCTTAGCCTCCGGCTGCGCGTCGTCCGCTTCTTTAATACCCGAACTGACGGTATAGACCTCCTCGACAGGAGAAACAAATATTTTTCCGTCCCCGAAAGAGCCCTTGCCGGTGCGAGCGACTTCAATGATCTTTTTGACGACAAAATCCTTGTCTTTATTTGGTACAACCATAATCAGCATCTCTTTGGCGATCTCGTCGTACGTAATATCGCCAATCTTGATGCCGCGCTGTTTGCCGCGTCCGGCAACGTTCATTCTGGTTACCGACGGGAAACCTTCCGCCATCAGCGTTGCCATCACTGCCTCCGCTTTTTCCGGTCGCACTATCGCTCTGATCATTAACATCATTCCCTCCTTAATCGGCGATGCCAAATTCCATAAGAAGCTTTTCCAGCTCCGCGATATCCAGTGGTTTAGGAATAACAAACATCTCGTTCTTCTCGACCGCCGCCGCCAGCTTACGGTATTCGTCCGCCTGATTGACCGTTGGATCGTAGTCGATCACCGTCTTCTTGTTAATCTCCGCCCGCTGAACCATATTGTCGCGCGGGACAAAGTGGATCATCTGCGTTCCAAGCTTCTCCGCGAGAGCGCCGATCAGCTCGTCCTCTCTGTCTACTTTGCGGCTGTTGCATATAAGGCCGCCGAGACGTACCGAACCCGCTTCGGCAAACTTCATAATCCCTTTACAGATGTTGTTCGCGGCGTACATAGCCATCATTTCGCCGGAACAGACGATATATATCTCTTCCGCCTTTCCGTCTCGGATCGGCATAGCGAATCCGCCGCACACGACGTCGCCCAGCACGTCATAAAAGGTGTAATCCAGCTTGTATTGCTCGTCAAACGCGCCGAGCTGTTCCAAAAGGTTGATCGAGGTGATAATCCCACGCCCCGCACAGCCGACGCCCGGTTCCGGTCCGCCCGATTCAACGCAGCGCGTTCCCTTGAAACCCACCTTTACCACATCGTCGATTTCAAGGTCTTCACCTTCGGTACGCAAGGTGTCAAGGACGGTCTTCTGTGCAAGTCCGTTAAGCAGCAGCCTCGTCGAGTCCGCCTTTGGATCGCAGCCCACGACCATCATATTCTTGCCCATCTCCGCTAAAGCAGCGACCGTGTTCTGGGTGGTCGTCGACTTTCCGATCCCTCCCTTTCCGTAGATTGCGATCTTCCGCATAAATCCCTCCTAATAGTGTTCCAAAGAATCGGACATTCATTCAGACTCTTTATTAACGCACATCGTGCCTGATTTTCTTAAAGTTGACTGCGTAAATTTTAGGCAAATAGGAGGCAGAATTTAAGAATTTTACGCGTTCGTTCCCGCGCCCGGTGTTTTCCCCGATCAAAATGGCGGGTGCTGAGCGGCGGAAGCGCCCGCTTTTACCGTGCAAAACAGAACCCGCGCTCAATCGTAGAGCGGAAATCCGGCAGGTTTTTTACGATCTCTTCAGGTAATAAAGCTTCACGTACTTCGTCATCACGTAAAACGCGTGGTTTATTGAGGCGATCCAGCCAAGCCTTCCGTCCCGAAACCCGCCGCGTAGCAGATAGACTTTCCAGAAGGCTAAAAACGGCTTGATCACTATATCCGTGAAAAAGTGGCATTTTTTGCCCCGATCGGCATACCTTTCGGCGGCAAGTGTCGTGTAGCTGTTAAGCTTCTCCAAATAACGATCCCAATTATCGTAAGTGTAGTGCTCTATGTATCCGTCCAGCCGCTCTTTTTTCAGATCGCAAAGAGGCTCCTCATGGATTCTGTTTACCCATCGGACGCTCTCTCTCAAAAACAGCCGCGATACAGGAGAGGATTTCAAAACGCCGCGGCAGCGCTGCCCAAACGCCACGGTTTGCCGCCTGATCTCGTATTGCGCCGGTCGATTATCCTTCGCGCGTATGCTTTCGATCAATTCGTCGTTCATCCTTTCATCCGCGTCCAGATACAGCACCCACTTTGCCGTTGTCTGTGCCAGCGCGAAGTTCCGCTGCGCTGAAAAGTCGCCCCCAAGCGGGCGTAAGATCACCTTCGCGCCCTGTTCTTCCGCCAGCCTGACCGTACGATCCCTGCTGCCGCTGTCAATCACGATGATTTCTTTCGCGCACCGCCCTGCATTTTCCATCGCCTGAACGATATTCTTCTCCTCGTTCATCGTTAGTATAACAACGGCGATATCTTCCATAACAGCGCTCTATTCCAGATTTTTCAGATCGATCGCCGTTGAGAGCGCCTGCGGCTCTCCTTCGCTCACCACCATATTCCTGCCGCCTTTTTTCGCCAGATAGAGTCTCGCGTTCGCTTCGCGCAGCAGCCCCGTTACGCTTTTTGCTTCGCTACGGAAGGCGACGCCGCAGGAAATCGTCATTGAGATCATATTCTGTTGATACGAAAAGCGGCTTTCTTCTACTCCCTGACACACCTTACGAGCCGTTTCGACGCCGCCTTCACTTAAAAGCGCCACAAACTCTCCGCTGCCATACCGTCCCACCGGCGTGCCGCCGGGCAGCAGTGTTTTAAACAGTTCACTTAACGCCTGTAAAATTTTATCGCCGCCATCACGCCCATACTCGTCGTTGATCCGCTTGAAGTGGTCGATGTCAAATATCAGCACGGCATAATCTTTCCGCTGCTTTTCAAACTCCTCCTCGTACTGTTCAATTGCGGCGTCAATTCCTTTTCTCGAGCCGATGTCGTTGAGGTAATCCTCCGTGTTCTCGCCGGAAAGGCGATCGATCTCCTCCTGCTTCGCGCTTATTTCAGCTTTCAGCGCGTTAATCTCTTGCCTGCTTGCCTCTAATTCGGAAAGAAGCTCGCCCGCTTCTCCCCTGAGACTTTCCGCAATCGCGCCAAGCGCATTCTTCATCTCGCCGAACAGTTCCACTTGAACAGAATCCCGCCCCAGAGCCTCCAGCCGCCGGACAAATTCGCTCAACTCGCTGGATCGCTTTAACAAGCCGCTGTTTGTCTGCGAGAGTAGATCGTAGAGATGCAGAACGCTCTTTTTCAGCTCGCCCGCCTCGTTTTTAATATGGGCGCGATCAAACTTTATGCGCTCTCCGATCAGCGTGACTATGCGGCTTTGATAAGTTTTGTCCAGCGCAAGCGCGGGGTTTTTCTCCAGCGCGCTGAGCGTGGCATTGAGCCTGAAGGTCTTAAATTCGGTAAAACTGGGCGCGAGCGCTTTTGTTAAGAGGACGGTAAGTTCGCGCACAATTGCCTCCGCGTCACGCTTTGACACCCCTGCCGCTCCACGCTGGATCGCTCCGATCAGAAATGCGAGCAGCTCGTCGTATTGCGTGATCCCGCGTGTTAGCGCCTGCGATTTCAGCGGTTCAGGCAATCTGTTTATATGCGTCTCCGCCGGGCGGCACTCCTCCAGATCAAGCCCTGCCTTTTTGGCGATTTGACAGAAAGTCTTCGCGTATACGTTTGGGGTGGCGGTAACGCGGTCTCGCTGGATTTGTTTCAGGGTTTCGATAATTATTTCTTTGCCAAGCATCGGGCTCATTTTACCCGATTTCAACGTTGGGGATCGCCTTCGGCGCGAGCGGATGATAAAATGAGCGGATGAAAAATATCGCGGTCATACCCGCCAGAGGCGGCAGCAAACGAATCGAGCGCAAAAACATCCGTTCTTTCTGCGGTCAGCCGATCATCGCCTATTCGATTCAGGAGGCACTCGCTTCGCGGCTGTTTGACGAGGTCGTCGTCTCTACGGACGATGCGGAGATTGCCGCTGTTTCTCGGGAGTTTGGCGCGTTTGTTCCGTTTATCCGCCCAAGAGAACTAAGCGACGATTTTACCGGCGTGATCGAGGTCGTATCTCACGCGATAGAGCGAGTCGGCGGCGCGGAGTACGCTTGCCTCATCTATGCCACTGCGCCTTTTCTGCGCTCTGCCGATCTGATCGGCGCGTCGGAAATGATGGGCGAAAACGACTACGTTCTTTCAATCGCCGAGTACGAAGCGCCGATATTCCGCGCCGTTCGTCTTGATAAAAGCGGTTGCGTATTATCCATCTGGAAGAAGTACGAAAAATACCGGTCGCAAGATCTGCCACGCGCTTTTTTCGACGCCGCCCATTTCTGTTTCGGCAGAGCAGAAGCTTTTTTGCTGAAGCGGTCGATTTTCAACGGCAGGACGGCAGGCTACATCATCGATCGGACGCGGGCACAGGATATTGACACGCCGAAGGATTGGCAGCGGGCGGAAGCGATGTTCAGGACAATGCGAAATGAAGATCGGGTTTGACGCGAAACGCGCCGTTGAAAACAGCACTGGGCTTGGCAATTACAGCCGCTGCGTGATCGGGGCGATTTCGCATCGCTTCGCCCAAAACCATTTTCTGCTGTTTGCTCCCAGAAAAAAGAAGAATGTCCGTTTGCTGGATATCGCCGGAAGAGAGAACGTTTCGTTTATTTACCCGCGCCGTTTTTTATATCGGCTGTTTCCGTCGCTCTGGCGGCTTTTTGGGATCAAAAGCGATCTAAACGGCGCGGAGATATACCACGGGCTTAGCAACGAACTGCCGATCGGGATTGAAAAAACGAGTGTAAGAACGGTGGTAACGATTCACGATCTGATATTTTTGCGCTGCCCGCAGTATTACAGATTTTTCGACCGCCTTATCTATCGCGCCAAATTCAAGCGTGCCTGCGAAAAGGCGGACGCGATCATAGCAATCAGCGAGCGCACAAAAAGGGATATCGTTTCGTTTTTTCATATAGATCCAGAACGCGTTGAGGTGATATACCAGTCGTGCGATTGGAGTTTCGCCGCGGCGATCTCTGTTGAGGAGAAGGCGGAAACCGCGCGGAAATACAAACTTCCTGGGAGGTTTCTGCTGTTTGTAGGAACTATTGAGCCGCGCAAAAATCTGCTTCTTGCGGCGAAAGCGCTTTTAAGGCTTCCGGACGACATACACCTTGTGGCGGTGGGGCGCAAGACCGCCTATCAGACGTTGGTCGAGCACTTTGCGGAGGAGAATGGCATAGCCGATCGGGTTCATATCAAAAACGGCGTTTTGTTTGACGATCTGCGGGCGATATACCATCTCGCGGCGGTTTTTGTTTATCCGAGCTTTATTGAGGGGTTTGGCTTGCCGATCGTAGAAGCGCTTTTAAGCCGCGTGCCTGTGATAGCGGCAAAGGGTCTTGAGGAAGCGGGAGGCGAAGGCGCCATCTATATAAACCCAAACAGCGACGAGGAGCTTGCGAACGCCGCCGCCGAGTTTTTGAGCGTTCAGGAGAAGGCTGATCGCGCGATAGAAGCAGGATTGCGCCATACGCGGCTTTTTGATGGCGACGCCGCCGCTGAAAAACTGATGAGTTTCTACGCCAGAGTACTGCGAACTACGCGTAACGAGATGATTCCTGCCGCGGCGAAATAATTCGCGGATAGACATTCCTTTTATTAGTCGCCGAATGTATTTTATGCACCGATTTTTGTCCATATTGATATGTTTGGCGAGTTATAGAGCCTTTCCCGATCTATTGTTTTTAAAAACATAAGTGTTAAGTAGGCGAGATTAGCTCTGTCGATTATTGGCTGAGAGTTTTCATAATGAATTTAATCAAATTTCGTGAGCCGTTGTTTGTCGATTATCATAAACTTTTGAAAGTCCGCAGAGGGTAAATCCTCGGTAATGTTCACGATTGTACCAATAAAATGACCGGATTTATTGCTTCTGTGCATTTCGGTTATGTCAGTCCAAAATCTCTCACACTGTAGCTTGCCCCAACTATAAATTCGCTGATATATGGGGATAATATACTGCTTATTTCCTTCAAGAATTCCATAGATACTCCCTATCACTGGTGTTTGCATTGCGTTGTTCTCCTCTAATTATCCATCCGCATTTCGCACTGCGCGATGACAGTGGCAGTGGTATCTTCTATATCCTGCGGCGGATATTTGTATTTTTTCAGCAGCTTTTTGATCATACGGCGCATCCCCGCGCGGGCTGATTCTTTTTTCCGCCAGTCGATCGTACGGTTCTTGCGGAGCGTATCGGTAGCTTTGAGCGTAGACGAGACGGCTCTGCGCACGGCAAAATATTGATGATATGCGCCAAGTATTTTCATATCACCTGAAAAACATATGAAATTTCTTATGACATCAAGTATGTGCACCTTGTCAAATATACCATCTATAAATGTGTCAAACTGCGCGTATATAGTATTTTCATAACTGCCGTCTTTCGTTTTCCATTCCATAAAACGCTCTTCGTCCGCCGTAATCGTGCCCGCTTTGGAAACGGCAAGATCACTCATTATAAGAAACGCGTTATATACGAAAAGCAAAGAAATTTCTTGCATGTAATTGCGTAATTGGTGATACGCCTGGGAAGCGTCTGTTTCCTCGCGCTAGGGTGACTTTAATTCAAACACAAAAATGTGTAACCCGTTCAAAAATACGATAATATCGGGGGCGTTTTTCGCTGTTTCCAATAAACGTCCATTGGTTGGCGACTGTGAAAACATTGTTATTTGCGTTTTCATAATCCGCAAGTCATACCAAAACTCCCCGTTGTTAGTTCCCGTCAAAATAATTCACCGACACGCCATTTTGGAGATAATCCGTAAATTGCTTATTTTTATCCGCCAAATCGCCGCAGCTCAAGTTTCGCAGTTTATAAACTGTCTCTTTTAAAGCAACTTCTGGCAGTTTCGGATTTATACGACGTAAAGACGGCAAAAGCTCATCCGTGTAAAGTGGATCGGCATAATCCCGCTTTAAATTAGGCGCGTAAACGTGTGTATAACTCAAAACATCGCGCAGTATTTCTATTACTGCGTTTTCGTAGTTTGCTTCGGCGAATGGCATGATAATTTCTTTTATCGATACTTTGCTTTGTTTTCTTGACAATGTTTCCTAACTTCTTCCACCCAAGAATCATACCAATACCAAGTTTTTAACACTTGTGTTCCATAGCATTTATTTGCATCTTTGGCATTGCGTGATTGCCAAAGCTTTGTATGGTGGTAAACGCTGAACTTTATAAAACCATCTTTTTTCATCATCTCTACGATAACAGATGGAGTATATTTGTTTTTTTCGGTTTCTTTAATCAGTACGCGTTCAATTTCGTTGGCCAATTCGGAGTCTGGTTTTACAAATTTAATGACTCTATCGGCTTGACCTTCTCTTTTTGCATTTATTGGAACATATAATATACGATAAGCATAACGAGGATTCATAATATCATCATCAGATAATCCTTTTTCAAATGTAGCAATAAAGTTTTTTACGTTTGAAGTCAGTCGTTGGTTTTCAAGCAATTCTTCTTCTTGTTTGGGACTAATAGCAGAGAATTGTATTGATAAAGACAATTCTTTAGAAACACTGTATTTATCTCCAAATAATTTACATAGGTAGTAGTCATAATTCATAGCGCACGCCTGCAATTTCGCGCTTAAAAATTCGTCTATGTTGTTTATCATCTGATGTTCTATTTCATGTCTAATGCCAATCAAAAAACGAAGGTTGTTTTTAGTAGGTGAACCAAGCGTACAATCTTTACAGTCGATACACTTTTCAAGTTCCCAATGTTTTTTGCTCCGTTTTTTGTCTTATTATAATATTTGCGCTTTACTTTTATTTCGTAATATAAATAATCAATATTTTCCTTACGATAATATGCATGCATCAAATATGTCCAAGCAATGATCACAAGTGTGATAAATGTTTCTGTTTTAAAAGTGATTTGTGGATTATTATAAATTTGCACTGCAGCAAGCATTGCCTCTCGCGATTTTTTTATTAGTTCATCTTTTATGGATTTTATTATCCTTGAGCGCATTTGAAATCTCTTTTCTCTGTGTTGCTTCTAAAATTATTATGATTTCTTTCATTTCTATCGATATTAAAGACGTCACGATAGCAGCCATTGAATTCATTAAGTTAATATTAAAAAATACGGCAACTTTTACAATTTAGCAATTATATCACAAATACGCACAGTAGTAAACTATTATTTAATATTGATAGCGGATAGCTTGCCCGACATCAGGCGCGGCAGGAGCACGTCGCGGATGGCGGCGAGGCGACGGTTTTCAAATAGGCTATCTCGTAGCAACTCTATAATCGGACGTAACATATCGGAAAACTCTCGCGCTGTATTATGTGACGGAATAACAATCGGTAGATTAGCAAACCCATTGTCCCAAACGGCATAAGGCATTGTTGAACCTTTCGAAGTATTTTGGGCGCCGTGCCCGGCGCTTTGCGCCCCAGCTAAAACCCTACCCGTCTCATCCCATACGATTCAATACCATTTTCACGTTGGCCGCTGTTTTTTGCGCGTGACGCGTGATTTGATCGTTA
>JAITRJ010000036.1 GCA_031288475.1 Helicobacteraceae bacterium | reverse complement strand
CATTCACGAAAGAGACGGTATAAGGGAGACGTCCTCCGCATTCACGCGTGAATGCTTGGATACGACAATTCAGCGCCAGCGGAGCGGGTTCGTATCTGCCGCTCTGTCAGCTCTGCCGTGGGAGGGGGGGGTGTATGCCTGATGGCTCTACGGTGCGCAACCTGTTAATGCCGGGAACAACACATTGTCGTCTCCAATCCCCCAATTTGATTGTTAAAAGCAACTGGATGGAGGACGTTGGATTAATTAATAATTGGCGTAATACACGCCTACAGTTAACGAAGAAGGAGGTTGTTTTGCTTATAAACGCCCCCCCCTTCGCGTATCTCGCATAATTTCGTTTGCGCCGTTTTGTCTAAGCTGCACGGCGATCCGCAAATCGGAGCGTAATGTGGCGGAATTGACAAAAGGCGCGTTAATACACACGAAAAACTTCAAAACAGTTAGAGTCGTCAGAAATCTGGGCAAAGGCGGATAGGACAAAGTTTACGAAGTTGATTACGGCGGAGAGAGAAAAGCGCCCAAATGGTGCTTTAGTTAGTAGGTATATCTCCAATCCTCGACAATTTACCAGAAATCTGGAAAATGACATCAAGGGGGGCGTGTCCGCAAGTACTTTTCTATGGCCGGAAGATATAACCGATCCTGTCGATCGACGGAACGTTTGGCTACATTATGGCTCTGCGTCCGAAAGAGCATGCGGACTTTAACGCTTAACCTTAGGTAGAAGAGGGTTTCTATGAACTACCATAGCGGGGTAGCTTTTTATTTACCGTTGATACGTCGCTACACCTGCAATGTTATGTGCGAATACTATTTTTCATGCCCTGCTAACATCTGCGATCGCAGCAACGCATTTGCCAAAGTATTGGGTACAGGAGATATAAAAAGTGTCGCCGCTGGAAACTACGTGGAATCTCGCTCTGAGTTTACAAGGATTCCTCTGCCAAAGCTGACATTAAGCTGCTATGAAGGGTATTACCACAACGAGGAGAGTGGTGAGCGCGAAAGCAGAACGACAAAATAATTTGTTTAGCCAAAGACCGTTTATCCTTATGTCCGTTTCCGTTAAAAAGACCTGTGAAAGGATACCGGAGCTCTCCGATAGGTTTCCAGCCGCTGGTCGAGTCAAAGCCGGCTTCGCCTTCTATTAAGTTTAGATCGTTAAGCAGATATATTTGCATTTTCGTTGACCGGTTTCTGTTGATTATCGCGGTTGTCTGAACCGCCGCCTGAGCTTTGTGCCGACTGAACAACCCGCGGCAAAGGCGCTCAGAAGACAAACAAAAAGGAAAAACTGGTTTTCAATCGAGCCCCGAACGTCTAACGCCGATAGAAACAAAACACATACCGCACCTTTTGCGCGTACTAACTTAAGCGGAGGCGGTTAAATTCTGTAAGCTCAGCTCTGTTGCAGCAAAGGGAGCGCCAACAGCTTTTCGTTGGGAACGGGACGGGAGAATAAAAAGCCTTGTAAAAGCTCGACGCCAAGCTCGGCGAGCATATTCCTCTGCGCCTCTGTTTCCACACCCTCCGCTACGATTTCCATATTCAGCGAATGCGCCAGAGCGGCGATCGTCCGCGTTACGGAGGTGGAGTCTTTCGCCGTTCCCATCGCCCGCACAAAGCTCTGATCGATCTTCAGCACGTCGACGGGAAACATCGCCAGATAGGAGAGAGAGGAATAGCCCGTGCCAAAGTCGTCCAGCGCGATCCTGATTCCCCGTCCGCGGAACTCCTCGAACAGCATCATTATCTTCTCCGTGTTGTCGCTCATAGAAGATTCCGTAAGCTCCAGCTCCAGCGATTCAATCGGCATACCTGTCTCCTGAACGATTTGCAGGACATTATCCATAAAGTGAGGGTTTTTTAACTGCCTCGCGGAGACATTCACTGCCACGCGCCGGATCGGCACTCCGTTTCTTTGCCACTCCACAAACTGGTTGCAAGCGGTCTTTAAACACCATTCGCCAATCTCTTCAATGTAGCCGATATTTTCGGCAAGCGAAATGAATTTATCAGGCGGGACAAGTCCCAGCGTCGGATGCTGCCAACGCACCAGAGCCTCGACACCGTATATCTTTCCGGTGGACGAAAGAACCTGCGGTTGATAGTAAAGACGCAGTTCATCTTTTTTGACAGCATGGCGCATAGCGGTTTCCAGTTCCAGCCGTGAGAGATAGTCGTCACTCTCCGTCTCCTGAAAGAACCAGTATGTCGATCGACCGGCGTTTTTGGCGGCGTAGAGCGCCAGATCGGCGTGTTTGAGCAGATCGTCCGCCGTCTCCGCATCATCGGGGTAGATGGCGATTCCGATGCTGGTGGAACTGAAAATTTCCCTTCCGTTGAGCGCGAACGGGTCTTTGAACGCCTGAAGAATTTTCCGCGCCGCCGCGGAGGCTTGGCTAATCTCCGAAATTTTCGGTACAAGTACGGCAAACTCGTCGCCTCCGAAACGGGCGATCGTATCTCCCTCCTGTATCGTTCCGGAAAGGCGTTCGCTGACAAGTTTAAGCATCTGATCGCCGATCGGATGTCCGAGCGAATCGTTGATCGATTTGAAGCGATCGAGGTCCAGATAGATCACCGCAAGCATATTGCCGTTGCGGTGCGCCTGATGAATGGAGGTAACAAGACGGTCGTTAAAAAGCATTCTATTCGCCAGACCGGTGAGCGGATCGTGATAGGCAAGATGGCGGATGTGCGCCTCTGCCTGCTTGCGATCAGATATATCATTAAAGAGCGCGATATACTGTTCAACGTTACCGTTTTGAGAGCGTACGGCGGTGATCGAAAGCCATTCGGGGAAAAGCTCGCCCGTCTTTCTGCGGTTGATCACTTCGCCTCTCCACTGCCCCTGTTCGGTCAGCGACTCCCACAGCAATCTGAAAAACTCTTTATCGTGCTGCCCCGAACCAAGCACTATGCCCACGTTCTTCCCTATCACTTCTTCTTCATAGTAACCAGTGATCATGGTAAAGGCGGGATTGACTGATTGAATCTCCGCGTCCGCGTCGGTTATGATCATCGCCTCCGAAAGACCTTCAAAAACCTTTGCGGCAAGGGACATTCTCGCCTGAGCTTCGTGTTGGTACGAAACGTCCCTGAACGACGCCACATACCCGACCGTTCCGCTGTGTTCCAGCGAAGGTAGCGGAGCGCCGAGGAAGAACGCCGGAAAGCGGGTTCCATTTCTGCGCCCGATCCATACCTCGCCATCAAAATGCGTCCCGCGCTTCATAGCGGAGGCAAACTCGCTGTCGCTATCGTCAACGATGCGCAGTGCCTCCAAAGCGCCTTTGCCGATCAATTCGTCCCTGCCGTGCTCCAGCAGCGATTCTGCCTTACGGTTGGTAAAGGATATATTTCGCTTCTCGTCAAATCCCACGATTCCTTCAATGAGGTGATCGGTAATGTTGTACAGTAGAGAGTGACTCTCCGCCAGCTCCTGCGCGATCTGTTGCAATCTCAGCACGATCGCCATCACCGTCAGGATCATCAGCAGGGAGAATATCGCCATCAGGCGGCGGTAGCTCTCTGCTTTTCTCGCCAGCACGGAGTACGTCTCTATGTATTCCGCATAGGCGTTGTTAAGCTCAAGCGCGAAGGCGTTGCGGTTCATCTCCACGATCAGGCTCCAGACCGGCAGATGATTCTCCACGATCTTTTTGGCGTGTGCCGTCAGAAGCCGCAACTGCGCGCCGAACTCGCCCGTTTGCTTCGCGCTTAACTTCTCCAGCGCCCAGATCGACCTGCTTGCCTCCTCCGCAAGTGACGCTTTCTGTTCGTTCAGATAGATCAACACAGTTCTTTCAACGGCGCTGACGCTCCTGCGGATATCCTCCCTGCTGTTTATATTTTCGTTGGCTTGCAGTCTGTTTATCAGGTTTGTGAAGTGGTAAAGAGAGTTGACCAGCACGGAGTTCTGACGCTTAAAATCCTCAATGTTAACCGACTTTGTCCGCCAATTTTCCATAGGCTTGGCAAGCGCGTGCTCCAGACCCAGTCTGGAAAACTCGCTGTTTAGCGAGATTAGCAGATCGTCGATCATCGCGGAAGCGGCGGTAAGAGAGTCGTAGCTTAATATCTGACGGTAGCGAAGGCGCAGTACGTCAAGCTCCGTTTGAGTATTGAACGCCAGCGCCTGCCTGATGTTAAGATCGACCTGATTGCGATCACCGCTGTCAATATTGGCGCTGAGCAGGTAGAGAACAAACAAAATCGCCCCTAAAATGCTCATCAGGATCCATGGAAGAAGAAACCTAATCGTCCGCGTGAGTTTTTTCATCGTTGCAGCTCTTCGCCCGTAAGGGCGTTTAAGAATTCCACAATATTCTCTACGTCGCCGCTGGGCAGATTTTCCCCAAGCTGAAAGTATCCCATCTGAACAACCGCGCTTTCAAGCGTTTCGGATGATCCATCGTGAAAGTAGGGGGCGGTGAGCATAACATTGCGCAGGCTGGGCACTTTAAACACGAAGCGATCCTCCTCCCGCTTTGTTACGTTGAAGCGTCCCATATCGCTCTGGGATATCTGCCCTTTGTTGGCGAAATAGTCATGCATAATCCCAAAACGCTGGTAGATATTGCCGCCGATTCCCTCGCCTTGATGACACGCGGCGCATCCGTGCGAGACAAACGCGTTGTATCCCCTTAGCTCGGCTGGCGTCAGCGCGTCGTTGTCTCCCTGGAGCCACCGATCCAAGCGGGATGGGGTTACCAGAGATCGCTCAAATTCCGCGAGCGCGTCGGCGATATTCCTTCTGCCGGGCTTCTCACCATAAACTCTTATAAAATAGTCGGAAAGATCGGCGTCGGCGCTGAGTTTAGAGATCACCTGCTGCCAAGAGGACGCCATCTCGACCGGATTGGTAATCGGTCCCGCCGTCTGTTCGGCGAGGCTTTTCGCCCTTCCGTCCCAGAACTGAACAAAGTTGAGAGAAGAGTTGTAAACAGTGATGGCATTTATGCTGCCGACCGCCCCATCGACGCCGACGGAAAATTTCGTGTCATCCACCCCGCCATTTAACAGATCGTGACAGCTCGCGCAACTGATCGTGTCATCTTTTGAAAGGCGCGGATCGTGAAACAGCGCGTAGCCGAGCTCCACTTTTCCCGCGTTGAGATTTTTCGGTTTACGTATGGGCGATATCGGCTCGTTCTCCCGTTTTAATGTACGCGCGCCGACCGATACGTCACGTTCCAGCAACAAAGAACCCGCCGGAGCTTCCTCTTTTTCGCTGAAGTATATGACATAGATAGCATTGCCCATAATAAAGACAACGCTTATGAAAAAAACGATCCAACTAATGCGGCGTTTTTTTGTCATAACGACTCCCTTAAAAGTTCGCCGAATTCATTATAGCTAATATATTTCATACCTTAACCATCTTTATCAAAATTAAAATCCAGCGGCAAGCGTTACGATCCAGCTATCGCTGGTTTCGCTGTTATGTACGTACGCCGCTCGCAGCGAAAAATCAAAACGGTGCGTGAAAAGCATATCAAATTCCACCGTGGCGCTCTTTTCCTCAATCAGATATTTTATTTCGCCGAGCTCCAGCCGTTCGTAGGCGACGGATGGTTTTATCCGGTGCAGTCCGATTGGAATGACGGAGGAGTAAACGGGCATGTCGATCGCGGCGCTTAAAGCGGCTTTGCAGCCAACGATACGATCTGTTCTGTATCTGTAAGGCAGGCGCAGAAGCTCAAAGTTGATCTCGTCAGCGATGTCGGCTGGTGATTCTTCCAGCAGCACGTAGTAGCTGTCCGAACGGGAGTATTTCGCCCCAAGCAAAAAATAGAGCTGTGAAAACAGCCGCTGCCGCGCCTCCGCCTTCGCGCCGTACGAGAACTCTCTTTCCGATTTTCTCTCGTTGTGCCTGCCGCCGATCGAGAGCGAAACGCCGGTTTCGTTTTCAGGCGCGAGCGGATAGTAAAGGGCGTAATCGTATCGGATCGAGGCAATCAGCGGCGCGTTATCTCTATCGTTGGGGTCGAACAGCTTGCGCGCGATTGCGCTTATCTGGCTCACGTTATCCCGATCGATTAGGTAGCCTATATGTATGTCCGTGCCAAATTTTCTTTTGTCTTTATCGCCGCTGTCGTTGTCTGGGCTGAAATAGCCCTGCGCGCCGTAAAAGAGACGGTAGCGCCGATTCTCGTAGCCCGCCCGCCCGATCTCCTCGCCATCGGCGTTATGAGCGTAGCTCAATGTCAAGGTATTAAACTCCAGCGGATCAACAAAGAGAAAATCCGCCGATCCGATCATCCCCGCGTCCGAAAATCCAATTGACGGATAAAAATATGAAAAACGCAGATTCGCAAAGGCGTTGTACGGTACGGCGTCAAGCGTTTCGTCCGTCAGATTCGCGAAATCAAGCGCCTCTTCGCCCCCGTAATTTAACCGCGTCGGTTTATCCTTGTTCTTTTCTAGTCTGGCAAGCAGCGTTTCGTAGCCATCGGCGGTAACTGTCTGAAGCAGGTAGAGATTCTCCCTTACCCACTTCGCGCCGATGACGTTATCGCCGTTTCCAAGACGCAAAAGCCCGCCTTCCGAAAAGATAAAAAGCCCGTTCCCGTTAAAGGTTGGGGCGGTGAAGAGCAGATCGCCGTTTGGCAGAACGTCGTTTAAAAAAGCCTCCGTTTTGATGGAAAACAGCCGATCGCCGCCTCTGTAAAAAACCCGTGAACCCTCTTCATACCGAACGCTGTAAACCGCGCCGTCGTATCCATAGAGCGCATAGGAGACAACTTCTCCTATTCTGCGGTTTTGATCGTACAGAACTGCTTTTTTGAAGCTTTCGTTGGTCTTGAGGTAGAGCGTTCTTTTCCCGCTTATATCGTTTATCGCCTTGCCGTTAAAGGACTTAAGCGGCTCTCTGTCCCTGTCGAACAGTGACGTTTCGATCGTCTCCGCCGACGTATAAAGAGCGGCGGCAGTGAAGCACTCCCCTTCAAAACAGAATGGCTTCCCTCTTGAAAAGCTGCCGCGGACGCGCTTTATCTTCAGCGTTTGGCGATCGAGAATCAGTATGTCCGCGAATGTTTTACCGTCGCTTTCGTAGATAAACAGAGCATTCTCGTCTCCTCCGAGAGGGGCGTCAATCTGCGATTTTGAGACGCTTTCTCCCTTTTGCAGGACAAAGAGATCGGCGTCCGCTCTGTGGCTGTTTATAAACCGATCAAACAGCGTATTGAAATCGGCGCCGAAGTGCTGGTAGAAACTTTTGTTAAGCAGAAACGGATTTATAAAGCGGTTGCCGTTTGTCCTGAAAAAGCCGTTTACGCGATCAGCGCCGTATTGAGAAGCGAGATACGCCTGAAAATATCCTCCAACGATATATTTCTCTTCCATATAAGGGAAAAATATATGGTTGTTGAGCGCCCTCTCGGTATCCAACAGATTCGCTTTCAGGAGAACAAGAAAAAGTGCCTTGTGTCTGCCGCCGTTTAATCGCCCCCAGCCGGTAACGCGCGTCTCGTTAAATACCGCGTTGCCTTCCAGAAAAAGATCGGGCAGGAAAAGATTTGGAAACGTCCATAAGGGGATGCCGGCAAAAAGCGGCATATGATTCCGTCCGAAAAGTTCGTACATAACCTCGTTTTTGCTGTCCAACTGATAGAGATGCGCCCCCTCATGAGCCAGCAGCATTTCCATCCAGTCGACATAGCCGAAATAGTCCAGCATACCTGCGCCGCCGCCGTAATACTGCATTGAAAGAAGCGGGGTTGAACCCGCCCACGCGTTGGCAAACTGATTTTTGGAGCTTGCGAGAATGAGCGTTGGTTCATCAAGATCGTATCCGAACTCTTTGTCGTACCTCTCCCGCAGGAAGCGCCACGAAGCCGCCGCGCTTTGAGAGAGATTTTCATCTCCCCGCGCGTATATGATTGCCCCGTACTGGGTTTTCGCTATAAAGTACTCCTCATCGTCAGGCACAACCGGAAAGAGAGCGATAGGAAGCAGAAAAATCGCCGCTGTTCGCAGCAGTTTTGCTTTTTTAATCACTCAAAAGCCCTGCGATTTTTATATCCATATCTTTCCTGTCTTTCATAAATTCTACAATCGCTCCGTGAAAATAGGCATAGGTTGCTTCCAAACTCAGCCCCAGAACCTTTTTTACGCGGTTAAATTCGTTCTTGACGCCGTCAGCAAGGTGGCTTTGCGTCTCGTCGTACCCGTCCGTCTCTCTGCCCAGCAGCGCGAGCAGCTTCGCGGCGTAGCGATCCGCCACCATCACGGGGCGCTTGCAGGCGTAACATAGAATCGAGTCCGCGCTCTCGTACCAGATCCCCTCTCTTTCCAGCAGCCATTCTCTCGTAACAAGCCGCGCGAAGTTTTCAAACGACCCGTAATCCGCTGTCACAGCCCTGAACAGCTTTACGATCCGACGGCTCTTTTGATTGTACAATCCAGATGGCGAGATCGCCCGCGCGATAACATCCGGATCGGCGCTTGCCAGTTTTTGACAGGAGTCCAGTCCCGCGGCGGAGAGGTTTTCCATACTCTGCTCAACCCCGCGCCACCGCGATTGCTGCGTCAGAATCGCGGTTATCAGTACGCTCCACGTTCCATATCCAGGCCACCAGAAGGGGAAGCGATCTCTCTTAATCAGCCTCATAGAGTGCAGTTTCAGCAGCAGATCGGCGGAAGAGTCAATCACCATCCCGGACTGCGGCGCATTGACACGGCGATCTCGCCGCCGTCAAACGACTTGATCTTAAACGCGTCCATGCACCGTCCCTGATCGTCCAACTCAAAGATAACCGCCTGAAATATGGTAAGTTCTCCCTCGCATGCCTCAAACGCCCGCCTGATACCCGTCGTAAACCGCGAAATCGGCTCCTTTGAACACATCCCTATCACTTCGTTTCTAATCCCCGTTAATCCAATATCGCTCACATAGCCGGTACCGTTTGCTATCAGCAGATCATCGGTGCCGATATGCGTGTGTGTTCCGCACAGTGCGCTGATTCTACCTTCCAGCAGCTTCAGAAGGCTGTTTTTTTCGCTCGTGGTTTCGGCGTGAAAGTCGATGACGATGTGTTTGATTCCGTCGCCCCGCAGCTCGTCTACCGCGCGAAGCGCGGCGTTGAAGGGGTTATCCACGTACCCCATAAAGCCGAGAAGGTTAATTACCGCCAGTTTTCCGCCCCTTATGTCAGCGTGGAATATCCCTTTACCCGCCGCGCCGAAGGGGTAGTTCAGCGGGCGGATAATAGGGGCGCTCTCCAGAAGGGGGACGACCTCTTTGCGATCCCACGTGTGATTGCCGCCCGTGATCAGATCGACGCCGCCGCGAAAAAGCTCGCCCGCTGTTTTTTCGGTGATCCCAAAGCCGTGCGCGAGATTTTCGCCGTTTGCCGCCGCAAAATCAATATCAAACATCTTTTTCGCCGCGGGAAGGGCGGCTAAGAGCGCTCTCCGCCCAACCTTCGCCACCACGTCCCCTATCATCATTATCCTCAACGCCTCTCCTTCAAAATTTACAAAATCAACAGCGCATCCCTTGCCGCCCTGTCATCGTTACTCTCAACGACTCTTTGTAAAACCGTGCTTAAATGTTACACAAGGCATAATTTTATACTTTAAAAATAACGATTATAAAAGGAGGCGCCGTGAATACAGGTATTGTCGCCAGAAGGCTTGAGCTTACCGACGCTATGCGCGAATATGTCGAGAAGGCGTTCGAGCAGTTTGGAAAATACAATCTGAACATCATAGCGGTTAAAGCGATCATAGAGGACGACAGCAAGCATGGCAAGCCGAACGTGCAGATTGAGTTTACGATTCATATGGCGCATCGCGACACCGTGGTGATCAAGCACGCGGACAAGGATTTTTACGCCGCCTGCGATCTGGCGGCGGATCGGGCGAAGAAGGTGCTGCGCCGTTATAAGGATAAGATCAGCAGCAAGATTGGCAAAGAAACGCCTCACAAGCAGTTGGAGGCAGATATTCCGTTTGTCTACAGCGATACGGAACCAAACGAGGTGATCGAAACGAAGCCAGACAACAGGATGAGCGTTCAAGAGGCGACGCTTTTTCTGCGCGAATCGAATCAGTCGTTTCTGGTCTTTATCGACAAGGATAGCAGCGCGATGCGTGTTGTTTATTGGCGCAAAGACGGTCGTTTCGGTTTGTACTGAACTCTGGTCAAAAATATGAAAACGTCCGAAGTTAAGCGCGGCGGAATGCAAGCAAACTGCGAACGGTTTGATTTTAGCTCAAACTGGGCGTCGTTTCTCAAAAACTTTAACGACGCGAAGATCGCGGAGAGTGAACGCGCCCTAAAGGAGATATTTGAAGTTGATACGCTGGAGGGGGAAAAGCTTCTGGACGCGGGAAGCGGCAGCGGCAGCGGCATCCATTCGCTTGCGGCAAGACGCCTGAAGGCGAACGTCGTCAGCTTAGACTACGATTGCGTGTGCGTCGCTTGTACGCAAAACCTCAAAGATCGCTACTTCGCGGATGATCCAGACTGGTCGATCAGCGAGGGAAGTGTTCTCGATCACGGCCTATCTGGCATCCTTAGGCAGGTTTGATGTCGTCTGGGCGTTCTGCATCACACGGGGGCTGTGGAAGGCGCTTTCAAATATAGGCGGGGCTTGTTAAGCCAAACGGCGGGACGCTGTTCATATCGATCTATAACGATCGGGGCTTTATGTCCAAGATCTGGCGCGGAGCAAAAAAAGCTGCTGCGCTTCGCCGCGCCCGGTTAAATGGTTGAAAGGGCGCTTTACTGTGATTGTGCGTCTGGGTTCCCATCGCTGTCAGAGACCTATGCAGGCCGCGCCCGTTTTACACCCTTCACACTTATATCAAAACGCGGTATGCGACACGATCGGCTGGCTGGGCGGCTATCCGTTTGAAGTTGCCAAGCCGGAAGCGATCTTCGATTTTTACCGCGCAAGGCGATAGCCGTGCGCGTCTTGTTACATACGGAGGGAGGCTGGGCTGCAACCAGTTTGTGTTTGAAAGAGACTGAAGGCGTGAAACGGGGGATTCAAAAATCAACCTTGACAACAACACACTAAACATTGTATACTCGCGTTAGCAATTCTAAGCAGAGAGTGCTAATTTTAATTAGGAAGAACGGGCAGTCAGGTTGAAGGAGATTGAAAAAACCATTCTCCGCGAGGTGGTTTACAGATATATCAAAAGTGAGCAGCCGATAGGTTCCTCGCAACTCAGGTCAGCGATTACCGCCGATCTTTCCAGCGCAACCATACGCAATTACTTCAGGCGGCTGGTGGAAGAGGGATATCTCACGCAGATTCACTCAAGCAGCGGGCGGATTCCGACGAACGCAGCGCTTAAAAGCTATTGGCGGGAGGCGCTCAGCTATGACGAAAGCTGCGAGATCGAGCTGAGAAAAATAGCCGACGTGGCAAGGAATTTCGGACTCTACGCCCTTCTGCACATCAGAAGCCAGAACCGTCTTGTCGATCTGAGTCGGACAAAGCGGGGAACGCTGATTGCGGAGTTTGAGCGCGGGGCGGCGGCGATCAAGTACTCAAACGTGATCGAGCGGCTGCTGACGGAGTTTTTTGGTTACGATATAAGTGATCTGCTCTCAATTGCGCGGAGTAACCGCATTGACGCACTTTACCACGCTCTGTGGCAGATTGAGCGCTCTCAGGTCGAGCGATTTAACAAGGAGACGCTTATTGAGCTTTCCGCCAAGGCGGACATTGATTTTGACAGATTGTACGACGGTCAAATAATCGCTGAGATGAGCAGCGGCATCTACTTTGGCAACGACGCTATGTTTCTCGCGCAGAGGACCAGCGTGGACAGCCAAAACGCAATCCTGCTGGCGTGCGGCACGATTTGCCGCGATTATCTTGGATTTATCAGCAATATACGAAAGGAGGACGCGTGAGCGAGGAGGCGCTGGAGACGGAAGAGGGAAGCGGCGCGGACGAGGCGCCGCAGGGGCAGGAACCGGAAAGCACGGAAGCTATAGATTTTGAAGCCAAATATAACGAGGCGCAGGATCGCTACCTAAGAGCCTATGCGGAGTTTGAAAACATAAAAAAACGGCTGGAGAAAGAGAAGTATCAAGCGATCGATTACGCCAGCGAAGGCTTTGCCAAAGACCTCCTACCCGTGATCGACGCGTTGGAAATGGCGCTAAAAATCGATCAGAGCGATCACTTCGAGCAGCTTAAAGAGGGGGTCAATCTGACCAAAGCGGCGCTGATCAAGGCGTTTGAAAAGTACGGCGTTCTGCCCGTAACGCATGAAAACGGCTTTGATCCCGCGCTGCACGAGGCAATTACACAGACGGACGACGAAGCGCTGGAGGACAACGCGATCGCGCAGGTTATGCAGCAGGGCTGGCGCTACAAGGAAAGATTGCTGCGCCCGTCGCTGGTTTCAGTAAATAAAAGGAGTTAAAGATGAGCAAAGTATTAGGTATCGACTTGGGCACGACCAATTCGTGCATGGCGATTTTCGAGGCCGGCGAAGCCAAAATTATCCCCAACAAAGAAGGACGCAACACCACGCCGAGCGTCGTGGCTTTTACCGACAAAGGCGAAGTTCTGGTGGGCGACAGCGCCAAACGGCAGGCGATCACCAATCCAAAAAAGACCATCTATTCGATCAAGCGGATTATGGGCTTGATGATGAACGAGCAGAACGCCAAAAGCGCTCAGGCGAAGGTGAGCTACAGCATCGTCGATAAAGGCGGCGCCTGCGCGGTGGATATAGAAGGCAAAACCTACACGCCGCAGGAGATTTCTGCGAAGGTGCTGATGAAGCTCAAAAAGGACGCCGAGGAGTTTTTGGGCGAAACGATTACCGACGCGGTAATCACCGTGCCCGCGTATTTCAACGACGCGCAGCGCAAGGCGACCAAAGAGGCGGGCGTGATCGCGGGATTGAACGTGCTTAGAATTATCAACGAGCCGACCGCTGCGTCGCTTGCCTACGGACTGGATAAGAAGAAAGCAGAAAAAATACTTGTTTACGACTTAGGCGGCGGCACGTTCGACGTTACCGTTCTCGACGTGGGCGACGGTGTGTTTGAGGTGCTTTCCACCGACGGCAACGCTTTCTTGGGCGGCGACGATTTCGACAACCGCGTGATCGACTGGCTTGCTGAAGAGTTCAAAAAAGAGAACGGCATCGATCTTAAAAACGACAAAATGGCGCTTCAGCGGCTTAAAGACGCTGCCGAGAACGCGAAAAAAGAGCTCTCCAGCGCGACGGAGACCGAAATTAACCTGCCGTTTATCACAGCCGACGCGGCGGGACCGAAGCACCTTGTTACCAAGCTCACCCGCGCCAGGTTTGAGGCGATGATCGACGATCAGATAAGCGAAACGCTTCAGCACATCAAAACAGCGCTCAAGGACGCGGACGCCGGCAAAGAGGCGATCAACGAGGTTGTGATGGTGGGCGGCTCTACGCGGATACCTAAAGTTCAGGAGGTGGTGAGAAATTTCTTTGGCAGGGAGCTTCACAAAGGGGTTAATCCCGACGAGGTTGTCGCGGCGGGCGCGGCGATACAGGGCGGCGTGCTTCGCGGCGACGTGAAAGATGTGCTGTTGCTGGACGTAACGCCGCTTTCGCTGGGCATAGAGACGTTAGGCGGCGTGATGACGAAACTGATCGAAAAAGGCACGACGATTCCAGTCAAAAAATCGCAGGTGTTCTCCACGGCAGAGGACAACCAACCGGCGGTGAGCATACACGTGCTCCAGGGCGAGCGGGAGTTCAGCCGCGACAACAAGTCGCTTGGCATGTTTGAGCTTTCGGGCATTCCCGCAGCGCCGCGCGGAACGCCGCAGATTGAGGTTACCTTCGACATTGACGCGAACGGTATTCTGAACGTCAACGCCAAAGACAAAGGCACGGGCAAAGAGAACAAAATTACTATCACGGGGTCGTCTGGCTTGAGCGAGGAGGAGATCGGCCGTATGGTTAAAGAAGCCGATGCCAACCGTGAGGCGGATAAGAAGCGCAAAGAGATTGTTGACGCCAGAAATCAAGCCGATTCGCTGATCTACCAGACCGAAAAGACGCTGCGCGAAAGCGGCGACGCGGTAAGCGCGGAGGATAAAGGCAAGATTGAAACGGCGATCGCCAATCTTAAAGAAACGATCGCCAAAGAGGGGGCAAGCAAGCAGGAGATTGACGACAAGATCAAAGCGCTTACGGAGGCAAGCCACAAGCTCGCCGAAGCGATGTATAAAAAGCAATCGGGCGAAGGCGGCGGCGTAAGCGGCGATCAGGGCGCAAAACCAAAACAGGACGACGTGATCGACGCCGAAGTGGAGTAGGCGCGGCGCTTACCTCAAGCAAAATCGGGGACGCCGCGCTAAAACAGCTCCATAAAATAGCCCTTTAGCCAAACGGGGCGCGCTATGCTTAAGAGGGCGATTCCCTCAGGGACGCTGCGCCGATTGAAAAGGGCTGCGCGTTTGCTTGTCGTGCGCGCTCCAAGCAAAATTGGGAGCGTTCAAACTGTAGGCGGATCGATTTTGTTATTATTCGCAAACGCTTTGGTTTGGGAGATGTATGAAAGACGCAGTGGAAATACTGGATAGTCTTAGCGCCTATCTGTCCGACTCGCTTGCTAATAAAGCTATCAATCTAGCAAAATCGGAAGCGGACGGGCGGCTGAACTCGCAGGCGAACGAGCGGCAAATTGCCGAGGCGCTCTGCCTGTTTGCCCTAGTAAACGAGCGTTTTAAGAGCGCAAAACTGAACATTACCCTGCCGCAGCCTCGATTCTGGTATGACTTCGCAATATCGCAAAAAGGCGGCGTTTTTCTGCCCATAAATATAAAAGTTTCAACGCTTAAGGGCAACGATAATCTTTCAAGCAAAAGTGGAGTTTTTTACGCTTTAACTGGCGTTGATCCGAAGACACTTAACATTAACGATTGGAATAGTTTCTTTAATCTTTTAGCAAAAAATCTAAACAAAAATCCTGACGCGGACTATTATTTTCTGATCGTAAATAAGCTCGTTTTGGGTGACGTATTCTGGACTAGCCTTAAGACTCTTTCGGAGTTTACGCCAAACGGCGCTAACCCGCCGTTTCAATGCGACTGGAGTAAAAACCGCGAGCGAAACGACCGCAACGGCGACGCGGCGCAAAACTACATTCTGCAAACGCTTGGAAAAACTTTTAAGCTTCGCGCGGACGCTTGGGGCAGTTTCAATAAATATTTCGGTGACAGGATTAAACTGTGATCAGTCACAATATACAAAGTTTGGGTCAGGTCTGGACGCCGCCTAATGTTGTCGAGCAGATGCTTAAACTGCGTCGAAATAACGGAAGGATTTTAGAGCCGTCGGCTGGTTGCGGCGCGTTTTTTAACGCCGTCAAACAAATGAATCGCGAATGCGTCGCGATCGAAATTGACAAGAAAATTGCGCCGATTGACGCTAAAACGATAGATTTTTTCGATTATCCGATCGACGAAAAATTTGATACGATTGTCGGCAATCCGCCCTACGTGCGCTATCAGGATATTTGCCCGCAAACGTTAAAGCTGCTTAAATCCGATCTGTTTGACGGACGGAGCAATCTGTTTTTATTTTTTATAGAAAAGTGCGTGAGACATTTAAATATTGGCGGTGAATTGATATTTATCGTTCCTCGTGAGTTTATTAAATTAACCGCCGCGAAAAAATTAAATAAATGGCTGTTTGGACAAGGTTCAATTACTCATTTCATTGAAACGGGAGACAGCAATATATTTGGGCGTTTCACGCCAAACTGCGCGATCTTCCGTTTTGAAAAGGGACGTTTTGATCGTAATATGGCGGATGGGCGGCGTTTTGCCGAAATTAACGGACAGTTTGCTTTTCTGCGTGGCGATTACGATCTTTCTTTTAGCGATTTGTTTGAAGTTTGCGTGGGTGGTGTATCGGGAGCGGACGATATTTTTACGCATTCAAGCGGTAATCTCGACTTTGTATACTCAAAAACCGCGCAGACAGGTAAGACCAGACGAATGATCTACAATACGCCACATCCGCGTTTGGAAGCTTATAAAGATCGGTTGATCGATCGCCGCGTTCGACGTTTTGACGAGTCAAACTGGTGGCAGTGGGGACGCGCCTATCCGCTCAGCGCGCGTCCACGCGTTTATGTCAATGTCAAAACCCGCCGCGCCGATCCATTCTTTCTGCATAAAAGTCCCCATTTTGACGGCTCAATTCTTGCCTTGTTTCTTAAAAACGGCGAATTTTCCAACGACGCGATGACTGATTTGACGCTGGCGTTAAACCGCGAAGTCGACTGGAAAGAGCTTGGTTTCGTGTGCGACAGGCGCTATCTATTTTCCCAGCGCGCTTTGCAAAACTGCCCGCTTCCTTCGAGTTTCCGTCGATTTTTGCGCTCAAACGTTACGCCTATAAACTTAGCGCAAATACGCGATAAGCGAAGAAACGATGCGGTGCTAGCGCGTTGAACGCGGTCATTCGCTGATCTGTCAGACTGAAAAGACGCTGTGCAAAAACGGCGAAGAAGGCGCGCTGACGGAAAACAGCATATCCGAGCAAAGACGGCTTGAACGAAAGGCGTCAGGCGAGGTTTACAATTTTATCCGCGCACCAATTTGCAAGCGCGGTATCGTGCGTGATCAGCAGTACGCCGACTTGATCCAGCAGAGAGATCAGAAGCTTCATCACCTCAAGCTGCGTAAGATTGTCAAGCGCGCTGGTAGGCTCGTCCGCCAGGATCAGCTCCGGCTTCATCAACAGAGCGCGTAAAATCGAAAGCCGTTGCAACTGCCCGCCGGAGAGCTCGTACGGTTTTTTCAGGAGCAGTTCGCGCTGAACGCAAAGTCTTGCGCAAAGCGTTTCCGCCTCTGTCATATCGGCAACGTCTCGTATCTGGCTCTCAATCGTAAAACTGTGGTGAAAAGAACTGTACGAATCTTGAAAAATCTGCGAGATTCTTCCCGCCTCAATTGTACCGCCGCGAGGCTGCAAAGCGCCGGCGATCAGCTCAAGCAACGTGCTTTTTCCGCAACCACTCGGACCCACAACAGCCACAATCTCTCCCGCAAAAACCTCCAGAGAGAAGTCCTCGTACAAGAGGCGATCTTTGTAGCCAAACGAAAGATCTCGTATGTTAAGGATCCTTTTTCGCATCTTGATCGCTTAAAATTTCCTCTCCTTTAGCCCAATTAGTAGCCTGACTTCGTCAAAAACGATATAGCACGATCGACATGGTTTACCCGTTACGCGATCAATTACGGCGCTTACCTCTTTGGCGATCTCCCGTTTCTGCTCGATCGAAAGCTCTCCGGCGAGCTTTATGTTTATATACGGCACTTTTAAATCCTGACCTGACCGTTTCCACAGACGCGGTACTTGTACGTTGTAAGCTCTTTGACGCCCATCGGTCCGCGCGCGTGTAGCTTGTTGGTGCTGATGCCGACCTCGGCGCCGAAGCCAAACTGCCCGCCGTCGGTGAAGCGAGTGCTGGCGTTGGCATAGACGCACGCCGCGTCTACCTCGTTCAAAAACCGCTCGATCGCACCGCCGCTCTCCGCGATAATCGCCTCGCTGTGCATCGAACCGTACGCGGCGATATGATCAAGCGCTTCGTCTATACCGGAAACGACCTTTATTGAGAGGATGTTATCCAGATACTCCATAGCCCAGTCGTCGCTTGCCGCTTCTTTCACGTCAATAATCGCGCGGCAGCTCTGACATCCCCTAAGTTCCGTCTTTTCCCTATCGAACGCCGTTTTCAGGCGGGGTAAAAAGTACGGCGCTATATCCGCGTCAATCAGCAGCGTTTCGATCGCGTTGCACGCGCTGGGGCGTTGTACTTTCGCGTTGATCGCTATGTTCTCCGCCTTTGCGTAATCGGCGCTTTTGTGAATGTAGAGGTGGCACAGCCCTCTGTCGTGCTTCACGACAGGCACGGCGGCGTTTTCACTCACAAAGCGGATCAAACCCGCGCCACCGCGCGGCACGACCAGATCGATATATCGGTTCTGACCGATCAACTCCTTTATCCCTTCGCGCGAGTTATCGGGCGGCGCGGCGATCATCTCCGGCGGCAGAGCGCGCAGCAAAAGCGCCTCCTGCAGCGCCGATATGATCGCTTCATTGGAATTTGCCGCTTCTTTTCCTCCTCTGAGGATCGCCGCGTTGCCGCTTTTCAGGCAAAGCGCCGCTGCGTCCGCTGTCACGTTCGGGCGCGATTCATATATCACGCACACTACGCCTATAGGCACGCTAACCTTCTCGATCCTAAGCCCGTCCGGATTTGTCCAGCCATCGATCACGCCGCCCAGCGGATCGCGAAGCGCCGCAATTTCGCCGATCGCCTCCGCCATCTCGTCGACCCTTCGATCGTTCAGCAAAAGCCGATCGATCATCGCCGAAGAGAGAGCGTTGGAGCGCGCGTTTTTAACATCCTGCTCGTTGGCGCTTAAAATGGCTTCTTTTCTGCTTTTCAGCGCCTCCGCCATCTCGTTTAACATTTCGGTCCGCGCTCTGCCGCCAAGCTGTGCGGCGACGCGCGATGCCTTTTTCACAGCAATTAAGAATTCTTCCATTATTTAGAACTCCTTCTCGTTTGTACGCTCTAAAAGCGTCTGAAGACTCCTTAACGGCTCCTTGCCGTCCAGAACCGCTACCACCTCTTTAGCGATAGGGGTGTAAAGTTTGTTTTTTTCGGAGAGCATAACGATCGCCTGCGCTGTCGGCACTCCCTCTGCCACCTCTCCCAGCCGCTCCAGAACAGCGTTCAACGGTTCGTTGTTTCCCAGCGCCTGACCAACTCTGTAGTTTCGGGATAGGGCGCTTGTTGCAGTAAGCGCCAAATCACCCACACCGGAAAGTCCTAAAAACGTCTCCAGCTTCGCGCCGAATTTTATCCCAAAACGGGTCATCTCGGCAAGCCCTCTTGTGATCAACGCCGCCCTCGCGTTGCTGCCGAGATTGAGCGCGTCGCACACACCGGCAGCGATCGCGATTACGTTTTTATACGCGCCAGCTACTTCCACGCCGATCACATCGTTTGTGCGGTAGGTTTTGATCCATTTTGGAAAACAGCTCATAAACCGCACCGCAATCCGTTCGTCCGCCGCCGCGATTGTAAGCGCGGTAGGCAGATTTTGAATCACCTCCGCCGCAAAACCCGGACCGCTTAAAAACGCCAGATTTTTTCTTGGAACGAACCGCTCGTATATCTCGTTTAAGAATCTGCCGCCGCTGGTCTCAATCCCCTTGCTGCAAACCAGAACAGCCTGATTGTTGAATCGGAAATGTTCTTTAAGCCAACCCTCCGTCGATTGCGTGCTCAGCGCCATTACAATCATCTCCGCGCCGATTGCGCTTGCCTCATCGGTAAAATTTGCCAGATTTTTGGGTTTGCGAGAGGTGATTACGGCGTCCTTGTCCACCTGCCGCAATGCGTTGTGCAACGCTACTCCCCACTTGCCTGCCCCGATCACCGCCAATTTCATCGACCGCCCTTTTTTGTAATTTTATTTAATTTCTGATTTACTACGATTTATGAAATTCCTATTTAGAGCTGACGCTTCGACAGAGATTGGCAGTGGGCATCTGATGCGTTGCCTTACCCTCGCAAACGCGCTGCGCAAACTCGGAGCAAAATCCGTTTTTATGTGTGACGCGATTGACGATGTCCTACGCAACCGCGTAACCCAGAGCGGTTTTAGCGTTACAAGCAAGGTGAGCGAGCTGTTTGATTATCTGGTCGTTGATCAGTACTCGCTCGATCACGAGTTTGAGAACAAGATGCACGTTTTCTGCAAGCGCGTGGTTGTGATCGACGATCTGGCGAACAGAAAGCATATGGCGGATTATCTTCTCGATCAAAACGTGAACGCGAGCGCCGAGCGCTATAAAACGCTTGTCCCCGAGCGCTGCGTTCAGCTTTTGGGCACGAGATACGCCCTATTGCAGCCAGAGTACTCAATGATTATCAAGCGAGAGCGCACAAGTATGATCAAGAAGATATTTGTCTATTTCGGCAACGCCGACAGGGACAACTTCACGAGCAGGGCAATCGACGCCTATCTTACTCTCAGGCGCCCCGATATATCGCTTGAGATCGTACCCAGCGGCGTTCATCAGGAAATGGTGCGCAAGCTGGCTAAAAAAGGCAGGAATATCCACATTCACGAAAACCTGACCAGCCTCGCCTCGCTGATGAACGAATGCGATCTGGCAATCGGCGCCGGAGGAGCCACAAGCTACGAGCGGTGTGCTATGGGGCTTTTCAGCATCGTTGTGGCGATTGCTGATAATCAGCGCGGGCTGTCCGAAGAGCTTGACAGACGGGGGCTTATCAGGTATCTGGGCTATCGCGATCGGGTGGATACGGATCATATCACGCGGGCTTTGCAGGAGATCGTGCGCGCCGGCGTAAAAACGGAGATTATTCCGAAGATGCGCGCCCTGGTAGATGGCTTTGGCGCGCAGAGAGTCGCGGAGATTCTGATGTTGAGCGAAAATACGGAGCTGTCGGCGCGGGAGGTTGCCGAAACGGACGAAAAGTGGCTCTTCGATCTGGAGAATGAAAAATGCGTACGCGACAACATGCAACGATTGAGCGCGATCGATCCGAATGAGTACCACAAATGGTTCACCGGCTGGCTCAGCGATCGATCCTTTACGCGCTTTTACGTGATCAAGGCGGCGCTTGCGGTCGGATTTGTCCGTTTTGAGCGTGTCGGAAACGAGTGGCAGATATCTTTCGCGCTGAGCAACTATGCGAGGAGCAGAGGCATCGGTAAAAAGGCGTTTGGGCTGGCGTTAAAAACTTTCGTAAATCAGCTCGGCAACGTGCCGCTGTCTGCAAAGGTTCTGCCGTCAAACGCCGCCGCCTGCAAAGTTTTTGACGGGCTGCGGTTTGTAAAGGCGAGAGGCGAGGATGGGTCGGTTATCTATCTCGATAGATAACCGCAAGATTGGGGGGGGGTCCCCCCCCTATTTGATCGCCGAACTCTCCGCAAATCACAATGGATCGCTGGAACGCGCTTTAAGGCTGATTGAGATCGCGAAAAAGAGCGGCGCGGACGCGGTGAAGATACAGACGTACACCGCGGATACGATGACGATCGATTGCGCGCGGGAAGAGTTTGTCATCAGGGGCGGTTTATGGAACGGCTATACGCTCTACGATCTGTATAAAACCGCCCAGACGCCGCCAGAGTGGCACAAGATTATGTTTGATCGCGCGCGCAAGATCGGCATTACGCTGTTTTCGACACCATTTGATGAAAGCGGCGTCGATCTGCTGGAAAACCTCAACGCGCCCGCTTACAAGATTGCGAGTTTCGAGATAAACGATCTGGATCTGGTGCGCTACGCCGCCTCCACCAGAAAGCCGCTTATCATATCTACGGGAATGGCTGACGAGGAGGAAATCAGAGAGAGCGTAAACGCAGCAATTGAGGCGGGCGGCAGAGCGCCGATCCTGCTTCACTGCGTGAGCGCATATCCGACTCCTCTCCGGGAGGCAAATCTGCGGCGGATTGAACGGCTTGCGCGGCGATTCAAGACGGTTATAGGGCTGTCCGATCACACAAAAGGAATCTCCGCCGCAATCGCGTCCGTTGCTCTGGGCGCGGGTGTGATCGAAAAGCATTTTACGGACAGCCGCGAAAACGGCGGCGTAGACAGCGGTTTTTCAGCGACAGCAGGTGAGTTTAAGCGCCTTTCGACAGCAGTAAAAGAGGTCTTTTGCGCGCTGGGGGAAGGCAAATCCGCTCCATCAAAAATGGAGCGTGGAAACCTGATATTCAGGCGTTCGCTGTACTTTATCCGCGATCTCAAAGAGGGCGAAACAATCCGCCGCGATCATATAGGCAAAATCCGCCCGGGTTATGGACTGCCACCAAAAACGCTGAACCTGGTGGTTGGGCGCAGAGCCGCCCGCGACATTGTGCGGGGAACTGCCGTATCTTTTGATCTTATCGTCTGATCGCCGCGCGATCAGACGATTTTCAAACACCGCTCAAAAGCCAGAATCAAAACCCGTGGATATGGCTGAACCCGCGTGAACAGAGAGTTCGACAGGATATGATGAGAAAAACAATCTTAAACCAGACATAAATTAAGTAGAGCTTAAGACAGCGCGGTTATAATCACGCATTTATTTGCAGAAAAAGGCAGTAGATATGAGCAAACTCACAGAAAGCCTCAACGCCGCGACCGTACGGCGCGAATGGCTGTTGATAGACGCTGCGGACAAGCCGTTTGGACGTCTGATAGGCGAAATTGCCGTGAAGTTGCGCGGTAAACACAAGCCCGGTTTCACCCCGCATGCGGACTGCGGCGACTTTGTGGTGGTGATCAACGCCTCAAAAGTGCGTTTCAGCACGGAGACGAAACAGCAGAAGGAGTACCGCCGCCATACGGGATTTACCGGACACGTAAAGAGCGAAAAGAGCGGCGAACTGCTGGCAAAAAACCCCGAAAAACTCTTCAGGCTTGCCGCGCGCGGTATGCTGCCAAAGAACCATTTGGGACGCGAAATGCTTAAAAAACTGAAAGTTTACGCTTCAAACGAACATCCGCATACGGCGCAGATAAAGGCGAATCAATGAGCAAAGTGGGCAAACAGACAAAACAGGCGTATACATACGCCACAGGCAAGCGCAAAACAGCGATCGCGAAAGTGCGGCTGACGCCGGGTACTGGCAAGCTGATGATCAACGGGCTGAATCTAGACACTTGGCTGGGCGGACACGAAGCAATCAAGATGCGCGTGATGCAGCCGCTACGGCTGACAAAGCAGGAAAGCTCGGTGGATATAAGCGCGTTTACGCAAGGCGGCGGTTACTCCGCGCAAGCGGACGCTTTGCGGCATGGCATCAGCAAGGCGCTGTCGCAGTTTGAGGGGGATTTTCGTTCCGTGTTGAAGCCGTATGGTTTGCTTACCCGCGACTCGCGCGTGGTAGAGCGTAAAAAATATGGTAAGCACAAGGCGCGAAGAAGCCCGCAATTCTCAAAACGGTAAATGTCGATTGTTGCGCTCTCTTTATGAGGGCGTGTTTATATTTATCACGGGGTTGGGTTAGCCCCGCCCGGAAATCGCTTCAATCTGCACCATATCGATCGTCCGCGCCACGCCGTATATTAAATCTTCTAACAGTGGCGCAGTGGCGACATCAGCTCCATAACGTTTGTACCTTCTCTTGTCCCTTTGATAGTCAATGAATTTATAATTACCGCTGCCTCTGAATTCAGCTTTATCCCTCTGTTTTTCTTGCCAAAGCCCATCTGCGCGGCGGAAAAGATTAACGTTCCTTCCCGCTCTCTTTTTGTTAAAAAGATATTTCCTTCTATCGTTTCCAAGATCAAATGGCTGTTTGCTCATATTCGCGCAGTATGTCCGCCAGATTGAAGTAATCTGTTTTTCAGCGCGGTGATTGTATCTCCAAGAAGGACGATCAGAAGCATAACGCGGTTTCGCGTCCATTCATAACCAGTTACATACACCTCGTGAAGCGCGTCCGCAAACGATTCAATCTTCACCGGTCCGGCGTGGATCTTCGCAAAAAGCGATCCGCTGTTATGCCCTTTTAAACCAGTCCGTCGTTCTGAATATTCTGCGTCGATCTCTCCATAAGCGCCGATCCTCGTTTCGTACAGCACGGTAACTTTGGCGTTGAACACGCGTATAACTCCATATCGCGCTCCACCGCCAAACCGAATATCCCTTATCAGCGCGGTTAAATCTCGCCCGTCTTCTCTGTTCCAAAGGGATCATTCTCATCACCGGTTCGTCGACTGGCATAATCTTGGGATTTTGCATAATTCAGTATTCCAATTTCCAGCTACTGCTTCTTGAGTCTCCGCCGAAGGCGATCGCGAGCCCAAACGCGGCGCAACCGAAGATAAAGGTTTCAACCGCGGCGTAGAATTTCCGCCATCTTCAATATTCCGAATCGACGAAGCGATAGCGGCGGCGTAATGGCGCCTCCCTCTCACTCAGCCGTTTAAGCGGCTGCGGCGAAAAAAGATGACCGCTCGGTAACCCGCCCTTTTTATTCTGCTCTTCCACCAGCAAAAGAACGGTGATCTTAAGCGTCATCTCCGAGATCGCCCCGCACCCGAAAGCGAGCGAAGCACGCCTGCCTTGATCGTATCGGCGGCAAAGCTGACGCACAGAGCCAGAAAGGCGCGGCAAATCTTGCCAACTTCGTATTATGCAGTGAGGAAGTAGCGCAAAACTTTACTTTTTAAGGTTTCGCTCAGTTTGATCGAAAGCTTAAGAAGGCTCAGATTGAAACCAAAGCTTTCCAGCTTCACCGCGTCCTTTTCCGTAACCAGCAGCGAATCGGCGTCGTGCCTCTTAATAATTCTTTCGCATTCGGAGCGGGAAAAGAGGTGGTGATCTCCAAACGAGTATTTTGCTATCACCCCTTTTGGCAGAAACGGATCGAGTCTATGCGCCCGCGATATCGCCGTTACCAGAACCATCCGATCTGCGGGGTTCAAAACGGCACTTACGCGGATAAAGTCGATCGATTCAACGGCGACGATATCCGCTAAAGCATAGGCTTTTTCCGGCAAGCGGAACGCGCCGGCAGGCAGGACAAAGCGGTTTAGCGGCTCTGGGTTAGGGCGGATAAGGAGATCCAGCTTTTTGATCTCCCTGTGGCGGAAGCCGTCGTCCAGAAGCGCCTGCTCCGCCCCAAGCTCCACTGCCTTCAAAATCCCGTCCTTTCGATCGGCGCTTACAATCACGACAGCGTGCGGCGCGAGGCGTTTGTACAGCAGCGCCTCGTCGCCCGCCGTTTCAATTGGTGTCTCTCTGTCCACAACGATCAGACCCGAACTTTTTCTGCCATAGCCGCGAAGGATAACGGCGGGTTTTGGCAGCAGCGCGGCGATCGCGGCGGTAAGCGGAGTTTTCCCGCTTCCTCCCACGGTAAGGTTCCCAACGCTGAGCGTTTTTATCCCAAAATCAACCGGTTTTTTTCTCAGCATCAGACGGTAGGAGATTTCGCCTAAAAGAAAACCGAGCGGTGAAAGCAAAAAGACGATCAGCCGCTGCCAAAACCCTTTTGGGTCAAAGAGCAGCCGCTCAAAGAAAATTACCATATACGGCTTTGATCGATCTCAGTTACGGCGTTAATCACCCGATTTGCCTCGCTGTCTTTCATAGCGGAGTAGATGGGGATGGAGAGAATACTCTGATAATTTGTAAGCGCCCTTGGGAAATCGGTAATTTTGATCGCGTATTTTGATCGGTAGTAGCTCATAAGGTGCAGAGGAATGTAGTTCACCTCCGCCGTGATCCCTTTGTCGATCAGCGACTTGGCGAAACCATCGCGGTTCTTATCGATCTTCACGATATAAGCGGCATAGGCGTGCGTGTACTTTCGTACCGGCGGCGTTACGTGTTTTAACTGCGCGAACGCGCGATCATAGCGGCGGGCAATGACGCGGCGGCGGGCGATAGCCTTTTCGACGAAAGGCAGAAGGCTGATAGCGTACGCAAGATCGATGGCGCTGGGCATATAGGCGTATCCAACTTCCACCATATCGTATATGTACGAGGTGGTGTAGTTCAAGGCGTAATTTCTGATCAGCGCGGCGCGGTCACGCAGTTTTTTGCTGAAGGTGGCGATGATCCCGATGTTCGCGCCGGCCGGCAGTTCCAGCGGCACAATGGATGTAACGTATAAATCAGGCTCTTTATCGGAGAAACGCATCTCCAGCCCATAAGCGCCAAATCCCTCAAGGATCGTTATCATGCCGCGTTTTCGCGCTATTGCGTAAAGCCGTTTAAAATCGCCTGCCTGCCCAGCCGTCAGCGAGCATATAATGCCGCGCACCCTTTTGGAACGGGTGTCTTCCAGAAGCGGCTCGATCAGGTCGAAGGAGATATTAAAGGTATCGGATTCGATGTCGCAGAAGATAAGCTCCGAATCAAACTGCCTGATCGTCTGACCAACGCCGGGGTGCGCGTTTACGGTGGTAATCATCTTGTCGCCGCGTTTCATATCCAGCGCGCAGAGCGCAAGATGCATTGCCAGCACTGGATTTGCCACGGCAATTACATAGGGGACGCCGAGCTTTCGCGCTACGCTCGTCTCAAACTCCTCCAGCAGCTCCCCGCGATCGCCCTTTAATGCAAGATTCAGATGCCTTTTTTCAATACTGATTATCGGCGGTTGATAAAGAGCAATTTTTTCCACCTTCGCACTCCTTTAAAATGTGCGTATTATTGCAGGAAATTCCTAGAAAGGCGGCTATTTTTTAAGTAACGGCTTATTTTGCGGATTATCCATAAATACTTTCAGGCTCTTATCCACCGTCGCTTCGCCGCTTTCTCTCCCGCCGCCATGCTGTGTTTTGGGGCGGTACTGCGGCTGCGCGCACAGGTTGACAAAAATGACGGTGCCGTCAACCGATATTTGCAGTATAGCGTCGGTAGGAACGCTGACGGTCGAGCCGAAGTTCTCGCTGCCAAATCCCGCCTCAAAGATAAGAAAAAGCATATCGTCGTCCATATCGGCGCTCTCAAGCGCGTAGCCGCTCAGTAAAAACAGGGCGAATTGCTTGAAACCGGAGGCGATCTTTTCCGGCAGCGGCGGATCGAACGCGACCTCTTGTATATTGCACACGACAGAAAATTCAACGTTGCTGTCGAGCAGAAAACCAATCAGCTCCGCCGCGTGATCGGCGACAATTTCCGAAAGCTCCTCGTTTCTCATCAGCTCGTCTATCAAACGTTCTCTCCCAGCACAAATTTACTCAATATCGCCATTCGCACCGCTACGCCGTTTCTCACCTGTTTGAGCACAAGACAGCGCGGATCGGTTAGAACGCAATCCTCCAGATCGACGTTGCGGTGAACGGGACCGGGGTGTAAAACCACGATGTCTCGATCTCCCAGAATCTCTTTGGTGATTTTGAAGTTTGCCGCGTAGTCTGAAAGCGACGCATAGATAGGCGTATCGTGTCGCTCCGTCTGCGTACGCAGAGCCATCACAGCCGAGACCTCGCCGATCACCTCGCGGATGTCCCAAGCCGATCGCATAGAGGGGCGATTGGGTAGAAAGTGAGGCGGCGCGACCAGAATCACCTCCATGCCAAAACGGGTGAGCAGCTCTATGTTGCTGTTTGCCACCCGCGAGTTTCGTATGTCGCCTACGATCGCGATCCTTTTGCCCTCTACGCCGCCAAGCGCCTGCCGCAGGGTGAAGAGGTCTAAAAGCGCCTGCGTAGGGTGCGCGTGCGCCCCGTCCCCGCCGTTGATAACGCTGGCGTTTACATACTCGGAAAGCATCTTGGGAACGCCCGCGTTCTTGTGCCGCACTACGATCGCGCTGGGACCCATCGCGTCAAGGTTTGCCGCCGTGTCGTGCAGCGTCTCTCCCTTGCCTTCGCTGCTGTTCGCCGCGTCAAAGCTCACCACCTCCGCGCCCAGTCTTCGCGAGGCTACCTCAAAACTGCTTCTTGTACGCGTCGAGTTTTCAAAGAAAATGTTGATCACCAGCTTCGAGCGCAGCTTCTGGTTGGTTTCGCCGTTTAAGTATCCGTTCGCCTCCGCGAAAACCGCCTCTATTTCGCCGTTCGTCAGATCGGCAGTAGTCGTTAAGTGCCTTGCCATAGCGTTAGTTTACCGCTGCTGACTTGATAAGGTCGTACTTTTTAAGCAGTAAAACGGTGTCTCTGAAGATCGGCGCGGCAGTCTGGCTCGCGTAATGGCGGTTCTTTGGATCGATTACCAGCGCTCCGATTGCGTAGCGGTTCATATCATCGTTGGCAAAGCCGAAGAAGGAGTTGTGGTAGTCGTTCAGATAGACGCCGCCGCGCGCTATGTGCGCCGTGCCAGTTTTGCCGGCGGTAAAAATTCCGTCGATCAGCGCCTGCTTGGCGTTGCCCTTGACGACCGTCTTGCGCAGTATCTGAAGCATTCTCTGCGAGGTATTCAGACTGATGACTCTGACGCTTTCCGCGTTCTCCATCGCAGGCGCGTTTTCGCCGAATACCGCGTCGATCAGGCGGGGCGTTACGCTAACGCCGCCGTTGTTAAACACGTTATACGCTTTGAGAAGCTGAATAAAGGTTGTCCTTATGCCGTATCCGTAGCCGGTGGTAGCGCGGTATACATCGCTTCGGTATCCGTTCAGACCGGGCGAATCGCCGGCGCTCTCATACGGCAGATCTATGCCGCTTTCGCAGGCAAAGCCAAATCCGTTCAAGCCGTCGCTTATCTTGTACGGATTTAACTTCATCGCGAGCTGCGCGATGCCGATGTTGCTTGAATAGACCACCACATCCTCTACGCTCATCCACTCTCTGGGCGCAAGATCGGTGATCGTTTCTTTACCGAGCTTAAATCTGCCGCCGTATGTACGCACCAGATCGAACTGTCCTGCAAGCCCCTCCTCAAAAAGAAGCGCCACGATAAATGGCTTCATTACGCTGCCGGGTTCAAAAGCGTATTGAATGGCGTTTATTCTGGCATTGCGAAGCGATTCAGGCGTGATGTTCGCTGCGTCAAAGCGGGCGCTGGAGGCAAACGCGAGAACGCGCCCCGATTCGCTCTCCATAACGGCCGCGATCACTTCCTGCGCATCGTTTAACAATCGCGCCTCATCGACAACCCGTTCCAGATCGGACTGCAATCTTCCGTTGAGGCTTAGCAGCAGCGAAACGCCGTGCCTTGGTTTGGTTAAGCTCATTGCGTTGGAGTAGATCAGATTGCCGCCAGCGTCCCGAAGCGCTTTCAGCGCGCCATCTTTTTCGGCGTTAAACCGCATATCGTAGTAACGTTCCAATCCTATCTGACCGTAACCGGTTATCTTCTGCACAAACCCCAGAACGGGCTGCGCGAGATCGCCGTAGGGGTAGAGTCTGGCGGAGGAATCGCTTTCCACGATCTCAAAACCGTAGCGCACCCACATTCCGTTCTGATTGAAACTTTTGAACGCTCCCCTGCGATCAAGTTCTCCTGAGAGATGATGGAAATTCCTCGCCTCCTGCGTGGACAAATCGCGCGCCAGATAGACTCTGACGTCTTTATCAAGCAGTTCCATAATCTGTTTCTTTGACTTACGCAGAAAGATCGCGCTCAAATCGGCTATCAGCTCCTTATCTTCCGCATATCGCCCGTCGAACGCCACGCTGTAACTGCGCCTTCCCGCGGCAAGCGTAAGGTTGTCGCTTGTAACGATTGCCCCTCTGATCGCCGAGATCGGCTCGTTTTTGTAGTAACTGCGTTCGTACGCGCTCTTGCGGATCGCGTTGAGCGCAGCGGCGAAGAAGATAGCGAAAAAGAGAATGATCAGCAGAAAAATCGCGAGGATTTTGCCCGTTTTTTCCACAGGTTACATTTGCGTTCTGAGGATCTCTTTATACGCGCTGATCGCTTTGTTGCGCACTTCAAGCATCAGTTTCAGGCTGCTCTCCGCCTTGCCCAGCGCGATAGCCGCCTGATGCAGATCCTTGACCGTGCCTGTCGCTACGTCCGTGGCGGCTTTTTCCGCCTCCTCCTGCATAGCGTTAGTTTCGTCAAACGAGCTTTTCAGCAGATCGGCAAAGCTTACGCCTCCGTTTTCCTCATCAAAACGGGGGCTTTGTTCTCCAATCTCCTTGGGAAGAATCTCGCCAACTTTATTCAGTAAATCCGCCACAAACCGCTCCTAAATTTTAAGCGCGCATCATATCAATTGCGCTGTTCGCCATCGTCTTGGCGCTTTGAAACGCCGCCACGTTCGCCTGATACGCTCTGGACGCTTCGATCATATCGGCCATCTCCACCACCGGATTAACATTCGGATAGGCTACGTACCCCTCTGCGTTCGCGTCCGGATGCGTAGGATCATAGCGCATTTTCGGCGTCGTGTCATCACGGACGACCTTGTCTACCAATACTGTCATTATAGCGGGATTGATTTTGTCTTCATAGCCCAGTTCCTCGTCCAGCGGATCCTCATAGCCCAACGGCTCGCTGTTTTCGGCGAGTCTGGCGTTGAGGTGTTTGTCGAAATCCACGGCGCGGAAAACGACGCTTTGCCGCCGGTAGGGACCGCCCTCGTCGGTGCGCGTCGTATTCGCGTTGGCTATGTTGGAGCTGATCAGGTTCAGTCGGAACCGCTGCGCCGACAGACCGTATCCGCTGACGTCAAACGAATTAAGAAACGCCATAGCAAAATCCTTATAACGAAAGTAACAGCAAAAAATGTTCCGAACCAGCCGCGCCAACGGCAGCCGACGCTCTGCTGCGCGATACTTTCTCTCTGTGTTACAATAAAAACAGACGAAACCTGACATCTAAGGAAACGACGGTGAGACTGCTGCTCATACTTCTATCGTGTACTCTCCTATGCGCCGAGATTAAAACTTTCCAGAAAACCTATACGTTAACCGCGAGTAACGCGCAAAGCGTAGATGACGCCCGTTTGGAGGCGCTTAAAAGCGCCAACGTGGAGATTCCGCTGGAAATATCGGAATATATTTCCAAATTCCCATATCTTAAAGGAGTAAACGACAGCGATCTGAACGCGGTAGGCTATGCCCTGATGAAACTGACGAAGCTGGCGGTAGAGGAGGAGAACGCGAGATACAGCGCGATCAACATCAGATTCAGCTCAACGCTTAACAGCGACACCGTACGCGGTTACATTGAAGACATCCTGCGTTCCAGAGAGAAGCTGCTGGCGTTCAAAGACATTGTGAGGCTTAACGGTTCGCTGCTGAAGGATATGAAAGCGCTTAAAGTCAGAAACGGCAAGCCGATGAGCGCGGTGGAACTGGCGCGGCTGAGAGAGGATTACGCTCTCGCGCGCAAAAGAGACGAGATCATAACCTGCATTGGAGATGGATACCGCGCTTTGCAAAGCGGCGATTACAAAGCGGCGGTCAGCAGTTTTGACCGCGCCGAAGCCGCCCGCGAAACATCCCCTTTTCTTTTCGCCGCCAGAGCGATGGCGTACGACGGGCTGAATAACCGCAAGGCGGCGATTGACGAATACGCGCGGGCTATCGGCGCCTCCTCAGATTTCGCTTTCGCCTATAACAACCGCGGGCTGCTGCACTACTACAGCGGCGCTATCAAGGAGGCAATCACCGATTTTGACAGCGCGATCAAAGCGGACGGCTCGTTCGCGGAGGCTTATCTGAACCGCGCTGTAGTTTATGCGTGGAATCAGGAGCATCCGAAAGCAATCACCGATTTTGACAGCGCGATCAGGCTCGACCCTTCGCTTGCCGCCGCCTACAACGGGCGCGGCGCTTTTTTCGCCGATCTGAAAGATTTTGACAAGGCGCTTGCCGACTTCAATCAGGCGATCAAGCTTAAGCCAAACTTCACCGCAGCTCTTTTTAACCGAGGTTTGCTGTACGCCCGTAAAGGCGACTATAAAAAGGCGCTCATGGATTACGACAAGGCGATCGAATTGCGCTCGTCTTATCGGGAAGCGTACTCGGAGCGGGCGGAAGCGTATTTCGCGCTGGGCGACTATAAAAAGGCGCTCATGGATTACGACAGGGCAATTTCGCTGGGCGGGGACTACAGCGGCTACTTCAGGCGGGGCTTGACGCGTCAGCTTCTGGGCGATTCCAAACGCGCGATCGAAGATTACAGCCGCGCAGCGGAGTTCTCTCCGCGCAGCGCCGAAACTTACTACCGCCGCGGGATTGCGTACAGGGACGTAAACGACCTCACGAAGGCGATCGGCGACTTTTCGCGGGCAATCGATCTGGCAAAGGATTTTGCCGCCGCCTACGCGGATCGGGGCGTGACGTACGATATGCAGGGCAGACAGGCGAACGCAATCGACGACTTCAACCGCGCGATCAGGATCGATCCAAATTCCGCGCGAAGCTATGCGGGAAGGGGCGTTTCTGCGGGTAAGACGGGCGATTTCAACAAGGCGATCGGCGATTTCAACAAGGCGATCGAGCTGGATCCAAAAGACGCGGACTCCTTTTTCGGCCGCGCGTATGCCTTTTCGCGCCTTAACGAGCGGAAAAAGGCGGTGGAGGACTACTCCAAAGCCATAAAGCTGAATCCGAAATACGTTATGGCGTACTTAAACCGCGCGAGCGACTACAACGCGCTTGGCGAGAGAGCCGAAGCGCTCATGGACGCTAAAAGCGCGTGCGAGCTGGGAAGCTGCGAGATGCTGCGTTTTATGGAAAGAAGCGAAACGGCAAAGACAAAGTAGCGCGGTCTCTTCCGCCGCCGTAAAAACCCGCGCGCGGCAATTGGCGGGAAGACAAAAAACGGCGCGAATCGCAAAAATCTGCGAAATATTGCAATTTTTTGCGGGATCTTGCGCTATTTTCCAAAAATTTCGGTATAATACTCCCACTTCAACAAAGGAGGTACACAATGAAGCGTACAGCGTTTACGATGATCGAACTTATCTTCGTCATCGTTATTATGGGTATTTTAGCAATGGTGGCTCTGCCTAGGTTCGCCGGCGTTCAGGATGACGCGATGATTGCCAACGAGGATGCTGGCATCGACTCCATCCGGACGGCGGTTGTGTCTATTCGGGGCAAGGCGTTGACAGCGGGCATACGAAGGGACATCAATATCACTACCTTCGGTAATGATGGAAACGAGTACTACGCTACTATTTATTCGCTTGGTCTTATTCCTTCCGGGGGGGGGATAAACGCGGGAGAGCAGAATCGCAGCGAAACGGGTTATCCGGTAGGGATTAGCACCGACGCGCTCACAGGCGCCCTGCAGACAACAGCGAGAGTGCAAGGCACTGGTGACGGTGTCTTGGCGTTGGCGCTTGAGCCGGATGGCCGGGATCAATGGCAGACATTGGCTGGAGACATATTCCCCTCTTCTATGTCTGTCAATACAGCTACAACAGTGATTAAGGGTCCGGCATCCCTAGGCGTTGTCGATGATAACGCGAAGATCCATTCAGGGATGTGCTGGGGGTACAACCCGGTCCCTGGGACGATTCAGTTAAGCCCTCCTTCTGTCAATGGGGGTGCTGTCCTAGTGCCTAATGTCGGTGATTGTAACTAAATCCGATGGTTTAGCATAACGCCCCTTTTTTATAAAGCGGGCGTTTCACAGGGGATTGCGGAGAATATCCGCAATCCCCTCTTTCTTTGTCTTCACTGATTTTCCGCGGCAGTCTCCCTTTCGTAATCCGCCTCTGCAATCAATAAATATAACCTCAATAAAAAACAAAACAGCATTAAGCAGCCAATGCGTGGATCTGATATTGACAGATCCGCCGCTCGTATTCAACCGGAAATATGAAGTTTCCCCGGCGAAAAGAGATCAATAACGATCTGGCGGAAAATGAAAGAGCCTGACTGCCCTGCGCAAAAAACCGGTTAAATTATGGTCTCATCTGCTTAGGATCGCTGCCAAGGAAGAAGATGCTGCCCGCCGTATGAGCGCGGGATCGAATGGGGCGGCGCCGCCGCAAAATACAGGCGTCAGATTATAGAAAGATTACTTTCCTGCCGCGAAAAAATTGGAGGATATAGGCTCGAATAATCTGTTTCAAAGCGCCGCGACGCCGATCGGCGGCGACTGTCGTTTGAACGCTCTTGCGATGGTTTTCTAATATAAACGGCGGCTCATCGCGGCAAATAAACAAGCACGCGCCTATGATCAAACCGCGCAAGACCGTCAAAAAGCGCTTCGGCGCGAAAGCGGCAAATCTTTTTCGGCTAAGCCCGCTTTTGTGCGTTACACAAGCTGGTCGTTAAAACCCAGTTCGGCAAGCTCTTTATTTTTGCGATCCTCAAGCTCTTGCATCTCGCGGTCGGCAGCAGCGATCTCCTCTCTTACCCGCGCCGCGTCGTCCCGCTCTTTTTGAACGGCGGCGGCGCTCTTAACCGCGCCGGCGATTTTCGTCGCCGCGCTTCGTTTTGAGCCGAAAAGCGCGCCAAGCAGTCCCGTTCCGATCGAGGCAATAGTTCCGATAGCCGATCGCTTAACGTCGCTTTGCTCTTTGTCCAGTTTAATTAACAGACGTGAGCGCTTTTCGCTTAGCCGTTTTTTCTCGCGATCAAAGCGGTTAATGATTGCCGCCTTTTTCCTGCCCGCGTTAGCGTCCAGCGTTACGGACGCGCTCGGCGTGATCTCCTCCGCCGTATCCTCCGATCCCGCGAGCAGCCTGATCTGATCGCGGGACAGCGGACCCTTAAGATAACTCAGCGTCCAGCGGGTTTCAAATATCCCCAGGCGGTCGGTTTTGACCAAAAACCGCCTTTTGCTCAAAGAGGCGATCCGCGAAACTAATTCCTTTTTGTCAAAGTCCGCGCTCACGCCGATCAGTCCCGCGCCTACGCGTTCGCGATCCTGCGCGGTTTGAAGCCTGCCGATAAACCAGCTTCCGATATTGCTTAAGCCTTTATAGTCGAGATCGACGGGGTTTTGGGTAGACAGAACCACTCCCAGACCAAAGGCGCGCGCCTGCTTTAACAGCGTAAGCATAGGCGTTTTTGACGGCGGATTGGCGCTTGGCGGAAAATAGCCGAATATCTCGTCCATATACAGCAGCGATCGCAGCGCCGGTGATCCGTCCCGCGAGCGCATCCACGCCAAAACGGAGTTCAGCAGCAGCGTTACGAAAAACATACGCTCTTTATCGCTCAAATGTGAGATCGAAAAGATCGCGATCGTAGGTTTGGCGCCGCTATAAATCGCTTCTATTGAAAGCGGATCTCCTCTGGCCCACGCCGAAAACGCGCCGGACGCAATCAGCGAGTTAAACTTGGCGGCAAGCTCGAAACGTTTGTTTTCGGGTATAAAGCTCTCCAGCTCGAAAACTCCAACCTTATTAAACGGCGGCTTGACAATCCGCAGGATAATCTTTTCCAAATCCAGATCCTCGCCGTTTGTCCAAGCCGCGCCGATAATCGCGCCAAGAAGCGTCGATTCCTTGCCCGCCGTTTCCGCGCTTACGTTGATAAAGCCCAAAAGATTGGTCGCGCTGGAGTTGATCAGCGAAGACAGCAGATCGCCGTCTTCCATAACCGCCTTAGGCGGCGCGGCGAATGAGCCAAGCGCGTTGATCGGCTTTCCGCGCGCGGCGCCGGGCGTGTATAGCTTAAACTCCGCGCATTGTTTCAGCGCGGCGATCCGTTCGGCGCCCAAGTCCCATTTTGCCAGTCCCTCTCTCCACTCCGCCGCCGCCGAAACGGGATTGTCCGCCCACGGCGCGAACTCGCCCTCGCTAAGCGTTGGAAAGGTCAAAAGCAGATTGCTTAGATCGCCCTTCGGGTCGATCGCGATCGCGCTTACGCCGCTGAGCAGCGCTTCCTCCAAAAGCGCGATACCAAGCCCCGTTTTGCCGCTGCCCGTCATGCCGATGATCGCCGCGTGCGTCAAAAGCGCTTTTGGGTCTAACTCGAAACGTTTTCCCTCAAGCGTTCTGCCAAGATAAAAACCGCTCATTTCAGTCTCTTTACATTTTCTTGAATGTTTCCGATCCGCCTTTCGCCGCAGGGGCGCGCGGATAAAACCAGAGCGCCGATCCGCGCCGCCATTGCCAAAGAGAGTATCGGCGATCTCGTCGGCGCTCCTTATTATAAAAAGCCTGCGTTATCTTACCGCCTTTTAGCCCAAACCGGCCGAGAGTTTTTGATTGCGGCGCGGCGGCGTTCGGATTGTAACTCCACCTTGTACATCAGAACAACACTGACTACGCTGGCTTTTAACTAAATGCGCCGCGCGGCAATGACGCGGAGACCCGCTGTTTCGTCTCCCGTCGTTGCGGGGCGGGGAGTGAGGCGGCTAAGCGTTTCGGAACCGAGCGCGATTACTTAGCGCTTCACCCGCAACAACGACAAGACACTGTTTCCATAATTCCGCTGCGCGCAAACAAAGACCAAGGGCAGACATTCTATCCCTCGCTTTTTATTAAAGCGTCATTTGCTTAGCGTTTTTTAAACTCAACCCTTTTCATCGCTATGAGTCTAAGGGGCGTTTTGCTCGCCGAGTTTGGCGTATCAGAATTTAAACATCTTGATTTAATCCGCATTTATGGTGATAGTATGGAACCTTTTGTTGCTAATGGCGAATTTGTCATTGTAGACCGCGAAAGTATTCCTAAAAATAATGCTGTTGTAATTCCCTACCCGTCTTATCCCGTACGATTCGATACCATTTTCACGTTGGCTGCTGTTTTTTGCGCGTGAAATGTCGAAGGATTTCATTACCACCCGCTGTGACACTCGGCTCTTGTCGTCATAATCCTCTGTTTAAGCCCCGCGTTTCTGTTCTGCCAATGTTAAAAACGCGGGCGGCGTCTCCTCTCGTTACCCTCCTCTTTACCCAA
>JAITRJ010000003.1 GCA_031288475.1 Helicobacteraceae bacterium | reverse complement strand
CATCACAGAAGCAAAATATCCAAAAGAATGTTCACCAACGCCGAAAAGCTCTCTATTGAGGAAAGAGAGACGAGACGATATGAGGCGACTATAGTAAGACCGCTTATGGCTATAGCTCCAATGGACGAATGGAAAGTCGTTATAGACGATCAAACAGTTAATGTCTTTAATTCAAGGTTTATCAGAAACGCAACCAATGTTGCAGCTCCATTATCCCTGCTCAGAAAGATTGAGCGGAAAATCAGAGAGAGCGGCAAGATTGAGTTTGAAGCGAAAGGAAACAGATACCTGGGTTCATTCAACGGCAATGGAATAATGGTTTTAGCAAACGAGATACAGGACGAAGCAAGAGAGACGCAAACAGAAAGGCAGACGAAGGAAACGGGAAACGAAGCGACAGAGACGAAACTCAGAGACGTCGGCAAAACGGCAGACGCGGATAATAGCAGAGCGACCAAAGGAAACGATAACGATATGGCAGAACTCCACTCTCAACCAAAACCAACCATAGGCAAGGAGCATTGAAATGGAACGAAATACTACATTAGAAGCCATAGAGCAATACATAATATCGTATCAACAGCTTCAACAGGCGCAAGAACCTTCAGCGTTTCTTACCGTATTCTTTATAGCGATGGCTGTGTTTGCTGGCGTTGGCATTGTAGCTTCAGTCAGGTTTGTTTATAAGTTTGTCAAGAACGGGTTTAAGATAAGACAGCCCATTACGGTAACCAGATATGTCTTTGTCGATAGCGTCTATGGGGTTATGTTTATAGCTTTCGTTCTGTCGTTTATCGCCCTTTTTATCGTAAGGGCGATAGCCGCCGGAAGGGAGGGGGTTTAGAGATGAGAGGGGAAAGGACAATGGTGAGGAAAATTCAAGGGTTATATAGAATATATATATCAGTGTGGAAAACCGCCGAAAATCGACAAGTGTGGAAAATTTCACGATCATCTCTGATATTATCCCCTCTTTTTCGATACATTTGCCTCTTTGAGCGTTCGGAGCGCCAGAGGCTGCGCTACAAGCTCCTATCGCGTATCAACTCAATGGAACGGCGGCTATTGGCTTATTTACAGCCTAATCCCACCTTTAACCAACAACCAATAAGGGAGAGAATATGAAAAAAGTCCAGATAGAAAACAACGAAAAACTTGACCAGCTTCGTAAGCTACTTTTCGGAGCTTTCAAAAAACAGCAGATCGAAACTATTATAGAAATGCTTGCGAAGCTAAGCGAAGCGCTGAGCAACATACAGGTAGGCGATAGCGTTACCATCAAAGCATCCGTAAGACAGAGAAAACGATTAACGATAGAGATTACGGACGCTCCGGAACAGAAAACCCATTTTCACAAGATAGTCTTGGGAGCGTGCCGTAAAGCGCATTTAGAGTGTCTGCGATCTAATAAAGAGTTTAACTTCAAGAAAATAGAACAGAAGCTCTATACGATTCTCTTCACGAACAATCTTGAAAGGGTGGAGAAAGTAAGAAAAATGAAAAAGCTGGCTCACTGGATATACAGAAGCTACTATTCAAAGATACAAAAGAGCAGAAACGCCAACAGTTCCTCTCCTATTTTAGCCGAGCTTCAACAAGAGTTTCCAGAGGCTGATACGCAAACGATGATAGAGCTGATTTCGGTATGGCTCGAAGACAAGCAGTTCAGAATAAGCGGGGACAATATGGAGTTTATCAGAGACCTACTCTGGATAGCTAACGGAAAAATCCCCAATAAGGAGAGAGCGAAATGAAAGAAATAAAGACCAACAAGAGAGCGCAAGGCAAAAGAGCAATGCCTAGAGTAAATACCAAAAAGGAATACGAGTATGTCGGTCAAAGCCGTAAAGAAGCCTCAATCGTCTTACTTTCATCTGTTTTCGGTTGATCTGTATTCGTAACAAATAGCAGACAAAGGACTTTCCAATGAACAACTATCGCCCGCTTATACTATTATCCCTCCTAGCGTTCGTCGCTCCATCTTCCCTGTTCGCCGATCCAGCCCCCATATACGTATGGGGTTCTGGAGACGTAATCGCGGAAGTGTTTAGAGCGGTAAGCCAGACAACCGGAGAGATGAACGCCGCCTTAACCTCCGTAGCGCTTGCCATAGGAGGCTTAATCATTATATTCAAGTTCGCCGGTATGTCTAGCAAGCCTATATCTCCCTTCGAGCTTGTCCGATACCCCGCTTTGGTTATTATCCTTCAGCAGGTATTTTTATCGACCAATGTCGCTCCGCAGTATATGGTTGTGGACGAAACGACGGAGACCCCTTATTCGGTAGGCAGACTGCCCGTAGGCATAGGAGAGAGCTTTTCGCTGTTCTCGCAGTTACAGAGGAGCATACTGATCGGTCTGGATAAGTTCTATACCACGCCCGATTCAATCTCATTCAGAAACAGCGGTCTTGGCTTCGCTATGAGCGTTCACGACAATATAGCCGTCGCAAGACCCCTTAACCCAGTAGTGACAGCGAACTTCAATAGTTATTTAGAAGACTGCCTCGTAAACGAATCCGCCAGAGACCCCTCCTTTAAGAGGAGAATAGAGAACAGCCCCGATCTGTTAAGCGCTATGGAGGTAAGAGAGAACTTTTTAACAACCTACTACTCGTCTGAAGACGGTTCTGTTTCCGTAGACTACTGCCCTAATGTCTGGGAGAAGATGAAAACAGACGTAATGTCTGAATCCAGACGCTATCTTAAGAGATTGGCGGTCTCTATGGGATACAGTAGTAATACAGGCTCAGGCGTTAATCCAGCTTTTGGCGATAAAGCCGCTTTAGTAGCCAATCATTACTTCGGTATGAGCGCAGACGCCGAGAAGTATATGACGCAGGCGATGCTTGCCAATATGAACAATCAGGGCATAAGAACGATGTCGGCTTTATCGGGCATTAACCTGAGCGCTATGGCGTGGATGCCAGCGTACGCGGAGCGAAGGGCGCAGTCGGCTTTTTACTCAAGCGGCATACTGGCGCATAAATATATGCCCGTAATGCAGTCCATTCTCTTAACGATCATCATAAGCGTATCGTGGATACTTGTCCTTTTAACCATAGCGCTTTATGATTTTAAGTATATCCGCCTGCTGATTACCTTAACGCTTACCCTATTTTTATGGATGATTATCTCCTCTATTATGAACTTCTCCTTTGATCTGCAGTTACAGAAGGCGATAGCGAGCGTAACCTACGACGTAACGGGAGGAGCTTACCAGATGACTTACAAGGACGATCTGGACTCAGCCGTAGGCGATAAGCTCTCCGTATTGGGTTATATTTCGTGGCTGATACCTATTCTTGCCTTCGCTTTGGCTAAAGGCAGTGATATAGCTCTGGCTAATCTGTTTTCTTCTTTAGCCGGCGCGTATGGAGGGGCGACTAACATAGGATCTGGAGCGGGGGTTGATAGAGCGGCGCCGGGAGGTTTCAGCTCGGCTGGCGAGAAGGGTATAACGCACGTCGGCTCAACCGGAGAGAGCGTAACGAGGTTTGGGGAGCAGTTGGGCGTTTACAGGGCTTACGAGGGACACGCGGGAGTAGGACAGAGCGTTACCAAAACGGACGAAACCACCGGTCATAGTATGGAGAGCGTAACGACGACCAACGGCGTTTCCTTTACGAGGGATTTGGCTACGGGACAGGTTACGCAGGCGAGCTACGGCGGTTTTAACGCCAACGCAATCAATCAGCAGATCGCCAGAGAGACAAACGAGCTTGCAAACTCGAAAAACAACGCTAAGAGCGCGCAGGAGAACTGGGCTAATACCGCTCAGTCGTCTATTAACGATCAGGTCTCAAACGCTCTTTCGAGTAAAGAGGCGTTTCAGACAATGGCTTCCGAAGCCGATAAGAACGGATACGGGGATCAGTTCAGGATAGCCTTTTGCAGGGCGACGCTGAAGAACTGGGATTCAATAAGCCAGCATATAGAAAACGCCGATCGCGCTCAGGAGTTTAAGCAGACTATCAGCGCGGGAGCCGACGGGAAGATCGACGCGGCAAGCCGTGTGTCTAATAATTCGGAAGTAATCGACGCGGTCAGCAGGGCTGGACAAATGCCAACGCCGGGCGACGCGACCGACAAGCGTATAGGACAAACTACTGTGCAAGGTAGCGGCAGCGCGCACGCCGGAGCAAGCTTTGACCATACCGTCAGTTCAAGCCGCGGCAGCTCCGACAGCATAGGTCAATCGACGGGCAATAGGGGCTCTCATCAGACATCGTTTATCAGCGACTTTAACGCCTACATAGCCAAAGAGCTGTCGCTTGATAAATCCCATATGGCGGCTTACGAACAGAGCCTCTCAAAGTCTCACTCCGAAACGGCGGGCAAGCTAAGATCGCATTCCAACGCCTATTCGGAAGCTCTAAGCGAAACGGCTTCTCATATGGACAAGATCAGCGCTATGAAAACAATGGGGGATACGTTTTCCTCCAGTATGCTTGCGGCGGCTATGAACAACGCGGCGGCTAGCGGGATAGATAACGACACCTTTATGGGGCTGATGGTGGATTATGTATCTTCAGGCAACTACGAGGCGGCTGCCTCAATGGTATCCGGCTTTGGGGGAACAAACGCTTACGGCGGAGCTTCCGCGCAGGTCGGCGAAGGCGCGGGATCGTTTGGATCGGTAGGCAATACCACTAGTCCCGATTTCGCGAAGGGCAATCTTAACGTCGATCCCAAAGCGGCGTATAATCAAACAAGCGGCGGCGTAGCGGGAGAATACAGGGAGCTTGATAGGGTTAAAGACGCGGAGAGAAATATTGGAAGCACGGCGGAGGATTATCGTACGCCCTCCAATGTTACTGGAGCGAATCTGGAAGCGATGGGACGGGGTCCTTTTGCGGAACATCTCCACCAGATGAACAAAGGAGCGCGGGGCTTAGCGAATATGGTAGACAATGCGGTAGATAGCGTGTTGAAGTAACGAAAAACAGGCAATCCGTCGCAATGGAGTAGGAGAAGTAGCGTAAACCGTTAAATTGTGATATAATGGCGGCAGTATAGAAGGAGGTGGGAGATGGATGCGTTTGAAGGGATAGATTGTGGAGGTGGAATAGATGGCAATGGGGGAATTGCACTTACGCGTATCTTTTCTAGTTCCGACGACTATTCTTACAACGGCGATTATTCCGACAACTCCTACTCCTTTAACGCCGCCAAGCCTCTCTCTCAACTGGAGCTACAAGAACAAGCAAGGCAAGAGCTTGCAAGGCTTGCGATGGAACGAAAAAACGCGACTATGTTCTTTGTAAGCGTTCTTATAGGTCTTGCCACAGTATTTATTATTACCCTCTCAATATAGGCTGACCGTTCTTTATCGCCGCCTCTTGTCGATCGCTTTATTTCTCTTTACTCCTCCGCTTTCCCCCGCTCAAACCCGCGCCTCCAGCGGGCTTGAGCGGCGTTAATACGCCTCCGTCTTTCACAAAAACAACGCAAAATAGTAAAAACAACAAAACCCGCGTTTTTCAATAAAATTTGCTCCCAAACGCTATTCAAACCCTCCTTTAGACGGCTTCCTGCCGATTTCCTTCAATTCAAAACAGGAAAGGACAATCAATGAACGACAAAGAGATAAGAGCGCAAAGCTCTACTACGACTAACGGCAGGACCGCTACGCATCACAGCGCGGTTACTACTACCGCGCAAATCTCTGCTGCCGCTAACGGCAAAGTAACGCGCAATGGTAGAACAACGCGCAGCGTCAAAAGAGCGCACTGGACAAATCATATATATGTCAGAAGAGGCGTTATATACGTCTATGGACGGGTGAACAATAAAACCCATCGCTATACCACCGGTAAGGCAGATACGGAAGAAAACATTGAATGGGCAAAGGCTAACTGGGAGAGCTTTCTGAACGCAATGATCAGAAAGCAAGCGGCAAAGAAAGCCGAAAGAAGAAAGCAAGCAAGAGAAGCCCAAAGACAAACCGCTAAAGAGGCTATAGCCAACCAATCTTCCAACGCGTTGACGGCAAACGGCTTTAACGGCGACATTATGCCTGCTATAGCGCAATACGGAGCTTACTCCCTTAAAGCGGAGGCGTATTCACGTAAAGACAACACCAATATCAAATACGGCTACGTCTTTCGCAGAAGGATTGTTCCGTCGCTTGGCGATCTCCGCTTAGACGAGATTAAACCCTCTCATATCAAAAAGTGGCAGAGCGATCTGACGGATAGCGGACTAAGCGTTCCCTACATAAGGCAGTGCAGGTTAATGTTAAGCCTAATTATAAAGGAGGCGATAGCGGACGAGCTTATCGACCGCAATCCTCTCTCAATGGTTAAGCCGCCCAAAGGCCAGTCCAAAGAGAGGAAACCCTTTACGGCAGGCGAGATAAGCCGCCTGTTAAGAGAATCTTACGACAATTGGTTCAGAGACTTCTTTATCCTCTCCCTCTTTACCGGACTTAGGACAGGAGAGGCGTTTGCATTAGAGTGGGAATATATAGACTTTAACAACAAGACGATAGGCGTAAGACGGACGATAAGCGGAGGTTTTCTTGGAGCGCCTAAAACTCCTTCCAGCGTCAGAGACGTAGAGATGCTGCCTATCGTGGAGAGAGCTTTAAGAAGACAGTATATACGAACGGGACATCTGAGCTCGTTTGTGTTTGTCAACAAATGTAATAGAATGTTCAAAGACTGGTCTTATATCAGAAAGACGCTGTGGAAACCTCTGCTAGAACAATGCAATCTTGAATACAGAGTTCTCTATACCACAAGGCATACCTTCGCCTCTTTGATGCTATCCGAAAGCGAGGAACCAATGTGGGTCTCCGCTATGTTAGGGCATAAGAATATGTCCATCACTTTGAGCGTCTATGCCAAGTATCTGCCCCGCAGATATGTTAAAAGGGCTGGTTTCCTAGACGGCGCAGAGTGGGATATAGGAGCGCAAGGCAAAGCAAAGGAGAGCGAAGTAGACGATCGCAAAGGAGCTAATCGGGCGGGTTTAGACCGGCTGCCAAGCGCGGAGTTTGGAGTAATCTGAAGAGTAATCTGAAGTTTGCGCAAATTGCAATCTTTAAGGAATTGTGGTACAATCATCGGCAATACTTGTAGCGTGGGTTGCTGGGGTAGGTTTGGGTAAAAAAAGCGCGAAATAACGGTCATCTCGCAAGAACCTCGCAATGACGAATGGGTAGGGTGTGTGTTGTTGATGCGCGCTCGCAATGACGAAAAAGATGAATTTGCGATTATAAATGTAGTTGAGTGATTGAATATTTTTGATGGATTGCCACGTCAGTCGCTTCGCTCCTTCCTCGCAATGACGGAATACATGAATTTGCCAAATATAAAAGCAACTAATTATTTGACATTTTTCTGAATTGCCGCGCAATGCTTGCAATGACAAAAATGAGCGGAGGAAAGAGTGGCATTTTCGCAATCGTAGACATGTTGGGTAAAAGGCAAACCGCGTCTGTTGCTTAGTTTTGCTTCGCCGCGCTTCACCCGCAATGGCAATTGCAGCGGCGGAAAGCGGATTTGAAAACGATCTCAAACCATTTAAAATCGGCGCGGCAGTTTGCGACTCGCAATGACGCAATATCCGTGCAGGCGAACAGCGGGAGGAATAAGCGGAAACGGAGGAGACAAGAAACCGATATTTCCGCCGGATTGCGGCGCGGAGCGGGCGCGCCGGCGGCGATCATAACGATCGCCGCAACAAGACACGCGTTAAAATAGGGATAGTAGAACGCCGGCGGCGACGGCTGAACCGATTACGCCGGATACGTTAGGTCCCATAGCGTGCATTAAAAGGAAGTTGTGCGGATTGGCTTTTTGCGCCTCTTTTTGCGAGACGCGCGCCGCCATCGGCACGGCGGAAACGCCCGCGCTTCCAATCAACGGATTGATCGGATCTTTGCTGAGCTTGTTCATAATTTTCGCCATAACCACGCCGGCAGCGGTGCCAAACGAAAAGGCGATCAGACCCAACACGACAATCCCAAGCGTCTCAGGGATCAAAAACTTATCCGCCGCAAGTTTAGAACCAACCGCAAGCCCCAGAAAGATTGTAACGATATTGATCAGCGAGTTTTGCAGGGTGTCGTTTATGCGCTCGATCACGCCGCATTCGCGAGCAAGATTGCCAAAGCAAAGCGCGCCCATTAAAGGCGCCGCGTCGGGCAGAAACAGCGCGCATAAAACTACAAGCGAAATAGGAAACAAAACCTTTTCGATTTTGCCCACCTCGCGCAACTGCGTCATTTTAATCTCGCGCTCTTTTTTTGTCGTTAAAGCGCGCATAATCGGTGGCTGAATCAGCGGCACCAGCGCCATATACGAATACGCCGAGACTGCGATCGCCCCCAGAAGCTCCGGCGCGAGGCGCGAGGCGACAAAGATTGAGGTGGGTCCGTCCGCGCCGCCTATAATGCTGATCGCCCCCGCCTGCTTCATCGTAAATTCAAAAAACCCCGTATATTTACTCAGTACAACGGCCAATACAAGCGTGCCAAAAATGCCAAACTGCGCTGCGCCGCCAAGCAAAGATGTTTTTGGATTGGCTAAAAGAGGTCCGAAGTCGGTCATAGCGCCCACGCCCATAAAGATCAACAGCGGAAATAAACCGCTGGCGATGCCCATATTGTACAAAACGCCTAGAAACCCGTTAGGTCCAGCCATATCCGCTATGGGTATATTTGCTAGCAGACCGCCAAAGGCGATCGGAAGCAACAGCAAAGGCTCATACTGCTTTACAATCCCAAGATAGAACAGTATAAAGCAGATAACAAACATTACAAGGCGTCCCCATGTTTGCGCGAACGGACCGACCTCTTTTCCAAACTCGTTTTTCACGTTTTCCTGCGGCGATAAAAGTGCGCTGATGCCCGTGCTTTTGGACAACTCTAAAAACATATCGCTAAGCGGCTTAGGCGTATAGACCTTTTCGGCTTTTTGCGCTCCCTGCGCCGCGCCGCCGCTTTCTTGTGCCGCGTCGTTGTTTGGAGTATCCGCGATCAAAGCAACCGCACCTAAAAATGCGGACATAAGGATGGTTAAGAGTAGTTTCTTCATAACTAATCCTTAAGCCGAGATCGTAAGCAGCGCTTGTCCAGTCTGCGCTTTTGTTCCAACGGACGCGTTGATCGCCGAAATTACGCCGTCCGTATCCGAAAATATCTCGTTTTCCATCTTCATCGCTTCCATTACCAGTACAAGCTCGCCGTTTTTGACGCGATCTCCGACGCTTTTGACGATCTTGGTTATGGTTCCGGGCATCGGAGCGGCGATAATATGCGTTTTGCCGCTAGGCGGCGGGGCGCTTGCGTCGACTGCGATCTGCGCGCCGCTTGCCGCGCTTAGCTCCGCAATCTTGCCTTCGGCGACCTTGACGAAATAGGTCTGCCCTTCGACGACTATCGTAAACTCCTCGACGCCAAGAGCGGGTTTCGTAGCCGCGTCGGATTTAAGGCGGACGCTCCCTTTGGCTTCACCGCGCAGAAACTTAATCCCCTTATCGCCGCACGCAAGAACGATAAACACATTCTCGTCGCTTGTCTCAAGATTATTCGCCGCAAGCTGCTCTTTTGCCCATTTGTTCGATTTTTTCTCGTCGCGATCGGCTATATTGATTGCGTTTTCCGTCGTCGTCGGCAGTTTAAGCTGCTCGGAAGCGAGCGCGACAATCTGCGGATCGGGCGCCACGGGCGTTTTACCGAAGTAGCCGAGAACCATTCTGCCGTAACCGTCTGCAATCTTCTTCCATTTGCCGAACATTACGTTGTTAAACGCTTGTTGGAAGTAGAACTGGCTTACGGGCGTAACGGACGTTCCAAAACCGCCTTTTTCCACCACCTCGCGCATTTGCGCGATCACGGCAGGAAACTTGTCCAAACAGTTGTTGTCGCGCATCATTTGCGTGTTTGCCGTAAGCGCTCCGCCCGGCATAGGCGAATACTGAATGATCGCCGAAACTTGCGTCGCTTCTGGCGGTATAAAGTAATCTTTCAGCGCCTCTTTTAAGATCGCTTCGCTTTCTAATACTTTATCAAGATTCAGCCCCTCGCCGAGATGGTTGCCCAAAACAAAGCGCGAACCTCTGAGCGCATGCGCCATCACGAGAATATCGGTGTGCGCCGTACCGCCGCTGACAGGTTCGCGATCGAGATCCACCCCGTCCGCCCCCGCCTCGATCGCCGCAAGATAACACGCCAAGCCGATACCAGCCGTTTCGTGCGTATGGTAGCGGATATGCGTGTTTTTGCCCAGCAGTTTCCGCGCGGCAGCGATCGTTTCATAGACTTTGCGCGGGTTTGCCGTGCCGGAGGCGTCTTTGAAAACGACCGAGTCGTAAGGCACACCCGCGTCCAGAAAACTTTTGAGCGTCTTTTCGTAAAACGCCGCATCATGCGCGCCAACGCAGCCTGGAGGCAGATCCATAACGGTAACGGTCAGCTCGTGATTTAGTCCTGCGTTTTTGATCGCCTTCGCCGAATACTCCATATTGCGCGCGTCGTTGAGCGCGTCGAAATTGCGGATCGTAGTAACGCCGTGTTTTTTAAACAACCGCGCGTGCAGATCGATAATCTCGCGCGAACCCGTGTCTAAGCCCACGTAATTAACACCGCGCGAGAGCGTCTGAAGTATCGCGTCTTTGCCCGCGATCTCGCGGAATTTGTCCATCATATCAAAGGCATTTTCGTTCAGATAGAAAAACAGCGCCTGAAATCTCGCGCCGCCGCCCATCTCAAAATGCTTGATTCCGGCGTTGATCGCCGATTCGATAGTGGGCAGGAAATCTTTCATAAACACGCGTGCGCCGAAAACCGACTGGAAGCCGTCGCGATAGCTTGTGTCCATAACCTCTATGATTTTTTTCTCAGCCATGACAACCTCCTAGCCTCGAGTCTTTGTATATTCGCGAATCGCTTCCAGCGCGATTTTTCGTAGCGTCTCGCTTGAGATTTTCGCGCCTTGTTCCGCCGCTGTCTCTTTTGCCTGCGGGAAAAACCGCATCAAAAACCAACCTTGCGCTTTAAGAAAATAAATCATAAAGCACAAAAAACAAAAAACGGTCGTCATTCCAACGACCATTATCTTCGCTGCTTCCAACACCAAATTGCCGCTTTCCATCAATCTTTCCTTATTTTTTGCTTCTTAATATTCGCCGATAACGGTGAATACGACTTGTTGCAACGGCGCACACGAAACTTTTGGTTCCGCCGAACCGAGCGTCGCTCTTTCCTTTTGGGAAAAAGCGCGTCAGAAACCTCCTTGCGCTTTAAGAAAACAGATCATAAAGCATAGGACTACCAACATCGTCGTCATTCCAACGACCATTATCTTCCATAGACTCCACAACCATTTCTTCCCCCTCGTCCCCCCCCCCTTACTTATTGGTTTTCCAGCGCCCGCTGGAGCAGACGCAACTTTATGCAGCGCCGCAAACAAAACTTGGTTCCCAACGCCGCGCTCCGACATTTCCCTGCGGGAAAAGCGCGTCGGAAACCAACCTTGCTTTAGTTGTAAAGCGCGAATACGCAAACTTTCAATACCACCACAACGGCTACCAGCTCCCGCCCGGCGGTTACGCTAAACGCAATGCAATGGACATTACGCAGCTTCACCGATACCGCCAACCACTGACTTTCTTCCAGCGGCTTGCCTTATTATGGCGCGTTTTGCGGTAAACCGCTTCTGTAATTTTACAGCAACTCTCATTTTCCCGAACGCCGCCACCGCTTTGTTCCGGCAGGCGGGGCGCGTTACGGGCTTTTGCCGTTGTCAAAAGAATAAGCGAAATCCGCTTTTGACAAGCTTGGAAAAATTTGGAACTGGCGTTTAACGATCAGTTCAATGAATCTATGCAAAACAGGCTTTCCGTCTGAATGAAAATGTTCAGGGAAAAACGAAAATCTCCAAATACATAAAAGCCTCTCCCGTTTCGATCAAACGCAGCTTATATGCTATAACAGCTCTTTCACGACAAAGCTTCTTCTGTGAAATGGCGTATAGCCGTATTTTTTAATTGCCTCTATATGCGCTTTAACGCCGTAGCCCTGATGTTTTTCAAAGCCGTATTGTGGATAATTTTCCGCCAGCAATAGGAGAGATCGATCTTTAGATACCTTTGCCAGAATGGACGCGGCACTTACCTCCTCTACGCAGGCGTCCGCCTTGATCTGCGTGGTTATGGCCTCTACGCCGAACGCGCAGTTCCCGTCGTATATGTATATATCCGCTCTGACAGCGTTTTTTATTTCTCTTAAACCGCTGGCAAGCGCTCGTGAAAGTCCTGTTTTATCAATTGCCGCCGCATTGATAAGCGCAATATGATAGATGGAGTTTGCGCATATAATGTCAAACAGCTTTTCCCGTCTCTCCCGCGAAAGTTTCTTGCTGTCTTTTAACCCTTCAATTTTTCGTATCAGCACAACACCCGCAACCGCCAGATCGCCCGCCAACGTCCCGCGCCCCGCTTCGTCTATTCCGCATATAATCATTATTGCTCCGCATAGCCATACGCCAGAACATTATCCTCTCTTAGCTTAACCGCGTTACAATTGCCACGGACGGCGCGTAACAGGCGCTCGTATCTTTACGCAAGGCGGCGTAGATGAATTTTACAGAACGCGCGTATGCCATATTTATTCGATCAATCGCCGACTATCATATATTGGATAGTATTGACAGCGAGCCAAAAAACCCCTATGCAGACAGATCGATCGAGTTTTATCTCTATCTGAAAAACTGGATCGACACCGTGCAGTGGCATCTGGAAGATATTATACGCGATCCGCATATAAACTCTGAAAGAGCGCTGGAGATAAAACGGAGGATCGATCGATTCAATCAAGAAAGAACCGATCTTGTCGAAATGATCGACGGCTTCTTTTACAACTGGTATAAAGACACGGAGACACTGAAAGACGCAACATTCAGTACCGAAAGCCCCGCATGGGCAATAGATCGGCTTTCGATACTCGCACTTAAAATTTTTCATATGCGTAAAGAGACTGAACGCAACGATATAGACGCCAATCAGCGCCTGTTGGTTGAAGATAAACTTGAAGTGCTGCTGACGCAAAAGGACGATCTTTCTTTAGCTATAGAACAGCTTTTAGCAGATATAGAGAGCGGGAAAAAGTATATGAAAGTTTATAAGCAGATGAAGATGTACAACGATCCCAGCCTGAATCCGATTCTATACGCCAGACAATAATGACGGCGATAGTGATACGTTTTTCCTCGCTTGGCGATATTGCCATTGTGATCCCGGTGCTCTATTCGATCGCGCAGCGTTATAGCAACGACCGTTTCCTTGCAATTGTAAAAGAGCCGTTTGCAAAATTATTTATAAACAAACCCGAAAATGTTTTTGTGATCGCAGCGCAGACGGAAGGGAGGCATATAGGTTTTTTTGGCGTTTTAAGACTCTTCTTCGATATAAAAAAAGCTGTTGACGGCGAAGCGAGGATTGCCGATCTGCACGGTTCTGTTCGTTCAAAGATTCTTTCGCTGCTGTTTCGCTTCGGCGGTGCAAAAACGGCATCAATTTGCAAGGCACGAGGCGAAAAAAAAGCGCTTATAAGAATGACAAATAAAATGCTTAAACCGTTAAAAACCACACTGGAGCGGTATCAGGGCGTTTTTACCGCGCTTGGTTACGACGCCTCGTTGAAATTTACTTCGATCTTTGAGGGCAGAAACGCGCATAGCGGGATATGGATCGGCATCGCACCATTCGCTAAACATATCGGTAAAACTTATCCGCCCGATCTAACGAAAAAAGTGATTGAAGTATTGAGCTCCCGATCGGACATAAAGATATATCTTTTCGGCGGAACAAACGAACAGGGTATACTGCAAAAGTGGGAAAGCATTCATCCTAACACGCAATCGGTGGTGGAAAAGCTCTCTTTTTATGATGAGATGCGTTTGATTGGCGATCTTGATCTGATGATCACGATGGACTCGGCAAACCTGCACCTCGCGTCGCTGACAGCTACAACAGCCGTTTCGATCTGGGGCGCTACGCATCCTTTCGCTGGTTTCTACGGGTTAAACCAATCTATGGAAAACGCTATCGGGCTTCCTCTCTTATGTCGTCCATGCTCTGTTTACGGCCAGAAACGATGTTTCAAAGGAAGTTATGAGTGTATTAGACTGATAGATCCGTCCGCAATTGTGAATCGCGTATTAAAAAATATCGGCGACCGGCCTCTTCTCGTCCAAAAAGGCTAGTTTGCAGGCAGCTTTGCCAGCCGTTTTTTAGCGTTTTCGGTTATTTTATCCTCCGGAAAGAGCTGTATAAGCGTTTCATAGAATCTCTTCGCATCAGCGTAACTTTTCTGCCGCTCGTGGCATATACCGGAATAGTAAAGCAATATAGGCATATAGTACGCCTCCTCATCCTGCTGCGCGCTCTCTTTAAAAAGACCAATCGCTCGCTCGTTATCTTCTTGAAAGTAATAGATGGATCCAAGCCTGAAAGCTGTCTCCGCAGGCTTGTACTTCTTTTCCGCTAAATACGCCAGCCTCGATCTCGCCCCATCGTAGTTTTTCGTTTCAATCATCTTTATCGACTCGGCAAGCAGCGTCTCCGGTTCGGTGCTGTCGTACTTCACAGCCAGCGCGTCGACGCCAAGCGACTTTAGCGCGTTGCGGCTTAGATCAAGCTCTTCCGTGATTTGACCTATCGTTCTGTCGAATCTCTCTTTTGTGATCGCGTTAGCAATAGATTGCGCAAGCTTCTCTTGATTTTTCGACTGCGCGGAAAGCGCATTGTTGACCTGCTTTTCCAAAGCACCTTGTCGCTTGCCGAGCGCAGAAAGCTCCGTAAGATTTTTTACGTCACTTTCATTGAGCATTTTTATACGCTCTTCTATGCGCGCCAGAGATTGTTTTATGCTGTTAAGCGTTTCAGCGTTGGAACGTACGGAAGCGGCAAGCCCGTCGCTGACGGTCGAGATTTTTTCAAGCTTCTGTTCTAACGCGAAAACGCGCTTTTCCAGCGACGTAATCGATCTCTGATTGGCGCGGATTGCCCGCTCGCTTTCCGTCAAACCGGAAGCGTCTCCGCCTTTGAAGGCGGAGGGCTGTTCCGCCGCGGGCACGACAATGCAACAGAATACCATCAACAGAGCTATTCTGCGCATATTGTATGTTACGGCAGAACTGTTATTTCAACGCGGCGGTTTCTCACCCAGCAATCCCGATTGCTTTCAGCACACACGGGGTTTGATTCGCCATAGCTGATCAACGTCAGTTTATCCAAAGAGATGCCAGCGGCTATAAGCGCATCTTGTACGCTTTTCGCGCGGCGCAGTCCAAGCGCGTAGTTGTATTCTTCCGTGCCCCACTCGTCGCAGTTGCCTTCTATGCGGAAATTCACGTTTACATCGCTCGTGTTAATGGCATTCGTCAGTTCACCAATCACGCTTTGCTGTTCGCTACTAATCTCAAAGCTGTCAAATGCGAAGTAAACGACTGGAAAGCTAACAGCAGAACCACTATCGCTTGCATCTACATACCCAGTATCTACTCCGACCTCATCGCCATCATCAGAAGAAGTATCTGTAACGGCACTGTCTTCTCCTCCCCCATCAGCAGGCACAACTCCGGTTTTATCGGCGCAGCCCGTCAACAGTAAAAACGTCGCGAGAGCGACGCTCAGAACAACTTTCTTCATCTTCCCTCCTTTAAAATGTGGAAATCACCGCATATCTTAACAAGAATATCTTGAAAATATCACCAATCGACTGCCTGAATTGAACCCGATGATAGCGGAAAGAGAAAACTTTTATTGTACGACAGCCTGATTATCCCCAGCGCGCTCTCCCTTCTCATCTCTTTTATATACAGTATCGTATCACCTGAAGAAGAGAAACGCGGGAAGCTGTTCTTTCCCGTTGTGGTAAGCTGCCTTATGTAGTCGCTTTTGGTCGATACCAGATACAGATTGAAGGTATTGTCAGAGAACTCGCTGTCCGTTTCGCGACTGACAAACGCCGCATAATGGCGATACGTGTCCACATAATTGTTATTGCGCCCCTTAAAGATAAACTGCACCGCGCTGTCGGGTGCGTTGAGCCGCGCATAAAATATCTCAGGATAGCCGAATCGATCGGAGACAAAAACGAACGATTGTCCGTCGTCGAGATAGTGACCATTCACGTCGATTCCCCTGTGGCGCGTCAGACGGCGGTACTTTTTCGTCGTCAAATCAAGCTCAAAAATGTCAGGCTGATCGTCGGGCGCCATCGTTAAAAGCAGCTTTTTACCGTCCGGACTTACGTCGGAGCAGACCAGCATTCCCTCGCTTTCAATGATCTTCTCTCTTTTGCCGCTGTACAGATCGACTCTGTATAGAGTGGGCTTTTTCTGGTAGCTGGTGTAGTAATAGGCGCTCTGCTCGTTATTCGCCCACTTTGGAAAAACGTTAAAACCACCTTTAACGATCGTCTGCCTGAACGTGAGGGTGTAGTCCGCGATCATTATTTCGGTGCGCTTTGCTCCCGTGTGTTTGGAGAGGATCACGTATTTGCTCATCCAGCCCAATCCGCCCACGCCAACTTTATCCGCCAGGTCTTTTACAAAATGGTGCGCTAAAAAGATGTAGCGATCGTCGCGGCTGACGGTGTACGAAGGCGAAAAGATTACCCGTTTGTTCTTTACGTCGTAAGCCTGAGCGCGCAGACCAGCTTGATTGCCTTCGCGGAAGTATTCAAAACGGATCAGATGATTTACGCCGGCGTTCGCGTACGCCGGACTGTCCATACCAAGTGACGAATTAGCCGCCGCCGGAGCTGCGACTATGTTGTAAAAACCGGCGGTCTTCAAATCCGCCTCAATTGCCTTTTTGAGCTTTTTCTCCATATCGGACGGATATTTGTTTTTGTACTCAACGAGAACGTTCAGATTTGATCCGACATTTTTGATAATTTCCAGCGTTGCGTCGGCGCAGAACGCCGCCACAGCGACGCCGACAAACACAAGAATTCCACGCATTTGTTACTCCTCTACCTTAAAATTAACATCCAGTACCAACAGCCTTGACGGCGGTTCAAGTCCCGTCGCTTTGATACGCTCAAGCGCGCCTTCCAGCCGGTCGATAAAGGGCTGATCGCCGGAATACCTCACGATCGTGTATGAAACCTGCCCTCCCCGCTCAATACGCATTTTAATCACGGCCATTTTACCCAAATCGCTGTGGCTGGCCTGCCACGCGGCGTGAAGCCGTTTGACAACTTCCGAATAATAGCGGCTTTCTATGTTATCCGGCTTACCGCCTTGCGCCCCTCCGGCAGTGTTTACAGCTTTAAATGCCTGCAGTACCGGTTTGGGTTGATCGAGGCGTGAAACTACTCTGAGCGATTCGCTCAAAGGACGGTTTATCTCCTCTTTCCTGATCTCCTCCGCTACCTTTTCGACAGTAGCGTTGCTTTCACCCCACAACTCCCTTATCTTCTTTGCCATCGGAGGGGGGATGTTCACTTCCTCATCCACGAGAGGCTCGTTTGCCTGCGGCGACGCGGGCAACTCAAAAAGCACGTCTATAGCGTTGTCCATAAGGCTCGTTCTGATGACTGGCGCCTGATAAAGGATATATGCCAGCAAGGAAAAAAAAGAAAAGGAGCTGACCGCAAAAGATATAACTGCGCTCGCGTAGTACCATACCTGATGTTCTTCCGTTCTATCCATCGCTCACCAGAGATATTTGTGTAAATCGTGCCGCTTTGACGCTTTTCAGGACGAACATCACATCTTTGTAGTCCAGCAATCCGTCCGCCGCGATCAGTATCTTGTGTTTTCGTTCTGGAAACTGGTTCGCGTAGACAACAAAACTGTCGGCAAAGGAATTGAACTCAAACTTCTGCTTACCGACCCAGATATCCTTATTGGCTTCCACCCTAATCACAATTGAAGCGCTTTCGCCTATCGGCGTCTGTTTACTTCCCTTTGGCAATTGAATCGCCTCCTCGAACATCAGCATCGGCGTCGTGAGCATTAAAACGGCTACCAAAACCAGCATCACATCGACAAGCGGCGTTATGTTCAGTTCCGGTTTTTCATCCCAGTCCATATCAGTTTCGCGATGTCAATATGTCTATTTGAATCTTGAGAGCATTGGCAATCTCATACGCCCTGCGCTTAAGAAAAAGGTGCGCCCAATAAGCGGGGACAGCCACAAAGATTCCAGCCGCCGTTACGACAAGAGCTTCGCTAATCGCCGGCGCTACGATTGAGAGCGTAACCCCCTCTTTGAAGCCGGAAAACGCCTGCAAAATACTGACAATCGTGCCAAAAAGCCCGATAAACGGGGCGGTGGAGGCAATCGCGGATAAAGAAGTGATGCCGGAGGTTGATTCCTTGAGAGCCGATTCGTAACACGCCTTCATCAGCGGCACGCCAAGACCCTGCCGCACACACGGATAGAGTGTTGAATCGAAGCTCGGCTGATCCGCGCCGCTCAAAAGCGCCTTGAGTGAAAGGCTCTCGCGCCGGAACCAGCTTTTGAGAATAGCCGAACGGTATATGTACTTCCAAACCGTGAAGAAGAACAGCAAAAACAAGACCACTATTACGATAATGGCGACAAAACCCGCATGATCGAACCATTCAAACAACGTTTTTTCCTATACCAGTTTTTTCGCGCTGGCATCGATCTTCGCCTCGACAGCGGAGAGCAGCACATGCGAATCGTGAGCCTCGCGCAACAGCTTCTTTGCGGCGTCAAGCGCTTTGGCAATTTCTCCCTCGTTTTCGCCCGTTATATCAACGGCGCTGTCCACCAGCACAATCATCTTATTAGCGGCGATCTCAACATACCCGCTGTCAACCGCGATGCTTTCCACCGTCCCGTCCAGCTTAACAATATCAATTACACCGGCAATAAGCAGAGAGACAAGCGAGGCGTGGTTTGGCAGAACACCGAATTCGCCATCCGCGCCGGGCAGGGTCGCGCCTTTTACGTCTCCGGCGAAAACCCTGCCGAGCGGCGTGATCACCTCAAGATGCAGAACATTCATCGCCTATCCTTTTATGTTTTCGTCTTCAGCGATTCGGCTTTCTGAATCACGTCTTCAATGCCGCCGACCATATAGAACGCGGCTTCCGGCAAGGAGTCGTATTTGCCATCAAGCACCTCTTTGAACGCCCTGATCGTATCGGTCAACGCAACATATTTTCCAGAACTGCCCGTAAAAGCTTCAGCGACAAAGAACGGCTGTGATAAAAGCCTTTCAACCTTTCGGGCGCGATAAACAACCAGCTTGTCGTCTTCGGAAAGTTCGTCCATACCAAGAATGGCGATGATGTCTTGCAAATCTTTATATTTTTGCAGCGTTTTCTGCACGTCGCGGGCAACCGTATAGTGCTCCTCGCCAACGATCTGCGGATCGAGCAGCCGACTTGTAGAGCCAAGCGGATCGACCGCTGGATAGATGCCCTTTTCAGCGATACGACGATCCAAAACGGTCGTCGCATCAAGGTGGCTGAACACTGACGCCGGCGCGGGATCGGTCAGGTCATCGGCAGGAACGTAAATTGCCTGTACGGAAGTGATTGAACCTTGTTTTGTGGAGGTGATTCGTTCTTGAAGCGATCCCATTTCACGCGCCAGCGTCGGCTGATAGCCTACTGCCGATGGAATACGACCCAGAAGCGCGGACATTTCGGAACCTGCCTGCGCGTAACGGAAAATGTTATCAATAAACATCAAAACGTCAAGCCCCATTTCATCTCTGAAGTACTCCGCCATCGTGATGCCGGTCAGCGCGATACGGCTTCTGGCGCCAGGCGGTTCGTTCATCTGCCCGTAACAGAGCGCGACTTTTTCAAGTACATTACCCTCTTTCATCTCGTGATAGAGGTCGTTGCCCTCGCGCGTTCGTTCGCCCACACCCGCGAAAACAGAGTAGCCGCTGTATTTGTAGGCGACGTTATGGATAAGCTCCATAATAATCACGGTCTTGCCTACGCCAGCGCCGCCGAACAAGCCGACTTTGCCTCCTTTTGGATACGGCGCTAACAGATCGATTACTTTGATACCGGTTTCAAAAGTTTCGGTTTTTGTTCCCTGTTCCTCAAAGCTTGGCGGATCGCGGTGGATCGGCCATCTAGCCGCCGCTTTGACCTCACCGCCGCCATCGATCACTCTGCCTGTTACATCAAAGATGCGCCCTAGCACTCCTTCGCCTACAGGAACGGAGATCGAACTGCCGGAGGCGGTCGCCTTCGCGCCGCGCGTCAATCCATGCGTGCCATCCATAGCCACCGCTCGCACCCGCTTATCGCCCAGGTGCATCGCCACTTCACAAACAAGCAGAGTTTTCTGCTCGCCGCGATTAAACTCTATCTCGATCGCCTCGTTAATCTGCGGCAGATAGTCCTCAAACGCGATATCCACCACAGGACCGGTAATCTGAATCACCTCTCCGATTTTTCCAGCCATCGTCTTCCTTTCAAATTATTTCATAGCTTCCGCGCCGCTGACGATCTCGCTAAGTTCCGTCGTGATCGCCTCCTGACGGGCTTTATTGTATTGCAATGTCAGATTGCGCGAAAGCTCTTTCGCGTTCTTAGTCGCGTTCTCCATCGCTTGCATTCTGGCGCTGTGTTCCGCCGCCAGAGAGTCGATCAGCGCGTAGTAGAGGTTGAATTCCACGTAGCGTTCGACAAGCACATTAAGAATCGTCTCATCGCCTTTCGGCTCAAACTCAATGATAGATTCCTCGTCAAAGTCTTCAACTCTCTCCAGATCCACCGGCAGCAGATGAATCTCTTTCAGCTCCTGCGTGATCATATTTTTGTAGCCATTGTAGATCAGCGCCACCCTATCGGTTAATCCGCTCATATAGTCGCTTACCGATTTGGCGATATGTGTTTTTGCCTTTTCGTAAGAGGGAGAAGAACTAAGTCCGATGGTGGAATCGTATAGCTCCACATGATTGAATTTGAAATATTCAACTCCTTTTTTGCCAATTCCGCGCAGACGCACCTTTGTTTTGCTCTCCCTGTAACTTTCCAGCTTCTGACTTACCGCCTTGATCGTGCGGTAGTTAAAGCCGCCGCACAGCCCCTTGTCGGCGGTTACAAAAATCAGATCCGCTTTTTTAACCTCCTGATCCTGCGCAAAGAAGCGGCTCTCTATACCACCGATGCGAAAGCGCTCAATCTGCCGCGCTATCGTTGAGAGCATTTCGTTTAACTTCTGCGAATATGCCCGCGATTGAGAAGCGGTCTCCTCCGCGCGCTTGAGCTTTACAGTCGATACCAGCTTCATCGCCGAAGTGGTCTTTTGCGTGTTATGAACGCTTTTGATACGGCGCTTAATATCTTTTAGGGCTGCCATTTTCTACCTTAATCAGCGCCAAAGACACTTAAAAAGTCTTCCAACGCCTTTTTAATCTCCGCTTCCAATTCCTTATCAATCTGCTTTTTGGAGTGAATATTTTCCAGCACATGCGGATACTTTGACTCAAGAAACGGATATAGTTCGGCTTCAAAGCGACCGACATCCGCGGCGCCTACGAAATCCAAAAAACCCCTGGAGGCGGCAAAAATGATCGCCACCTGCTTCTCTACAGCTAATGGAGAATATGGCGGCTGCTTTAGTACCTCCACCATTTTCTGTCCGCGCTCAAGCTGTTTGCGGCTCACCTCGTCGAGATCGCTGGCAAACTGACTGAACGCCTGAAGCTCTCTGAACTGCGCCAAGTCGCCCTTAAGCGTGCCCGCAACCTGCTTCATCGCTTTTACCTGCGCCGCTCCGCCGACACGCGAAACGGATATGCCCACGTTGATCGCGGGACGAACGCCGGAGTTGAACAGATCGGTCTCAAGGAATATCTGACCGTCGGTAATGGAAATCACATTGGTAGGAATGTACGCTGAAACGTCGCCCGCCTGCGTCTCCACAATTGGCAAGGCGGTCAGGCTTCCCGCGCCGCGATCATCGCTCATCTTCGCCGCACGTTCCAGCAAACGGGAGTGCAGATAAAAAACGTCGCCCGGATAGGCTTCACGTCCGGGAGGGCGGCGCAAAAGCAGCGACATTTCGCGGTAAGCAACGGCGTGTTTGGAGAGATCATCATAAACAATCAGTGCGTGGCGCGAGTTATTACGGAAATACTCGCCCATCGTAACACCCGTATATGGAGCAAGGTATTGCATAGCGGCGGATTCACTGGCGGCGGCAGAGACAACAATTGTATAGTCCATCGCCCCATGCTCTTCCAACCGTCTGACGATCTGAGCGACGGTGCTTTGCTTTTGTCCGATCGCCACGTAGATACAAATTACGTCCTGACCTTTCTGATTGATAATCGTATCCACCGCCACGGTCGTTTTGCCTGTCTGCCGGTCGCCGATAATCAATTCGCGTTGCCCGCGCCCAATCGGCACCAGCGCATCAATTGCCTTTATGCCCGTCTGAAGCGGTTCGTGTACTGATTTGCGAACCATAATGCCGGGTGCTTTTTCTTCCACAAAGCGGATGTTTGACGAATCGATCGCTCCCTTGCCATCGATCGGCTCGCCAAGCGCGTTTACAACGCGTCCAATCATACTGTCACCAACCGGTGCGGAGAGCAGCTTGCCGGAACGTTTCACCGCGCTACCTTCGGTGATTGCCGTTGATTTCCCCAGCACTACCACGCCGACGCTGTCTTCGTCAAGATTCAACGCCAGCCCCTTCTCGCCGGAAGCAAACTCCACGATCTCTTCCGCCATAATGTTTTTAAGCCCATACACTTTGGCGATGCCATCGGCGATGGAAATGACCTTGCCTACCTCCTGAATATCAAGCTTCAGCTCGTAGTTCTCGATTCGATCGCGGATAATGCTGCTGATCTCTTCCGTTTTTATTGCCACGAATACTCCTTTCTCAATTTTCTCAATGCTAAAGTCCGCGCAGGATATGCCCAAGTATCTGGGTTTTTATCTGCGCCTTTGAAAAATCCGCCTCAACGCCTAAATCCTCCACCGTAACTTTGATCCCGCCGTAGCTTTTACTGTCTTGCATAAGCTTTATCGCCGCTCCAAGCCGCTTTGAAAGAGCGCCTTCCAATTCCGTAAGCTGGCTTTTTTCCAACGGCTTCTGAGAGTAGATAATTCCGTTGTAGACGCCCTTTTTTACTGCAATTGCCGATTGCACTTCTTTGGCGATGTACGGTAACGCCCCAAGTCGATTTTTTTCGACAAGCAGCATAAAAAAATTCAACAATTTTATGGGTTTTTCTTTTATGCACGAGGCGATCAGATCGCTTTTTTTTCGCGCGTCGATCAGCGGCGACTTTGTGATCTCCACAAATTTTTTGTTTTCAAACAGCAGGGAAACATTATTTAAAATGTTGGCGCAACGCTCCATCTCTTCGGCGCTCAAGACCGATATAAGCGCCAGCGCATAGCGTTTTGCGGCAGCTTTATCGTTCATTTACGCCACCCGCTTTATGAGATTTTCTACTATAGCCTTTTGATCACTGAGGAAATCATCCGCGCTTAGAATCTCGCCCATTGTCTCCGTAACAACGGCGCGGATCATCTTGTTTTCCATCACCGTTTTGCTTTCCTCTTTAAGACGGTGGAGCAGTTTTATCTCCTCCTCGCCTTTGGTGGATGTTCTTGCCGCCGCCGCCGCCGCGTCTTCGTTTGCCAGAGTCACGATCTCCTTTGCCTGTTCTTTTGCCTGCTTCAAACGCAGTTCCGCCTCCTCACGCGCTGACTTCGCCTCTTTCGCGCGCTCCTGCGCCTTTTCAAAAACGACCATAATCGACTGCGTCCGTCCAGTGAAGAAGTTCCTGATAGGTTTTGCAAGCAGGACATAGATCAGCGCGGCAAAGATCGCGAAATTGAACGTCCGCTCTATAATGTCAACTTCCGCCCCTCCGGCGGCAAAGGCGCAACTTGAAAGCGTGAAAAAGATGGTACAGATTTTTTTCATAAACTTTCCTTAAGCCGCCGTAATAAACTTGATGCGAAAACGTTCCTTGAAGAGCGGCGCCTGCCCAAGCAACGCATTTTTCAATTCCGCCTTATCGGCTTTGAGCTTTTCTTCGAACCCGAGAATCTCGGCGCCGATCTTTTCCTGCTCTTCGACAAGCCGCGCCTCAACCTTTTCAACCGCTTCCCTATGCGCTTCTTCCCTGATTCTATGCGCCTCGTGCCTTGCTTTTGAGACTACCTCCGCCGCCAATCCGTTTACTTTCGCAGCTTCATCCAGATCGTTCTGCGCCGCGTTCTGATCGCTTGTCAGGTGGCTCTTCCGCGCCTCAATGTGGCGAAGTATCGGTTGAAAAAAGGTAAAGTTCAGAATAGTCAGCAACACCAGAAAAATAACGAAGAAACCGCTCATCAGCTCCCATCTGAAATCGATCATTAAGGCTCTCCTCCTGCAAAGTGGGATAAATGCTATCATAGTTTCGCTAAACCCAATTTTGACGCGTTTATTCGATCATCTCCAAAAACGCATCGCACTCCTTCTGTGTCTGAAACTCAATCACCAATGATGATCCTTTCGCTTTTGCGGAAAAACCATGCGTCCTTAAAGCGCCTAGAACGTTGCTTACGCTGATCCTTTCGCTTGTGAGCGGCGCTTTCTGCGGGTCTTTATGCGCCCTGATCATCTGTAACAGCCGCTCTGTTTCCCGGACGCTCAGCTTCTGATTGGCAATACTGTCTATGACTTTGCGCTCTTCATCTGCGCTCAAACCGACAAGTATTTTACCGTGCCCGTAGGAGACACGCTCTTCGCGTATGGCGGCTTTTGCGTACTCTCCAAGCTGAAGCAACCGTAGTATGTTGGTTACATAAGCGCGGCTTTTGCCAACAATTTCGGAAAGCGCCTCATGCGTAAGGCTGTGCTCCTCGATCAGCTCGTGGAAGGATTGCGCAAGTTCCAGCGGGTTGAGATCCTGACGCTGAATGTTCTCAATCAAGGCGAGTTCGCGCAGCCTGCCATAATCTATGTCAGCGACGACAGCACGGATCGTCTCAAAGCCCGCCTGTTTTGAGGCGCGAAGCCTCCGTTCGCCAGCGATCAGCACGTAATTGTCGTCTTTTTTTATTACAACGATCGGCTGGAGCAAACCGTATAGTCTAATCGATTCCGCAAGCTCGCTCAAAGCCTCTTCATCAAAACTCGTACGGGGCTGAAACGGGTTTGGCGCAATTTCGTCCACGTGAAGATTCATTACCAGATCGGCGGCGTTTCCAGCGCGGATATCCGCCGCATACGCCTCCTCCACCTCGTCTAAGATTGCGCTGATGCCGCGTCCAAGCGTCCTTTTAACCGCCAATTCTTGCTCCAGAAAGAATAGCGCCGGCTAAGCTCTGGTACGCGGTCGATCCGCTGGACTTTACATCGTAAAGGATTACCGGCTTGCCGAAGCTCGGCGATTCTGCAAGTTTTATATTGCGCGGTATGTAAATATACTCCTCGTCGCTGTCACTGGAGGCGAAAAGCTGTGTATTGAAATGCTCTTTAAGATCGGCGAACACTTGTTTTGAAAGGTTATTGCCGCTCGTAAACATCGTGGGCAGGAAACCTCTTACCTGCAAAGCCGGGTTGATCGTTCTTCTTACCAGCTTGATCGTATTTAGGAGCTGCGCCAGCCCCTCAAGGGCAAAGTACTCGCACTGTATCGGAATGATCACGCTGTCCGCGGCGCTAAGAGCGTTGATCGTAATAAGCCCCAGCGCTGGCGGAGAGTCTAAAATGATATAGTCGTAATCGTCGCGGACGGTGTCAAGCTTTTCTTTAAGCACAAGCTCTTTCTGCTTGAACTCCTTGTCGTAAAACTCCTTCTCAATGCCCACCAAACCGATATTCGAGGGGGCGAGATAGAGATTGGGGATGTCGGTTTTGAGGACGATCTTGCTTAGTTCGCTGATGCCTATCAAAGCGTGATATATGTTGTAATCATAGTCGCTACGGCGGAAACCGTAATTCGTCGTGGCGTTTGCCTGCGGATCGATATCCACCAGTAACACCTTCTTTTCAGCTACCGCTAAAGAAGCGGCAAGATTCACAGCAGTCGTTGTCTTCCCAACCCCGCCTTTTTGATTGGCGATCGCAATAACCTCACTCATCGCTTACTAAACACCCTTTCGTTACCGATCGTGATCGAACCATCCGCGTTAAGCGCCGAGTCCCGAAGCGGTACTTTTCGCCCTTCCAGATGAATTTCATATTCTCGGTTTAGCTCGTATTCTATGGCAAAACGGCTAAAAATAGCGTCCCAGCTCTCGCCGCGCTGAACGCTTTTCAGGTAATCAGCCAGCAAAGCTTCTGGATTACAGGCGATTTCAAGAGCGCCAAACTCTTCGTTCGGCGGGAGCATGTTCAATCCGATTCCGCAGATAAAAAGTGATTCAAAAAATTTGGTAATCACCCCTCCTATCTTCTTTCTATTCAGATAGAGATCGTTAGGCCACTTCATCCACGCCGCTGTTCCAAAGCGGCTCAGGCTCTCTTTGAAGAGAAAACCGAAATACAGAGAGGCTGACTGCAATGGAAGATCGGCGCTCAGAGCGTTTTGCGGCAGGGCGAAAGAGAGAGCCAGATTGCCTTTTAAGCCCAGCCAGCGGTTGCTGCGGCTTCCAACCCCGTCTGTCTGATTAAGCGTCCAGACGGCAATCGGCGGTTTCAGTCTGCCGTTCTTAAGTGCGCTTTCCAAAAAAAGCTGCGTAGAATCCACGCATTTAAGATAATATGTTTCCAACGCCAAGCCTCTTTCCGTTGATATAATCGGCGGCGTTTACCGCTTTTTTGGAGGGAACCTGTACCATTTTGACCAGCGCCGCGTCCTTCCCGCATTCTACGACCACTCCCTTTCTGGTTATTTCGACGATCGCGCCAATCTCCGCGCCGCGCCCCTTCGTCGTTTCCAGATCGAGCAGTTTTAATCCGCTTTTCAGCGTCAAAGGGCCGTACGCCGCCAATAACCGTTTCAGATAGATCGCGCTTTGATCGAAACCTACAATGGTGTCGGCACGGCTAAAGCGACCCGCGTAGGAGGCGTCGCAGCGCGCCTGCGGCAGAGGGCGCAGCCGATCGCTGTTTCGCAAAGCATATAGCAGCAGCCGCGCACCGTTTTGCGCAAGCGTATCGGTAAGCGTTTGCGCGCCGTGCCCCTTCAGCGCAATCTGATTAAAGGCGATTAGATCGCCCGCATCCAGCGTTCTCGTCATTTTCATCAACGTCAAACCGCTCCAGACTTCGCCGTTTAACAGCGCCGCCTGAATGGGCGAAGCGCCGCGATATTTGGGCAGCAGCGAAGCATGAAGATTCCAGCAGGGCGCGATCTTTAATATAGCGTCGCCAAGCATCTGTCCGTATGCCGCTGCTATGATCAGATCCGGCTTGATCCGCGCGATTGCATCGGCGATTTCGCCGACCTTTTCCGGCTGCAAGCAGGGGATGCCCGCCTCCAGCGCCGCGATCTTAACAGGCGGAGGCGTCAGAGTCAGCTTTCGTCCGGCGGGGCGATCTATCTGCGTTACGACCAGTCTAACGTCGATCTCGCCGCTGGCGATCAAATCGCGCAAAATCGTCGCCGCGTAGCGCGGGGTTCCCATAAAGACAGCGTGCGTCACGGACAAAAAAGCGTTCCTTTTTCGCTCGCGCCGGTCTTGAGAAAATCGCGTGCGTGCGTGAGATCAAAGCCGCTTGCCAAAAACATTTTCCGCCCACGCGAGACGAGGAAGTCCGCCGCCTTGAGCTTGGTAACGATCCCGCCTGTGGCGAAATCACCGTTAGGAGTGGGGACTTCGCTCAAAAGCGCGGTATCCAGCCGTCCGCGCACTACTTTTAGCGGCGCGGCGTCAGGGTTGTTTTTAGGGTTTTTGTCGTAGTAACCGTCAATATCGCTTAATATGATCAACAGATCGGCGTCGAGATAGTGCGCCACTTTTGCCGAAAGCTGATCATTATCGCCGCGTAGAAGCTCGTCAATGACAACGGTATCGTTTTCGTTGAAGATCGGCAGAATCTTGTGCTTGAGCAGCGTATTGACAGCGATCTTCACATTTTCGGAATGAGAGAGGTTGACAAAGTCGTCCTTGGTAATGAGAATCTGCGCCACGCGGATAGAATAAGGCTCAAAAAGTTTTGAGTAAATGTTCATAAGCAACGCCTGCCCTATCGCCGCCAAAGCCTGACGCTCAGGCGTTTTTTTGTTGGAAAGCTGCGGCATCACTGTATGCCCCGCCGCCACCGCGCCGCTGGTAACCACCAATACTTCGTGTTCCGCGCACGCCAGCGCTAAAAAAGCAGCCAGGCGCGCCATCCTCTCCACGTGCAGAGCGCCGTTTTCGCTCAGTGTTGAAGTGCCTACCTTAACAACGATTCTCACCGCTTTTTACCTTTGAGATCAGCCTGTCCAGACGGAAGATCAGCTTTGCGATATTAAATCCCGTTACGGCGCTGATCGGCATTGCGAAAGCGGGCTGATTGCCAAAATCGTCCGCCTCGTACTCGTACAGTCGATTTTCGCCAAACAGCAGCGGAGATACCGGGTGCAAATCAAGCTTTTTCAAAAACTTTTCCACTCTCTCCGCCGCGCCGGACGGATCGGCGTCAACGCGGCTAAACGCGATGGCAAACAACCTTTTGGACAGCTCCGTTGAGTAACCGCCAAGCTCGTTTTTCAGGTGATCGTACTGTTTGTTCAGGGAACGTTGTCCCGCCGTATCCAGCATAAAAAGCAGGACGCGGGCACGCTCAATATGGCGCAAAAACTGCAACCCAAGCCCTCTGCCGCCGCTCGCGCCGCTGATAATCCCCGGAATATCCGCCATAACGAAACTTCGGTATTGATCGACCGTCACAACGCCCAACGATGGAGTAATCGTTGTAAACTCATAGTCGGCTATCTGCGGCTGGGCGGCGGATACGGCGCTGATAAGCGTCGATTTGCCCACGTTTGGAAAGCCTACCAAGCCCACGTCGGCGATAAGTTTCAGCTCCAGCCGCACGACGCGTTCGTCGCCCGGCAGTCCCTTTTGCGCATACACGGGGTGCTGATTGGTGGATGATTTGAAGCGCGCGTTGCCCAAACCGCCCCTTCCGCCTTTTAACAGAAGAGCGCTTGCGCCGGTCTCCGTCAGATCAAGCAACATTTCACCGCTGGCAACATCAAATACCTGTGTGCCGGCAGGAACTTTGAGTATCAGGTCCTCACCGCTTCTGCCCGTTTTGTTGTGCGATCCGCCCTGCTCGCCGTTTTGCGCTTTGAAGCGATGATGCCCACGATAACGCGAGAGCGTGTCTGTGTTATTGTCCACGGTGAAGATCAAATCGCCGCCATCGCCGCCATCGCCGCCATCGGGACCTCCCTGTGGCACATATTTTTCGCGGCGGAATGAGACGCAGCCCGCGCCCCCCCTGCCCGATGATACGGTAACCTCTACGCTGTCAATAAACACCCAAATGCCTTAGCTGAGAAGCCCCACGAACGGGGCGAGATAAAAGATTACTTACCGACGGGAACGACCGAAACCTTCTTGCGACTGGCGTCCTTCTGCGCGAATTTGATATGCCCGTCAATCAGCGCGAAGATCGTATGATCCCTGCCCAGACCTGCATTCGTACCCGGATGAATTTTCGTGCCTCGCTGGCGGACGATAATGCCGCCAGCGCGAACAAACTCGCCGCCAAACTTCTTGACCCCAAGCCGCCGACCGATTGAGTCGCGGTTGTTCTGCGTACTGCCCTGCCCTTTTTTGTGTGCCACTGGCTATCCTTAACTATATTATGGTTACAGCGAAATGCCCGTGATTCTTACGCGGGTGAAATCGCGGCGAAAACCGCGTTTCTGCTTGCTGTCCTTACGGCGGCGTTTCTTAAAAACGATCACCTTTCTACCGCGCCCCTCGTTAATCACCTCGCCCAGCACCTTTGCGCCTTTGATCAGCGGAGCGCCTACCGTTAGATTGCCGTTATCCGAAATAAGCATTACATCATCAAAACTGACCGCCGTTTTAGGCTCCTTGCTCATCTTGTCAAACAGCACGATATCGCCCTCTGAAACCTTATACTGCCGTCCGTCGGCTTTGATAATCGCGTACATAAGATGCCTGCCTTTACCTAGCTGTGAAAATTAAAGCGCGATTTTATCCAAACAAAGCTTAACGCGCCAAACAGCTTCCCTAATTAAAGACGGGATGGCGGCAAAGCCGATCTCCCGTGTTTTCAGACCGACGGACTAGAAGTCGTCAAACGTGAGGCTTCCCTTTGAGTAATTGCTTACAGTCGCCTCAAAAAAGTTGGACTTCTGATCATTGAACTGGCTGAATTTGTCCACCCATTTGATTGGATGCTGCGCGTTATAAAGAGGTTTTAGCTGTACCGCTTTTAAACGGTTGTCACAGAGATATTTTATATATTGGTCAATGATCTGATCGGTAAAACCCAATATCTTATTGTTGGATATATGCTGTCCCCACTCTACTTCCAATTGCGTCGCCTCGTCAAAAAGCTGATACGCCCGATCCTCGATCTCTTTTGTAAACAGGTCTGGGCGTTCTTTGCGTAGTGAATTGAGCATATTCTGAAAAATCAGCAGGTGGCTTATTTCGTCACGCTGAATAAAACGGATCATCTGTGCGCTTCCAAGCATCTTGCCAGCCCGCGCTAGTGTATACATCGCCGTAAAACCACTGTAAAAGTAGATTCCTTCCAGAATCTGAACGGCATACATAGCGAGTACTTTTTTTTCGTCGCTGGGGTTTTGTACCAGATCGTCGTACACCTCCGCAATATAACTGTTTTTTTTGTATAGAATTGCGTCTTTACGCCACATATCGTATATCTCTTCGGTATTTTCGCTGATACTCTCCACCATAACCGCGTAGCTGCTTGAGTGCAACGCTTCTTCAAAGCTCTGTCTGGCAATCAGTACGTTAATTTCTGGTGCGGTGATGATCGGATTGATGTTATCCTGAAGTTGGTTTGTCTGTATTGAATCCATAAATATCAGTTGGCTTAGCACCAGATCATACATCCGCTTTTCGTCCGAGCTCAGAACTTTGTAGTCTCTCGCGTCTTGCGTCATATCCACCTCTTTAGGAAACCACGTGTTGGCAAGCATCAGGTCCCACAGGTTGATTGCCCACTGGTATTTGACTTTCGTAAGTTCCACCAAACCGGTCGGGTTTCCCGCGATGATGGAGCGATCAGCGACGCCCTCTTTGGACGTGGGGTTGTAGATTTTCTTCCTGCCCATACCAAACCTCCCACTAAAAAAATGTACGCCATTTTATACTAACAGGCGTAAAACCCAGCCTCGGAGTTATTTTGGCATGAGAACGCGCGCGCTCCTCTCTTTTCTGGCGACTGTTGTTATCTATCTGCCGCTTCTGCTGCTCTTTTTGTGGACGGGAAGGCAGTTTGCGGTTGAGCCGATCCGATATATCACGCTTTCACTTGGGTTTTTTGTTGACGAACCGATTGCTCCGCCTTCCGCCTCGGAAAATCCCCTTCAACCCGCTGTGCAGAGCGTCGGCAGCAAAGAGGCAAAATCAGAAGATCCAGATGGGGAGGAGGAATCGGACGCGGTTTCGGTAAGCGAACTTAACCGTGTATTTGAACCGATGACAATTCCAGACGCCGCTAAACTGACAATACCCGTTTCTGAGCTTGGGGAGTTGTACGGAACGATGCTTTTCAGTCTTACTCCGGGCGAGAGGGAGTTTCTGGAAGAGAATCTAAATCCGATTCAGGTGATTACGCAGCGTTATCTCACAATGCGCGGCTATCCACGCCTAGCGGTGCTGAAAAATATGACGGGCGACACGATTGTGAGCTTTACGCTCTATCCAAACGGCGACATCACTCCAATTGAGAAGCTACGATCTACCGGCTGGAGCCTGCTCGACGATCACGCGATCGAAACAATAAAATCCGCCTACAAGGACTACCCGCGCCCAAAAGAACCTGTCAGGGTAAGGATGCGCGTCATATTCCGGCTGTTTTAAGGGCGAGATTAATATCCTCCATAGCAAGCTTTTTTGAAGCGGGGTTGCGCTGAAGGTGGTTGATCGAGAATGTCGGCACAATGCTTCCAAACGGTGATGGGAAAACGCGTCCGCGCGCCTTTTCTATCTTTTCAACCGAGCCGGTAAGCGCGCCGAAGGCGTATGAGCCAAAGCAGAGGATCGCGTTTGGCTTAACACACTCACATTCGTTGGTTAAAAAAGGAGCGCACCGCTTAACGTACTCTTCCGACATATTGCCGAAGGAGTGACATTTGATCGCGCTGGTTAGGTGAATATCGTCGATTGCCAGCCTCATCGCCCGCTCAATGATGTTTCTAAGCATTTCGCCTCCCTCGCCGCAAAACCAACGCCCATTCTCGTTTTCGTACGCGTTTGGCTCATCCACCGCGATCATCAGCCCTTTCTTAGCACCGCCTATAGGATGCAGCTTACGCGCGCGCTGCTTGGACAGCGCGCATAGGCTGCACTGCGAGATCAGGCGGTTCATCTCTGACAGATTCACGTCCAGATCGGCGCTTACGCTCTCTTTGAAGCCTTCAAAGTAATCGATCCCGCAATCGCGCAGATCATAGAGTGCGGCAAGCCGTTTCAGCAACGTCAGGGAACGATTCATCGGTGGATTTTACTACAATGATGGCGATGATCGATTTTGAAAACAGAACCGGACTTGGGATCGCGCTTTCTCCGCTGGAGGAGATTGCCGCGCGCCTGAGTGAAAAAACGATTGAGCTTATTCTGACGAGCGATGAAGAGATTGAAAAACTGAATGTGGAGTTTCGATCGGTTGATAAGGCTACGGACGTACTGAGTTTCCCAACTGAGGGTTTTTTCGCCGCGCCGCTTGGTTCGGTGGTGATATCGATCGACACAGCGAAGCGGCAAGCGGAGGAGTTTGGTCATTCGATTGAGAGTGAGATCGCCATATTGTTCCTGCACGGCGTTCTGCACCTGCTGGGATACGATCACGAGAGCGATGAAGGCGAAATGATTGCGGCGGAAAACGCCCTGCAAAAGGAGTTTAGCCTGCCCACAGCGCTGATTGAGCGCCAGACCAAGCGAAGCTTGACTAAACTTCACCCCTGAAAACGGAGGAAATATGAACTATCGGTCGAATGCTATCTATGTGTTGCTGACATCGACACGCCTATCGATCTTTCTGTTGGTTTTTCTTGCGCTTGCCTGCGCGGCGGCGACTTTTATAGAAAACGACTTTGGCTCCGCCGCCGCCCGCGCGGCGGTTTACAACAGCGCATGGTTTACGTTCACGCTGTTTCTGCTGGCACTGACGCTTTTGGGAAATATGACCAAGTTTAATATGTGGCAAAAGGATAAGATGCCCGTATTTATTTTTCACAGCTCGTTTATCATCATTATGCTGGGAGCGTTTATCACGCGGCACTACGGATACGAAGGGCTGATGTACATACGGGAGGGGGAGAGCGCAGATGCCTTTTTAACTTCCGATTCCTATATTAAAATCTCCAGTTCCGGTTTAAGAGATTCGTTTCCCATTCTTCTTTCGCCAATTGGTTCGCACAGCCGCAGCTTCAGCGCGAATCTAGGCGGGGGCGCTCCCGTGGAGATCAAAACGAAGGCGTTCTACCCCAACGCAGCGGAAGCTATTGTTCCTGATCCGAACGGAAAAGCGTTTATTTCAATCGTGGTAACGACAGGGGCGGAAGCTCCTATGCTTGTGGAGCTTTTTGAAGATGAGTATGTCGATCTTGGGGTGACGCTTTTAGGCTTTGGCAGCGCTTTCAACTTTAAAGAGCCCTCGATCGTGATCAGTCGCGACGCGGCGGATCTCAGCGTCAAAGCGCATTCCGATCTAATCCGTACCGATATAGATACGCAGGAGACATCCAGCATCCGTGCGCATACGCCTCACCCATTTGACTCCGGCGCCGAATATTCTACGATCGATGGCGTTAAGCTGACTTTGCGCGGCAATCTGGCAGGCGCGGTAAAAAGAGTAGTGCCTGCACAAGGCAAAACCGGTATGAGCGCGGTAATCGCGGACATATCTCACAAAGGCGAAACGGCAGAGGTGGCGCTTTTAGGCGGCAGCCCGAATGAAGGAAGAGTAGCAGAGGTGGAGATTGGAGAGAGAAAATTTAACATATCTTACGGCGCGATGGCGGTGGAACTGCCTTTTGCGCTGAAGCTGAACAAATTCATTCTCAAGCGCTACCCCGGTTCCTCCTCTCCCTCGTCGTACGAGAGTCAGGTGTTCATACAGGATAACGGCGCTGAACGGGAAGAGCGGATATATATGAACCACATCCTTAAATACAAAGGATTCCGCTTCTATCAACACTCGTATGACAGAGACGAAAAAGGGACGGTGCTTTCCGTAGCGAACGATCCTGGCACCTGGGCTACCTATCTGGGCTATACGCTCCTGTCGATTGGGTTCTTCGCGGCGTTTTTCAGTCCGAAAAGCCGCTTCAGAGAAATCGTAGCACAGATGGAAAAAAACCGCGCGAGGCAAAGGCTGCTGCCCATATAGACAGGCTCGTTCGGTTACGCAGCGGTCGCCAGCGCGCACAGCGATACTGAGGATGGAAGGATCGCTTTGTCTTCTTCCGCCAACCCGAAGGCTGTAAAAACGCGGATTTTGAGAGCTAAGCGGAAAACCGGCAGAAATTACGCATTATGTTGTCGACAAGCAGCTCAAACCCGGAATCGTGGTCACCGCTTTGCGCGTCATTAAAATCACAATAGTCTTTCATAAGAAGGAATTCGCGCTCTTCATACGCGGAATCTTGGATTCCCGCTCTTTTCGCGTTCAAATACGCCGCGAAAAGATAGGCAAAACAGACATCTAACCAACCGAATATGCAACGCACGAAGCCGCGTTTCCCCAGTTGACCTTCGCCGATTGTCCCTTTTGCGTCGCTGAAGCGTTGATTCACGCGCGCGAAACTGCGGTCTCTGCTCTCTTCTTCACGTTTAAATACGCAAAAACAAGATAAAACGCCCAACCGCCAAACAGCGCGAAAATAACTATCCAACCCCTCAAGACTCCCTTCCCAGAGCTAAATGCCGCTTTCTAGCAAAATATACTCCGAAATCATTCTAGAAGCTGTCTAAAAATTGTTGATCATACGCTTTAGATTGCGCAATTTAAGCGGTTTTACGGCTGGCTTCAACCAGATTTTTCAATGTCGCGCGTTTGATCTTTATGTCACCTCGCGGGAAGGTCAGACGATATAACCTCCTCCCAGCAGTTTGTCGCTTTCGTAAAAGACCGCCGCCTGTCCTGGCGCGATGGCAAACTCCTCGTTATCCAGCACGACCCGCGCCTCGCCGCCATCAAGAAATACTGTTCCGGGCGTCTTATCGTTTCTGTAGCGCACTTTAATCTGCGCTTTAAATTCGCTCTCCTTCGGCTCAAAAAACAGGTTTAAGTCGCGGACAGCAAATTCTTTTTCATATATGCGCGCCTTATCCGCGACGACGATCTGATTGGTTGAAGGCAGTATCCGCTTGACGTAAAGCGGATTTTTCGCTCCATCCACGCGAAATCCCTTCCGTTTGCCAATCGTGTACTGCATATACCCCCTGTGCGATCCGATGACCGCGCCGCTATCATCCAGTACGTCACCCGCCTGATCGATTGAGAAATACTGTTGTAACACTTCCGTATAATCTCCTTCCACAAAGCATATCTCCGCGCTCTCTCTCTGCGTCGCCAACTCGGCGATCTCCGCGAAACCGGACGCAATCTTCTTCACATCGGTCTTTTCCATCTCTGAAAGAGGGAAAATCAGCCTTTTAAGAACCTCTTTCTTTACATTGAACAGAAAATAGCTTTGATCCTTGGTTTTGTCTTTCGCCTCGTAAAAGAACTGATTATCGGTGCGGACATAGTGCCCCGTCGCCATAAAATCGCACTCTTTTTTGTCCGCCTCTTCCAGCAGCGCGCCGAATTTGATGATGCGATTGCACAGCGTGCACGGGTTGGGCGTACGCCCCTCTTTATATGTTTGTATAAAAGCGTCAAACACTTCTTTCTGAAACTCCGCTCGTTTATCCAGCACGTCGAATTTGAAGCCGAAAAACGCCGCGACTTTGCTCGCCTTGCGGATATTTTCCTTATGCTTCGCTTCGAACTCATGCAGCTTCATATAAACGCCGTGCACGTCGAATCCGCGATCCAGCAGGATTTTTGAACTCATACTGGAGTCAACGCCTCCACTCATAGCCAGCAAAACTCTTTTCTTGTTTCCCATAAGTCGGTATCATAAGGGATAATAGCTTACAATACGCTTTAGAATCTCAAGTATTTAGATTGACAAGGAGGATTTATGGTGTGTATCTCTTCAAAAGGAGCGTATTCGCTGTCGGCTATGCTCTACCTGGCGCGAAACAGCGACAGGCTCGTGCAGATCAGGGAGATCGCAGAAGGCAGCAATATACCGCAGAACTACCTCGAACAACTTTTGGTGCTTCTGAAGAAGGAGGGGTTTATTGAGAGTATTCGCGGGGCGAAGGGTGGCTATAAAATAGCGAAACGGGCGGAAAACGTCACTGTTTTGCAGATTCTCAACGCGATGGAAAACGAGATATTCAGTCCCGACAAATACGGACTGAAGTCGATCGTGCTGACCTCGTTCTGGGAAGAGGCAAGCAGGCAGATCGAAGATGTTTTCTCCGTTCCGCTGCAAGAACTTGTTGATCGGACAAGCCGGTACACTCAGACTAGTATGTACTACATCTAACACAAAGGAGATAAGTTGGCAAAGATTGCAAACAATGTTACCGAGTTAATCGGCAATACGCCGCTGGTGCATTTAAGGCACGTCGGCGAAGGTTTTAAGGTGATCGGGAAAGCCGAGTTTTTTAATCCGACGCATTCTGTGAAGGACCGGATCGGCTTTAGCATGATCGACGACGCGATCAAAAGTGGCAGGGTTGTTCCCGGCAGGAATGTGATTGTGGAGCCTACCAGCGGAAATACCGGCATCGCTCTCGCGTCGCTCTGCGCTGGACTTGGCATATCGCTGATTCTGACTATGCCCGCTTCTATGAGCATTGAGCGCCGTCAGATTTTAGCGGCGTTTGGAGCAAAACTGGAACTGACGCCGCCGGAGCAGGGAATGAGCGGCGCAGTGCGCAGAGCCGAAGAGATCGTGAAAGAAAATCCTAACGCAATCATTCTGCAACAGTTTAAAAATCTGGCAAATCCGGAGATTCACCGCAGGACGACCGCAGAAGAGATATGGCGAGACACAGACGGCAGGATCGACATATTTGTCGCGGCTGTGGGAACCGGCGGAACGCTTACGGGCGTCGGCGAGGTACTCAAGCAGAAAAATCCGAACATAGAAGTGATCGCCGTTGAGCCGCAGGCATCTCCCGTATTAAGCGGCGGCAAACCCGGACCGCATAAAATTCAGGGAATTGGGCCCGGTTTCGTGCCGGATGTCCTGAACACCAAGGTCTATCAGGAAATAATTCAGGTAAGCAACGAAGCGGCGGTCGCTACCGCGAAGAAAGTGGCGAAAGAAGAAGGGTTGCTTGTGGGTATCTCGTCAGGCGCAAACGTTTACGCCGCACTTGAAGTAGCTAAACGACCTAGCAACGCGGAGAAGACAATCGTAACCATCTTGTGCGATACGGGCGAACGCTACCTCAGCGGTGGGCTGTTTGAATAAGAAAAGGCGGGCTTAGGCTCGCCGTTTATTTCTCCATTGATCTTATAAGCTGTTCAAACAGCCTTTCAAGCTCACTTTCCTTCTCGCTTATGTCTGGTTTGCAGCTTGTAAGATTTTCTTCCAGAAGCTTAATGCGCTTGATCATATAGAAAAACATTTCCTTCTGAATATCCGGCAGAGAGTTGTGATCAAATTTGGTCGCGCTAGCGGGCGTACCAACGATTCGCGCGGGAATGCCGACCGCTGTCGAATTCGGCGGTACATCTTTAACCACTACCGAGTTTGCCCCGATTTTGGCGTTTTTGCCTATTGTGATATCGCCCAAAATCTTTGCTCCCGTTCCTACGATCACGCTGTCCTCCAGCGTGGGATGGCGTTTCTTCGGCGTAAGATCGACGCCGCCAAGCGTTACCTGCTGATATATAGTTACGTCGTCGCCTACTTCGCAGGTCTCGCCTATTACCACACCCAAACCGTGATCGATAAAAAAACGCCGCCCAATCTTGGCGGCGGGGTTGATGTCTATGCCCGTCAGCGCCTCCGAAAAGCCGGCGATATAGCGCGCCAAAAGCCTCAAGCCGACGCGGTGTATCCGGTGCGCGAGGCGGTACCAGACCAGCGCCCATACGCCGGGGTAATTAAAAAGCAGTTCCCAGCGGCTTCGCATAGCGGGATCGCGGCTTCTGGGGACGTTTAGATCCTCCCAGATCTGCCTGAAAAATCCAATTTTTTCGCTCATCACACAAGCCTTGTTGTTTTTAGGTAGCTGTTCTCGCTCAGATATAAGTAGAGCTCGGCAAGCACGTCCTGACGTTTTTCCTCCGGAATCAGCTCTGATCGCTCAATGCGCTTTTTCAGTTGTCTTTGTACGTCGGTTATATCATAATCGATATCGTCAAGTATATCCAGAAGGCTTGCCGAAGGCTTGAGATCGCGAATATAATAGCCGGCATCGTCTATCTCGACAACCGCTTCGGTTGGGTGCGAAAAGAGATTGTGGCGCATTCCCAAAACCTCCTGATAAGCGCCGACAAGAAAAAATGCCAGAAAGTAGTTGCCGTCCATTAAATTTATGTCGTGCAAAAACAGCGGACGTTTGGTTTTGAAGGTGATTTCGCCATCGCTGTCGCAGGTAATATCCCACAGACTGGCGCTTCGCGTCGGCTTTGTCTCAAGCCGATCCAGCGGCATTACCGGAAATTCCTGCCCCAGCCCCCAGTAGTCAGGCAGGCTCTGAAAGAGGCTGAAATTGACTAAATACTTCTCTTGTATCCTCTGCTGGAGCTGATTGCGTTCGCTAAGGTGCGCGTCAGTATCAAGCGCTTTTTTGATGATCAGGTGAACCAGAATCTCGGTGTTTGAGCGATCCTGCAAATCAATATAGCCCAGATCAAAAAGCGTCAGCAGCGACTCCATATGATCGAGGCTGTCGTGCAGATATTCGGCGGCGTTCTTTTCACTGATCGTCCGGTAGAGATCGTAAAGCTCGCTGACCAGCGGCGGGTTACCCTTCTCCTTGAGATCGAGCGCCTTTTCATTGTACTCCTGACTGAAAAGCTCCAGCACCGGCGCAACCAAAAGAGCGTGGCTCGCTGCGATAAACCTTCCCGATTCGGTGAAGATATCCGGCTCTTCCACGTTTTTGTTTTCACAGATCGATTTAAGCAGGAACATAACGTCGTTCGCCACCTCCTGCAGGGAGTAAGAGACGCTTTTGCTCCGCGCGTCCTGCGAGTACTCCACTCCCAAACCGCCACCAAGGTTAATCGACCTGAGGTTATCCGCGCCCATTTTTCTAAGCTCGGCGTAGATATTGCCCGCCTCTCTGAGCGCCCGCTTAAGCGGCGCGATATCCTCCATCTGACTGCCTATGTGAAAGTGAATCATCGTAAAGCTGGAGAGCTGCCCGTTTTCTTTCAGCAAACGCACGGCGCGCATAAGTTCGGTACTCGTAAGCCCGAATTTCGCGTTGATTCCGCCGCTCTTGCCCCAAATACCCATTCCGGCGGTGTGCAAACGGATACGAATGCCGATATTCGGCATCGGATCGCCCGTTTTTTTCTGCATTTCCAAGATCGTATCAAGCTCGCCAAGCCCCTCGATCGTAAGCGTAATATCGTGTCCCATTTCTTTGGCGATAAAGCCGAGCGAAATCATCTCTTCGTCCTTAAAGCCGTTAACCGTGATCGGCGCGCCGTCTTGATTGTGCGCCATTGCCAGAATAAGTTCCGCCTTGCTGCCGGCTTCCAAGCCGTAGCCGTAGCGCTGACCTTTTTCGATCAATATCTTAATAAAGCCCGGAAATTGATTGACCTTAAGAGGGAATACGGCGCGGAATTTACCGCCGTATTTATACTCTTTGCGCGCTTTATTGAAGGTGGAGTATAACTTTTCAATCTGATTGTCCACCAAATGAGGAAGACGAATTAGAAGTGGACCTCTGTATCCGTCGCTTCTAATCTCCGTAACAATATCCAAAATCGCAGGGCGCGATCCGGTATTGACGCATACTTTGCCGTTTTCAATTATAAAATTATCACCGCCCCATACGCTCAGCCCATAGTCGTTTGGTATCTCTTTGCGTTTCATTGTTTGTAGTTTCCGTTATAAAAATCCTCTACAGACGACGAAACGATCTGCGGCTTATCTTGTTTTGGAGTAAAAATTACGCGCGTAATTACTTTGCCCGCTATCAACGGATAAAAGAAATCGCGACGTTCGCAATGTTCGGAAAATAGACCTTCATAAAGCGTTTTGCTCCCTTTGATAACTTGTGCTTTTGCGCCCATCCAATGACCGCACCTTCCCAACTCATTATGGTTGCCAATAACAGGAAATATCTCGATCCGATAAACGCCGTCGCTTAATTTGCACTCCGCTTTTACGGAGGTTTCACCGACAATTCTATTATATCCGTCTGTATCTTCGATCGTTACAAGCGACCACGGATCCCATTGCGTGTCGCGTTTATTTGCAATCAATTTTTCGCCGTCCTCGTCATATGCGCCGTCATAGTCGTAAGTAAGCGTAAGCTGATCGCCCTCGCATTCGTATCCCGCCAACATATGCAACCGAACCCAATCGGCGCTTAAGCAGATCGGCGCCAGTAAAACCCCGATCGCTATAGCCTTCCAAGCAAATCTTCTCATCACGCGCTCCTAAAATCCCTCGTCAGCCATTCGTTTAAATTGGGTCTGCTCTCTTTGCCCGCCAGCAGGTCTTTAATCCAGATCGCGCCGTCCGCCCTCTCCTCATCGCCTATAACAGCGCATAGTTTCGCGTTCATACGATCGGCGTTTTTCAGGTGAGCGGCGAGTTTTTTCGGCTCGTATTCGACAAACGTTTTAACTCTTTTGCGCAAGACTTGCGCGTAGGCAAAAATATCTCTGATCGCCTCGCTATCAATCGCGCCTATATATACTCCCTCACGCTCGCGTCGCGGCGGATTAATCAGATCGTACATCCTCTCTACGCCCAACGCGAAACCGACCGCGTAAGTCGGTTTACCGCCCAAATGCATGACTAGTTTATCGTATCTGCCGCCGCCCGCTATTGCGTCTTGCGATCCTATTTCTCCGCTGATAAACTCAAAGGCGGTTTTATTATAGTAATCAAGTCCGCGCGCCAGCCTTTTATTATGCGAAAACATAACGCCGCTAAATGTTAAAATATCTTGCAGGGCGGCAAAATCGCTTTTACACTCGTCGCATAAGAAATTGGCGATCAGCGGCGCGTTTTCATATATCTTTCTGCACGTATCGTTTTTGCAGTCCAACGTTCTGATCGGATTTGTTTTGGTGCGCCGTTCGCAATCATCGCATAGATTATTTTGCGCGTTGAGAAACGCGTTTAGTTTTTCTTTATATTTCGGCATACAATTAACACAGCCAAGTGAATTGATCTGAAGCTCGTATCTAATGTCCAGCGCGTCAAAAATATCGCGGGCAAGCAAAATAATCGCCGCGTCCTCATAAACACTTTTCTCGCCGAAACTTTCGACTCCGAACTGATGAAATTGTCTCAATCTGCCCTTTTGCGGTCTTTCATATCGAAACATAGACCCGTGATAAAAAAATCTATGAACTCCGCTCGTCCGATCAAGTTTTTTTTCGATAAAAGCGCGGACGACTCCAGCCGTTCCTTCCGGGCGCAGGCAGACACTTGCGCCGCCCTTATCGACAAATTCGTACATTTCCTTGCCGACAATATCCGAGCTTTCGCCGGCCGATCGGCGAAAAAGCGCCGTCTCCTCTAAAATCGGCGCGTCGATCAGATTAAATCCGTATAGCTTCGCGCAAGCGATTGCCGCGTTTAATATATATTCGTATTCAGACGCGTCGTCGATAATATCTTTCATACCTCTAAGCGCTGTAATCATCGATCAGTTCCTTGATTCTTTCGGTTATGTCGCTTTGCGGAAGAGCCGCGTCGATCGTTTCGCAAGGTATCTCCAGCGACGATGCGGCTTCTATGATTTCGTCCTGTACCTCCAGAAGGTATAACAGCCCTTCTTTTTCAACTTCGTCTGGTTTTTTCGTTATCATTCTTTTAAGCAGCGTCTGCTCGTCTTCTATTTTTAATATAATGCACAGATCGGGTTTCACCTCATATACCGCCAATCGGTTAATCGCCATCAGAAGCTGCCAGTCGGCGCTCTTGTAGGCATACGCAACTCCGGATATCAGCGATCGATCGGATATGATCATTTTTCCTTTATTGGGGATCAGAACTTTCGCGGCGTGCTCGGCGCGATCGGCGAGAAAGAGAAACATTCTTGCTAAACGATCCATTTTTTCGTAAAGGACGATATCCCGTATCTTCTCTCCAATCTCCGTTCCGCCGGGCTCTATGGTGAAGATCGCTTCGGGATATATCTTTTTAAGCGCTTCTACCTGCGTACTTTTGCCTACGTAGTCGATGCCCTCAATAGCAATATACATATTGAACCCATTTTAATTTACATTTACTCATTGTGTTTTCTCCATCTTCAATCGAATTATTATTAACGCGGGTTTCACTTTTTTTCGATGAGCGTAACTATATATTCCTCTACGCTTTGTGGGACAAGTTTGGATATTGTTCCGTTATGATAGATAACCGATCTCACCACCGACGAACTTACGAACGCGAATTGCAGGCTCGGCATCAGGTAGAGCGTGTCGATATTTGGATCAAGGCTTTCGTTAGCGTAACCCATCTGCAATTCGTACTCAAAATCGCTTACGGCTCGTAACCCGCGTACAAGCAGAGTAACACCGAGCTTCCCGGCAAACTTCACAAGCAGCGTTTCAAACGGCAGAACCCGCGCGTTTTTTATCCCGCTTACGGCTAGCTCAGCCATCTTTACCCGATCCTCCAGCGAAAACATAGGCTTTTTATCCGCGCTTTTGGAAACCGCCACCACCACCTCGTCAAAGATAGAGGAGGCGCGTTTTACGATGTCCAGATGTCCGTTTGTGATCGGATCGAACGACCCCGGATATATCGCCTTTCTCAATATGGCGCCTTTCAACATTTAAGGACGGGAGTATAGCAAAATCGCCATACCCCTGATGATCGGACCGCGGCAGGCGAAACATTTCCAGCCTTCTCCGTCATTGCGGGGAGCATCGCGGCAGTACGGAGGAACTGCAAATAAAGACTTTTATGATCTTGAAAATACAACCTTGCGATTTGTGTTAAAACTCAAAATACCAATATGCTTCCCGTAGCCGGATGCTCCGCGGCGGACGGCGCACAGGATACGCGCTGACGCTCCGATCCGCCGTTCGACAGATCGCGACGATGAAGGATAAGCGCGTGTTTATCTCGTCCGTACTTATGCGACTCGCAACGACAAAAAACCAAACTGCCGCGCTGATTTCAATAGTTCGCAATGACAACAATTTGTGTCCGCAACAACAAGCGGCAGATTTGCCGCTTTTGTTGTTTTCAGCAAAAGCGATC
>JAITRJ010000054.1 GCA_031288475.1 Helicobacteraceae bacterium | reverse complement strand
TCGGCTTTGCGCCTCTTTAACCCCCGTGCCTCAGAGTTTAGTTTCAAACTCAGCCTTACAGCAGCGAATCTGACGACAGGCTGCGGGGGGATGTTAAGTGTCGGATTGGGGCTGGGGGGGGAGGTGGCGCAAAGACAGCTTGTAAGACGCGCCACGACCGCGGGACGCTTCTGAGATGTATAATTGCGCGTGTATTAAAAAACGCTGCAAGCGCGTTTTTCTTAAGGACAAGCGGTTGATTTTAAATCAGAGTAAAGAGGGTTATCGGTACAACACCGATTCGATCCTTCTTTATCACTTCGTCAAGCAAAAGACATTGAAGGGCGCCGTTTTGGATATCGGCTGCGGCTGCGGCGTGATAGGCCTGCTGCTTGCACGGGATTACGGCGTTGCGCTCACAGGAGTAGATATTCAGCGCGAAATGATCGATTTCTGCTGTCAGAACAGCGAGCGTAACGGTATAAAAGCTGAGTTTGTATGCTCCGATTTCAGAAGCTTCGTATGCGAGAAAAAGTTTGACACAATCGTCTCCAACCCTCCTTTTTACCGCTCCCATACCACGCAAAGCAAAAACGACGCGATCAGAACCGCCCGCGACGCCGCAACGCTTCCCATAGACGATCTGCTAAAATGCGCTGGTAAGTTTCTCAGTTCGGAAGGAGATTTCTTTTTCTGTTACGATGCCGATTGCCTTTTTGACGTGGCACGATATCTGCGCGAAAGCCGTTATCATCCCAAGAGCGTGCAGTTTGTGCATACTCATAGCGGCAAAAAGGCGCGGTTAGTGTTGATTCGCGCGAAAAAGAGCCTTACAAAGGCGGTAAACATTCTGCCGCCGTTATTTTTATATGATAAAAACGGCGTTTCCGCCGATATTCGTGAAATTTCAATGAAAGCCGATACACTATGTGTGGCATAAAGAAAGCCATTCTTCTTATTTTGATCCTCGCGGCTTGCTCACGCGCGGAATTTAACGCCGATCTATACCGAATAATGGCGTTGGACGCGGAGGGGCGTATGGATTTTAACGCCTCTGCGCGGTTTAATATGATAATATATAAAAACACGGGTGAAAAAACATATGGCGAAAAGTGGATTGAATCGCTGATCAGGGCGCAACAGTACGATCGGGCGATCGTCGAGACAAAAAGACTATTAAAAATCGATAACAGCCGTTTATTAATAAGATATTTAATTATTGCATATTTTGGTAAAAATGATTTGAAAAACGCGCTGTCAAACGCCGCTAAACTTGCAAAAAGCTCTAAGATACCAGAAGATTATATATTGACGGCAGACATATATATGACAAGCGGTAACCATAAAGATGCACTAGCATACTACAAACGCGCCTACTCAATTACACATGATAGCTTATCTATTGATAAAATAGTACTGATACTTTCTGAACATATGAACGATTATAAAGAAGCTGCAGCATATATGGAAACCCATCTCATGATATACGGATCGGAAGATTACCTTCTTTCGAGACTCGCCTCTGTGTACGCGAAATCGGGTAATATTAAAGGGGTAGTGTCATCTTACAAACGGATATACAAATCAAGACCTGACGCTGCGCTGGGACAACGAATTATCGAACTTTCCCTTATTCAGGACGACTACAAAAGCCTTATGGAATGGCTTGAAGAAACGCATTTCAATAATGAAATTCTTTTAGAGCTGTATAAGCACGAGCAGTTGTATAAAAAAGGTTCGTTACTCGCGCTTAGACTATACAAAAAAGATGGCGATGTCACGCATCTGGCGGTTTACGCTATGCTGCAATACGAAGCTGGCGATCAGAGCGATCCAAAACTTATTCAAGAGACAATATCCACATTAGAAAAAGTGATAGCGCAAAACTCCAGCCATATACATCTTAATTACTTGGGATATCTTTTAATCGATCACAGTATTGATGTAAAAAGGGGCGTAGAGCTTGTTAAACTTGCTGTTCAAGAAGAGCCAAACAATATATTTTATAACGATTCTCTGGCATGGGGATATTATCGACTTGGCGAATATGGAAAGGCCTACGATTTAATGAATAAATTCAAAGATATGATTAAAAGCGATCCGGCAATTTTTGCACACTACAAGCTAATTGAAGAAAGTTATATAAACTCTCAGAAAGCAAATAGATGATACTTGATGATATCGTCGAAAACACAAAAGAAATTCTGCAGAAACTGAAGGCGCAGATGCCGGAAGAGGTGCTGGGGCGCGCCGCGTCGCTCGCGCCGTTTTATCCGCGCGACGTTATTGGCGCGCTACGCAAAAACGGTGATCGCCTGAATATTATTGCTGAGGTAAAGCAGTCCAGTCCATCAAAGGGAAATATCCGTGCCGATTTTGATCCAATCTCTATAGCGAACGATTACGAGACAGGCGGTGCGGCGGCGATTTCGGTATTGACTGAGCCTAAATGGTTTAATGGCTCTCTGGAATACGTTTCGCTCATCCGCCGATATTCCAGGCTGCCAATCCTGCGCAAAGATTTCATCATCGATCGCTATCAGCTTTTGGAGGCGCTGGTATATGGAGCGGATTTCGTCCTGCTGATCGCGCGCATCCTTTCCCTCAAGGAACTGAAAAAGCTTTTAACGGATAGCCGCCTGCTGGGAATGAACGCGCTTGTGGAGATTCATGACAAATCCGATTTGGCAAAAGCGGTCGCCGCCAGTGCCGATATCGTAGGGATCAACCACCGCAATCTGGACGATATGACGATCGATCTCAACCTTTCGGAAAAGTTGATTCCGCTGATTCCACAAGGAAAAATCATTGTCGCAGAGAGCGGGCTTGCGTCCCGCTCACAGCTTATTGAACTCAGCAAAATGGGTGCTGACGCCTTCCTGATAGGCGAATTTCTTCTGAGCCAGAGCGATATTGTTTCGGCATTGCGGAAAATGACGGGTACTTATGTATAGATTCGTGCCGATCGCGGTTTTTTTTGCCTGCGTTCTGCTATTTATGTACGGGGTAAAATATTTTTCATATCCTTCGCCGTTTTCTCTTCTGACCGGTCATTCCCCCGCTCCGGTCGTAAGCGATACGCTGACGGTTGAAGGGAATCTGTCTTATCCCGTCGTTCAGGAGGCTGACGCCGAAAGCACGACCGCCACCGTGATCACACAGGAGCCGCCACGCATCCCGCCAAAGCCGCAACAAAAAAAAGACGATCTTTACGCTGAGCTGCAAAGAATCGGCTACCCGTTCGCCGAAGGCAGCTTTTACAGGTCACGGTGTGTCAGCGGGCAGATTTGCGCTCAGAACGGGAGGCTTTTGGGGATAAACTTCTCCGAGCTGTATTGCCGCGCCGCCGCGTTTTCTAAGGGTAAAGCGATGCCAAGGTTGGAAGGCAGGCGCACGCAAAAATATGAATCGATGCAGTTCTGGTTAAGCAGAAAACCAAAGGGATTCAGCGCCATCTTCCTTATAAGTGATCCGTTTGTCCTCAGCGGCGATATGGCAGAGGAGAGGCGGGAGATGAAAGGAAGCCTGACGCTGGCGCTGATCGCGGATTGGAATTTTCCGTGCGAAATGGACAGACTGTGGAATGGCATAGATCTGCCGCTCAACTGTGTGATACCAAGAAACGGCGAGCTGTCCTGCGCCCTTGATCTAAAAAAACTGATCGCCTCTTTGAGCGGGATTGGCGCGAAGGCTACTGAGTTGGAGAAGAAAAAGGAAATTGAAACTCTTCAGGGCGATCTGCGCGAACAGCAAAAGCGGTTCAAAAACCGCATTAGGGAGCGTCCGAACATTGAGGAGATCGATCTAAGGGAGTACTTCCAGTAGCCTATGCTGTCTCTTTGCAGCTAGGAACGCGCGTTGCTTTAAAGGCGTATGAAGAGAATCATCTTTCTTGTGGCGTTCGCTCTGCCTCTTCTGTCGGAGGATTTTATCGTTTCTTATCGGGCGGTGATGAAAGACCACCGCCTTTACAACGAAAACTTTCAGGTGACGCGGTCGATGATTGCCCACCCAAAATCCGCTGTCACAGCCGTGTTTGAAACTCCAACCGACGGTACGCAGAGCGTTCTTAAAAGCATTCGCCAAAATTCCCATACGGTGATCGAGGAACTTCTAAGGCGTGGAATTATGCTCACCGATACCGTTTCTACCCACAACGAAACAGTGACCACAAAAACGGTCGTTACGCTCAAGGCGCTTAAAGTCAGCGCTGCTGTTAAAGGAGATGTAGTTAGAATCACGGTACTAGAAGATTAGCGAAGCAGGTTATGAAGATAGCAATCGTTGAAGATGATATCAATGTGCGCAAATCGCTGGAGGCGGCATTTGCAGAGCGGGGCGAGTTTGAGGTCGTCAGTTTCAAGAACGCCAAAGACGCACTGAAAAAACTGGACGATACCTACGAGCTTGTCGTTACTGATCTGACGATGCCGTTTATGGATGGGCTGGAGTTTTTGCGCGAGTTGAACGGCAGGTACGAAGCGATCGTGATTACCGGCAACGCCACGCTGAACAAAGCGGTGGAGGCTATGCGGCTGGGCGTGAAGGATTTTCTGCAGAAACCATTCGAGATCGACGCGCTGATCGAGGCGATCAGGCGCGCAAAAAAAGCCGCGCAGACGATCGAGAAGGCGGCGCGCATCGCGCCTGCGAAGCACAAGGAGGCAGCAAAAAACGAATTTTTTATCGTCAGTTCCTCCGCGCTGGAGCGTCCGCGTCAGGTCGCGCTCAAGACCGCCAAAACCGATGCGGCGGTAATGCTGCTCGGTGAAAGCGGCGTGGGCAAGGAGATATTTGCAGGATTTATCCATTTCAACTCGCCGCGCAGCGAAAAGCCGTTCGTGCCGATCAATATGGCGGCGCTGCCCGACGCGCTGATCGAGAGCGAGCTTTTCGGCTTTGAGAAAGGCGCTTTTACCGACGCGCAGGCGTCTAAGCCCGGACGCTTCGAGGAGGCGAATGGCGGAACGCTCTTTTTGGACGAGATTGCCGAAATGCCTTACGCTTTGCAGGCAAAACTGCTCCGCGTCATTCAGGAAAAAAGGTTCAGAAGGCTTGGCGGGCTAAAAGATATAGAGATCGACGTGCGGCTGATCTCGGCGACTAATCAGAATATAGGCGAGGCGATCATGGAAGGACGTTTTAGGGAAGACCTCTACTATCGTCTTAACACGATCGAGATCGCGATCCCGCCGCTAAGGGAGCGCAAAGAGGAGATTCTGCCGCTCGCGGAGGCGACGCTGCTGAACGCCTGCGAACGGTACGGCTTTACGAAAAAGAGCTTTTCTGACGCGGCTAAAGAAGAGTTGCTAAACTACGGCTGGTACGGCAACGTTCGAGAGCTTATCAGCGTATGCGAGCGAAGCGCGATCATAAGCGAAGGCGATTTGATCGACGCTAACGATCTGTTTTTGCGCGCGCGAAGCGGCGCAAAAAGTGTGGAGAGTCTGGAAAAAGAGCTGATCGTTCAGGCGCTCGGCGAAACGCGAGGCAACGCGATTGACGCAGCGAATTTGCTGGGAATGCCAATAGCGGATTTTGAGGCTAAACGCTCTAAATATAAAATTAGCCTTTAATTTTACTCAAGGGAATTGGATTGAGAAAGTATGCGGTAGCTGTTGTCGGCGCGACCGGCGCAGTGGGGGCGGAAATGATCCGCGTTCTGGAGGAACAGAAGTTCCCAGTGGAGCGGCTTGTGCCGCTTGCCAGCAAAAAAAGCGCTGGAAAGACGATCGAGTATAAAGGCGGGGATGTCGCGGTTAAAACGCTTACGCATAACGTATTTGGCGAGGAGGGAGTTGAGATCGCGCTCTTCAGCGCAGGCGGGTCAATCTCCGCCGAGTTCGCGGCGAGCGCGGCGAAAGCGGGCGCAGTCATCGTCGACAACACGAGCCATTTCAGAATGGACGAGGATATTCCGCTAGTTGTGCCAGAGGTCAATCCCGACGATATTAAGCTGTGGAAAAACAGAGGGATTATCGCCAACCCCAACTGTTCGACGATCCAGATGGTTATCGCTCTCAAGCCGTTGCGCGATCTGCGGGATATAGAACGTATCGACGTCGCCACTTATCAAGCTGTCAGCGGCGCAGGGGCAAGCGCGATGGACGAGCTGATGGAGCAGAACAAAGCAGTTTTTAATTTCGGCTACGATCGGATCGAGCCCAAAAAGTTTGCGCACAAGATCGCGCTTAATCTGATTCCTCATATCGACAGCTTTACTAAGAACGGCTTCACGAAAGAGGAGATGAAGATGGTCAACGAAACGCAAAAGATATTTCACGACAAGATGGAGGTCGCCGCCTCCTGCGTCCGCGTTCCGGTTCTGCGCGGGCACAGCGAGGTGATTGCCGTCCGTTTTTCCAAGCCGATCGGCGCCGAAGAGGCGAGAGAGGCGCTCAAAAAAGGCGAACATATTGTCGTGATCGACGATCCAGGCAGAAACGAATATCCTATGCCGATCCTCGTGAGCGGAAAAGACGAGGTATTCGTGGGGCGGATCAGAGAGGATATATACGACAAAAGAACGCTCCATATGTGGGTGGTAGCCGATAATCTGCGCGTGGGCGCGGCGACAAACGCGGTGCGAATCGCGCAAAAGTGGATTGAGACGCAAGAAGCAAACGGCTGAAAAACCGCTGTTATTTCGGCGGCGGTTTTCGCGTCGCGGGCGAACCGTGCGAAAGTTTGATAAAATCGGCAAAATCACGCGGAATAAAGCCGCGATCAAATTATGCGCTTGATGAGGCGTAAGGTGATACTAGTCAGCTTGTGTTATAGGGGTGGGTTATGAAAAAGTTAGCGTTGGTTTTGTGCTTATCGTTATTTGCGGCTAAGGGTTGCAAGCGCAAGCCAGTAAAGAGTATACCATCAATGTCGACGCATTTATTACCGACGGTAAAATGACGGACAACAACGGTAAACCGATAACGGGCATAGTAAGAAAATACTATGAAGGTAAAAAATTATGAATCAAAGCGCCTTACAGGGACGGCGAGATTAATGGCGTTGAAAAGTGTATTATCAAAACGGAAACTTATGGAAACGCCTTATAAGAATAGCAAGCTGGAAGAGATTGTAAAAGAGTATGACAGGAACGGCAAGGTAAAATCAAAAGGTTTTATTACAAATGACGGGGCATAAGGACTTGAAAAAGATACTTTTCATGCGGCGCGACTTTACAAACATAATATCAAAACTATCGCGCCGTCGTTTGCTTTCGCTGATAAGCCGGAGGCGAAGCTGGGTATGGCCGCTATCATATGAAGCGCGCGGAACATAATATAGAAGGTTATGTTACGCTAACGGCGATAATAAAATCTGCTAAAAGAGGAAAAATGCTGGAACGGGTATTTGAGGGTATGCTGGTAAAAAGCCGCTTCCTCGTGATGTTTTCGGTGATTTTCAGTTTGCTGGGCGCGACGGTGTTGTTTATCGTGGCGAGTTACGACGTGATAGAGGCAACAATTACCGCGTGGCGGTACTATTTCAGCAGCGCCGAGGTGGATCTGCACGCCGACGGGGTGTCGATTATTATCGGCGCGGTCGATCTCTATCTGATTGCCGTCGTGCTGCTGATATTCAGCTTCGGGCTGTACGAGCTGTTTATTTCGCGGATCGAGAAGTTGGAGGAGATTGAGCTTAGGGACGTAGATATTCTCACCATTAAATCGCTCGATCAGCTTAAAGATAAACTAGGCAAGGTGATCATTATGGTGCTGGTGGTAAGCTTCTTTCAGCGCGTGTTGCATATGAGCTTCTCCACGCCGCTTGAGATGCTTTATCTGGCCTTGGCTATTTTGGCGCTGGGCATAGCGTTGTATTTTATGAACAAGGGTGCGCATTGAGCGCGGCTGCGCTAAAGGTTTCGCGTTGATTTTTATAGACGCTTGTTTCAAGAAGCCAACGCCTACCGCGCCCGTCTGGCTGATGCGTCAGGCTGGACGCTACCTTGCCGAATACCGCTTAACCCGCGCCAAAGCGAAAAATTTTATCGACTTCTGCCGCCGAAGCGATCTCGCCGCCGAAGCTACGCTTCAGCCGATCGATATTCTAGGCGTAGATGCGGCGATCATCTTCAGCGATATTCTCGTCGTGCCGCTGGAGATGGGAATGAAGGTGGAGTTCGCAGAGGGTCGCGGTCCTGTTTTGCCCGATCCAATCAGAACTCGCGCAGATATAAATCGCCTCTTGAGTGTCGCCGCCGACACCCTTGAATACGTCTATGACGCGCTGAAAATCGTACGCAGAAATCTCGCGGCGGATAAAGCGCTGATCGGTTTCGCAGGCAGCCCTTGGACGCTGGCGACATATATGATAGAAGGCGGCGGGAGCAAAAACTACGCGATCGTTAAGAAAATGGCGTATTCCGATCCCGCGCTTTTGCATATGATTTTGCAGAAATTAAGCGACGTAATCGGTGATTATCTGCTACGGCAGATCGACGCGGGGGCAAACGCCGTTCAGATATTCGACAGTTGGGGCGGCGCGCTGGAAAAATCGGCGTTTTTCGAGTTTGGCTGGAGCTATATGAAACAGATCGTAAGCCGCATTAAAATGGAGCGCGCGGATATTCCCGTAATACTGTTCGGCAAGGGCGCAGGTGGTTATTTGGAGGAAATCGACGGCGATTTCGACGTGTTCAGCGCGGACTGGAACACGCCGCTTGAGCGCGCTAAAAAGGTTTTGTTTGATCGTTACGCGCTTCAGGGCAATATGGAACCGGCAAGAATGTACGACAAGGCGGCGATCGAGATCGGCGTGCGCGAAGCGGCGCGGGTAATGGGCGGAGAAAACGGCTATATTTTCAACCTTGGGCATGGTATGCAACCCGATTTTAATCGCGGAAACGCGAAGTTTTTAGTGGATTTTGTCCATCAGATTTTCGCGCGATGAGCTTTGTTTTCGGTCCCGTTTCTAGTCGGCGTTTCGGTCTGTCGCTGGGGATTGATCTTTCGCCCGATCGCAAACGCTGCAACTACGACTGCCTTTACTGCGAACTTAGCAAGGCAAAGCCGATCGCGGTTTTCGACGAACCCGCAGATTGGCGCGAGATCGCAAGTGAGGTTAAAGAGGCGCTGAAAACCTGCTCACCCGATAAGCTCACGATTACCGCAAATGGCGAACCGACGCTCTATCCGTATTTGAACGCGCTGATCGACGAATTAAACGCGATCAAAAACGGCGCGAAGCTGATGATACTCTCAAACGGCGCAACGATTGGCGTTCCGAGCGTAACTGCCGCGCTAGCAAAGCTGGATATTGTGAAGCTCTCACTGGATGCGGCGGAGGAAAAGGCGTTTAAAAAGGTAGATCGCCCCCGAAGCTCTTTCGCCAATCTAGGCGCCGTCATAAACGGTATGATCAATTTCAGGGCGCGTTACATGGGGGAGCTTGTTATAGAGACATTGCTGGTCGGCGGCGCGAACGATACGGCGGACAATTTCAACGCGCTCGCGCTCGCGTTGAATAAAATTAGACCCGATCGGATCGATATAGGCACGATCGAGCGCCCAAGCGCTTACAAAGTTCAAGCCGCTTCTGCCGAGAACATGCGTCTGCTTGCCGATCGGCTTGCGGCAATTGGCTTGAACGCGCGGATTATTCCCTCAAAATATATAAACGCAAAATGTTCGTTTGATCGCATAGCATTGCTTGCCTTGCTCCAACGCCGATCGCTTAGCGATTTTGAAGCCGCCGCGATTTTAGACGAGACAGCTTTAGCGCTGCTCAGCGATCTGGTTTCGGAGGGCTTAGCAACGATAAAAACACTGGGAGAAAAGCGGTTTTACGCGAAGGCTGATTTAAGCGCTTGAACGTGGAGTCATAGAGATGAAACAAAAACGTAAACAACTTGCAGTAAGAAACTCTGCGGGCGATTAGTCTTTTCATCTGACCAGTGATTTTAATGATTAATATGATTACTGAACAGTACAAATATTTGGAACGGACAAATCATAAAAATCAAATGAATCAGAAATTTTATGTTACCTTTGCGCTCAATATTTAAAATGATTTGATATAAACAGTTTATTGAAAGTAACAAGCGATGTAGCGGAATCCTGCTCGGATGGAACAGACGGATACGGTCTGTAAAATGCCGTATACAAACGGAACGTCATATGTAATGAGGGCTAAGATTTGTTGAAAATTATAAAAATAATAGACAGACTAAAGAGTTTATACTTAAAGAAGCATTTAAGAAAAAATCTGATTTAAAAATAAAATCAGGATCAATATATTGGCTTGATAGATGGCGCGAAGATAAAATGAATGGAGATATAAAAATAACTTATGAAGATTTAATCAACGAATTTATAAACTTAATTTGAATAAGGGAAAGATGCCTCAAATACCATCAACAAAAATGAATAATTTCATAATGGATTATCTGAAAAATGAAATAAATTCGAAAAGAATGGATTAAATTAAAAGCATTAAATACTCCAAAAGATTATAAATCATGAAAATTATATGTAACAAAAAATAATAAATAAAATAATGAAGTACAGGCACACTTCGCATAACAGGTATGTTTACGCTTCGGCACACATTTAGCAGTTCACTATGACATAACGTTGAAGTATTTTATTCATCTCCCACATAGCGTTGCGACGACAAAAGATATGCGTTTTTGAAAGATTATAAATCGCTGTAGTTAAACGATTTATATTGTCTATTAAGAAGAAAGGCTTGGCGGCAATTGAACAGGAAAATTACTAAGAAGCAATAAAACATTTTTCCGCTGCCATCAAAGAAGATCAGGAAAACGCGCAAGCCTATCATCATCTCGCTCTTGCTTATAACGATATGGACGATTATTCCAAAGCTATCGCCGATAGAACAATGTGATTAAACTGAATTCAAATTATATACTATTACCGCGCGGTTGCTTACGCTAATTTAAAAGACGCTTAGCAAGCAGAAAAAGACGCCGAAAAAGCGTGCGAACTTTTGGATTTTGCAGGGCATTGAATTTGTTGAAATATGAAGAATTTGACAATCCATTACATAAATATAAGACATACTAAACGATACTCCATCCGTAATGCTGTATGTAACATTTATTTTTATCCAAATGGGATAATCTTTGCCAACCGATTTACGAATTTTTTCATATGTTTCCAATATCATTCTTGCTTTATTTGAGGCAGAACCTCCATATAAATCATTTCCGCGATTATAATATGGCATCATAAATTGACTTAGAAAAGCCATGTGTCGCATGTACTTCAACGTCTCACAACCCGCATCTTTTGCTCTCAAAGCAGCCTCGGCAAATTTACTTTGTGCATTTTTAATTTCCTTGAGACTTATTTCTTTGGGTATAACTTGAGTATTTAAATTTTCTATAGCGCTTGGAGCAAGAACCGCTACTTCGGTTGGGTCATTCATAACATTTAATCCGACATAAACCAACTGTAAAATAATGTTTGTATTATGCGCATGGGCTATATCGGTTAGTTTTTTATGTCCCTCAGTAAATGAATCATCATAAAATGCCAACATAAGATAAGATTTCTCTGTTTCGTCTACCAATATAAAACCAGTAATCATCATTTCAATGCCACCAAACGCTAAATTTCATATGTATTCAGAATACATGCCCCTTTATCGTTTCTTTATCTATTATCACGCAAATAAACCTATTTTTAAAGTCATTTTCCCTGTATTGGTCATATCTCCTTTTGTGTATACGCTTCTCATTATTTTTTAATTATTTGTTTCTATCGTCATATATTATATTTCCGATTCTTTCCTCATTTCTTTGTATTTGTACAGCAATATTATTTCAAAATCTATCGCTTCCATAAGTTTTTTGAAGAATAAATCCACACTTTTGTGTTCCTTTTTGCTGTAGCCTTCAATATAATTTTTGCTTAAATATAAAATCCATTCTACTTCTTTATTATCAAATTTCCGTTTTCCGTCCAAGTCTTCATTCGGGTGCAAATCAAAATACCAGCGCGGATTTTTTTTCAATACAAACTGACAATAGCAGTAGTCGTAATTAAATTTAGAGATTGAGTCGTCTTTGTGTTTATATATTTTTCTGTAATTACGCTCTTTTTGCAGAAAGTTATTTATGTTTTTTACAATGCGTTTTTCGTCTTCTTTAGAACATTTTATGCCGTATTCGGACATTACATCAGCCAATTTATGCCTCCTTCAACGAGTTTGCTCATATGACAAGTTGTTATCTGAGTAAGGTACATTCTTCTCATTGCAGTATTTTTTTATATCGCTATCATTATCAAAATATTTATCGCATATATTGCTAAGCTCTTTCTCAGATCCTTCTCTGTAATTGTCGTCGGCTGCAATAACTCTTCTAATATGTTTAACAAAATCAGAGAAATTTTGATTGATTTTGCATAATTTATCTATTGTTTGAAAATCTAATTCTCGATATTTTGACGGAAACACCACTTTGCTTTCATAAGGATATGCATACAGTTTTATAACGCCTATTCCAAATGCCTGGCTTAATCTTTCGATTTCGTCTTTTAACTGATTACCAATTTCTAAAGATACCAAATAACCGTAATTTGCCCAGCTGGAATTAGAAACAGCTTGAAAAAAGCCTCTTTTAGCTCGCTATCGTTATTTATCGATTTCTTAATCTCGTAAGAATAGAGTTTTATTGTGTCTCTTCGATTGATAGTTTCAAGGAAACTGCGGCCTTCTTTTGTGTCGAATTTCTTAAATCCGACGCCAACCATGTCCGGGTGCGTCCATATTTGATTTTTATCCTTGTCCATGGTAAATTGTCTTAGCGCGAATTTTAACGCTGTTCAAATAGGTGTTGAACAGTATATGTAAATCTCTTTCGTGAAAAGTTTTTATTTGATTTTTTTTGTTATGCAAAACGCTGGAATTGTTTGGAGTAACAACGTCTTCAAAATCTATCGCATGCTCGTTTTCTGTTAAATAGTAAAGATATACCCCATTATTTTGAAGAACTCTGTCAATCCTAGTGTCACCGCGGCGGATAAAATCTCCCAACAATGCAGAAATCGTATTTTTCGGCGTTTTTCGGCGTTTTAAAATCATAGTAGCTGCGATCTGCGATACAATCGTAAATTTCCGAAGAGTCGGCAGGTCTTCTTAATCCGCCGAGCGCTTTTAGTATCGCTTCTTTGATCGTCATGCAGATTTCCTCCACGCATTTTATATGACGCGCAGAAATTTTACCAGAATTAACTCACTTTGGCGATCGCACAACCGCGGGTTTCGCGGCTGCCGATCATGTATTGCATTAGCCTTAAACGCCCGCGTCCTGACGGCGGCGCAGATAATCCCACTGCGCGTCTATATTTTTTTGCCACAGCTCTAAAATATACGCGCTTTCAGGTCTGAAAAGATGCTTAAAGCGCCCTTGCAGCGCGATATACTCTTTTACGGGCAACTTATGTTTCGGTTCGTAAGTGATCGTAAGTTTATAGCCGAACTCTTCGTCGTTATGTTCGATCTGATAGAGCGGACAGACGCACGAATCGACCATAACCTCCCCAACCTGCATCGACAAAGCTGGATCAAATTTCCATTCGGTAGGGCACGGACTCATCGCGTTGATAAATACGGGACCCTGCGCCGCGTAAGACCTCTGCGCTTTAATTACAAGGTCTTTCCAGAACTTGTGTCCGGGCGCGACCTGCGCGACAAACTCGCACTTGTGCGCTGCCATAATCGCCACGAGGTCTTTCTTGTGTTTTTTCTCGCCGTAGCTTATCTTGCCTGCCGGCGAGGTGGTGGTGGAAGAGCCGATCGGCGTAGAGGAACTGCGCTGACCGCCCGTGTTCATATAGCCTTCGTTATCGACGCAAACATAGATAAATCGGTGCCCCCGCTCCGCCGCTCCGCTTAACGATTGAAAGCCGATGTCGTACGTGCCGCCATCGCCGCCGAAGGCGAGAAACTTGATCTCTTTGTCGTTGTAGCTTTTGCCCTGATTTTTCAGCGATTTATGCATCGCCTCTACGCCGCTGATTGCCGCCGCCGCGTTTTCAAACCCCACATGCACCCAGCTTACGTTCCAGCTTGTAAAGGGATAGATAGTCGAGCAGACCTCCAGACAACCCGTGGCGTTTGAAACGCACAGCTCGTCGTCCGTAGCGTTGATAAACTCGCGCACGATCACCCCGTGCGAACAGCCCGGACAGAGGCGGTGACCGCCCTGAAAGCGCTCTATCGCCATCGAAAAATCTTTTAAGTTTTTAATCTGTTTTATTTCGCCCATAGCGCTTCTCCTTACAGATAAAATCTCAGAGGCTCGCCTCTGAGATTGACCGTTTGCATAATCGGTTTAACCCGCTTGCCAGCCTTCGTGCATTCCAGCGCCTCGTTGAAAATCGCCTCCAATTGTTCCGTCGTCGCGTCGCGCCCGCCAAGTCCGTAAATATAGTTAATCAACGTCGCCTTCAAGCCGCTTTCCACGATCACCGCCGCCGTTTCGTTGTAGAGCGCGCCTGTCGTGCCAAGCGGCGCGGAGCGATCCAGCACGGCGACCGTTTTAGCGTTCTTGATCGCCGTGGCAAGCTCCTTTTTGGGAAAGGGACGCCACAATCTCACGCCCACTACGCCTACTTTGCGTCCAGCTTTTCGCAGATTATCTACTGCGATCTGCGTTGTACCGACAACACTGCCAATCGCCACGATAATCTCGTCCGCGTCTTCGGCTTTGTAGCTTTCGATTACCTTGTATTGACGACCAGCAAATTTGGCGAATTCCGCGAAGTTCTCTTCAATAACCTTTTGGCTCTCGACGATCGCGTAGTTGTGGCGCATCTTGTGTTCGTAGTGCCACTCGCCTTCCGTCTGCGCGCCGTAGGTAACGGGACGTTCGGAATCGAGCATTGGGTTGTGCGGCTTGTAATCGCCGATAAAGTTGTAGGCACCTTCGTCGTCCAGACACCAAACCAATTCCGTAGTGTGGCTCGTAACGAAACCGTCCTGATTGACCGCCACGGGCAGGCGCACGCGCATATCCTCCGCCGTCTTGAAGGCGACAAAGTTAAGATCGTAAGCCTCCTGCGGGTTAAACGCGCAAAGGTTGATCCAGCCCGCGTCACGCCCTAAATACATATCGGAGTGATCGCCGTGAATGTTCAGCGGCGCGGCTAAGGCGCGATTTACGACGTTCATAACGATCGGCAGGCGCATTCCGCTTGCCTGATACAAAACCTCGATCATCAGTGCGTAGCCCTGCGAGCTTGTCGCTGTCGCCACCCGCCCGCCGGCGGCAGCCGCGCCCACGCACGCGCTCATCGCCGAGTGTTCGCTCTCCACCATCACAAATTCGCCTTTAACCTCGCCGTCTGCAACAAATTGCGAATATTTCTGCACGATCGGCGTGGAAGGTGTAATCGGATACGCCGCGACCACGTCGATCTTCGCCTGACGCATCGCCTGCGCGGCAGCGGTGTTGCCGTCCCAAACAACTTTTTGCTGAGTCGCCATCATTGCTCCTTTTTCTTTTCTTCTTTAGCAGGCCACGCTCTGATCGCGTCTTCCGACTTTACCTGGTTCGGAAACATTATTAACGATTTAGGATTTGTCGGACAGACGCTGGAGCAAAGACCACACCCTTTACAGTGATCGTAATCAATATATTCAAACTTCTTATCCTGCGCGATAATCGATGTATCGGGACAGCTTATCCAGCAGAACTGGCAGTGAATACAGCCGTCGGGATTGAAAACGGGCTTTAAAACCCGCCAGTCCGCTACGCTGTGCTTGATCGAATTGTTCTCATGGAAGATGTTTTTAACGCGATCTCCTTCGTAAGAAAAGAGCGTCGCACCTGCCTCAAACTCGCTCCAGCCCAAAAGATTATGCTCGTCGACCATTGACTCTCCTTATTTGACTTCGTTATAGGCGCGTTTGATCGCCTGCAAGTTGCCGTCGATAACCTTCTGTGGAAACTTTTTGAGGATTCTGCCCATTGAGGCGGAAAAACTCTCTATATCGAACGCGCCGGAAACCTTTACGAACGCGCCCAGCATAGGCGTATTTGGAATCGCCCGCCCGATCGTCTCCTGCGATATTTTAATACAATCGACGACGTTGACGTTTTTACCCGCCAGAACGGGAACCTCTTTTACAAGCTCCTCTTTGGAAAGGTGTGTGGTGATAATAAACTGAGTGTTTGGTTTTGCGTCGTAAGTAACATTTGTGTATACCAGCGACGGATCGATTACCAGAACGTAATCGGGAAACATCGACTTGCTGTGATCGATAATAGGCTCGTCGTTTATGCGGTTAAACGCGTGCATAGGCGCGCCGCGTTTTTCGGCGCCGTACACTGAAAAAGCCTGTACATATTTGCCATCTTCCGCCATCACGTCGCAAAGCGCCTTCGCGCCCGTAACGGCTCCCTGTCCGGCCCTGCTGTGCCATCTAATTTCCAGCATTTTCCGTCCTTAACTCTTTTGGTTTTATTTGTATGCAGTACGGATTGTAGGAAAGCGTTACTTAAATTTTCATCAATTAATAAAAAGCCTCCCCCTGAGGCGGGGGAGTTGAAGAGGCTAATTGAGACTGAAAAGAGCCGCCACTCGGAGGGAGGTGTAATCAGTATCTTCCAGACCGTCGGAACCGCCGAAGACATTTATGATCTTGCCTTCAAAGCCCAGTCCTTCGCTGTAAGCGTAGGTCGCGATCAGATCAAGCTCAAATACAGAACCGTTCCGATTATCTTCGCCCGCGTCAAAGTAGCCAAGCAGACCGGAAAACGTCAGATCGCCGGATTCGTAGCTTGCGCCGCCGTAAATCGTCATTGTGTCATTTTCAAAAAACAGATCACCGTCTTCAAATGGGCTGACATTTTCGCCAACAATGCCAAGTCCGCCAGTTGAATCCGCGTTGCCTAACGCAAGACCAGCAAGCACGCTCAGATCGCCAGCGCCGTAGGTGGCCTGAGCGTGCAGAAAGCCGCCGCTGCCACCCAAAATTTCGCCATCGGTTTCGTCTGTCGTGACCGTATACGCGGCGGAAACGCCCAAATCGCCGCCATCGTAAGCTACCTTGCCACCGAACCAGTTCGCCGTGTCGGGAACGAAATAGACCCACGGTTCGATCGTAAAATCGCCTGCTTTGTAGGCAACGTCAATTACGCCCGCGCCCTTGTTTTTCACACCAAACGCAGCAAAGTCGCCATATGGACCGTCGTAATCAAATTCGGTGTATTTCCACGTATAGCCACCGACAATCGTCAACTCGCTGATCGGAGCAAACACGGCGACCGCCGCCTGATGATAGTCTCCCAGCCACTCCAGCGCCACCTCCTGCCGTCCCAGCACCAGCGTGAGGGAATCGGTGGCATAGGTGATATTGGCGACGTCGATAATATCGTTGTCAAGAGAGCTGTCCCAATCGTCTTCGTTTATTTCAAAGAACTTGACATTGCCGCGCGCTCCCGCGTTAAGCGTGAGGCCGCTCGCCGTACCGGATTTATAGCGGACGCCAAGCGAACCGTTCAAATAGCCAAAAGTATCCTCGTCTTGCTGGCACTGTCCGTCTGTACCGCCGCCTTCCTCGCCGCAAAGGGTAAAATCGCCGTATAACGCCCCGCTGAAGCTGAAAGAACCGTTTTTAAGAGCCTTTTCAAACTCAGAAGCGTCCGCTCCAAAAGCGGCGGAAGCCGAAAGCAGAGCAACCGCCGTGACAAAACTGATTCTGCGCATCCCAATCTCCTTCTCGTTTTGATGTAGCGGCAAGATTATAGCGACCGTGCGCTGACAGCAAATGATTAAAACTTAGGCGTATTCGGTAAAACGGCGGCGTTCAGTCAAAACCACTACAAATTCGCGAACTATATGTTAGTTAATCGCGTCATAGTATAGTCGAGATTGCGAAAGTTGTGGTGGGCGAAGGGCAAAACGAGAGGGAAATTTTATGCGTTGCGTTAATGTGGCGCTCAACGCCACAGAGCAGATACGTCCCGCTATATCAAGCGGTTGTGCGCCCCTGAAAATCTGCTGGTCAGGTATTTTTGCGACAACACCAACGTGGAAGAGCTAATTCACGAGCTTAAAGCGCTGCCTCTAAACGCGGTCGTGATTTGGAGTGTGCGGTTCTGGCGAGATACTGGGCGGCAAGACGCCATCAAGCGCCGTGATCTCGTTTTGTGAATTTGAGCGGATGCGGCTGATACCCTTTTGCTTCGATCGGCGCGACGAAGAGGCGGGCGATTCAGATCTGCACGGCGCTGGATAAAAAGTCGAAAAGGTGCGATCTTCTTCAGCGCTGCCGTGCTCGATAAGCACGACGCGTAAAAAAGCCGCTGGTCATAGCCGGCGGCGTTGCAGTGCGATCCAAGCAGAGAGACGCCCGATCTATGGCGGCAAACCGCTCGCTAAGGGCGTATGCGGCGTAGGCTTTGACAACCCCAATCTTTTTTTGGCGCAGGATTTTGTCGGCGTATCGGCCGATAGGCAAGCGAATGAAGATAACAAAAGCCGATGGCGGCAGATTGATCGAGGCGGATCTTATACCGATCAGAGAGATTATCGCGCGCTATCTCGGCAGAAGCGCAGCGAAGGAAGCGCCCAATAGCGTCGCCCGCTTTCCGCTGCTTAAACTTGACGAAACGCAGGTAGTGGCGCGTACACCTTTAGCTGTCGACGACGAGGGGGGCGATTAGTTTCGAGCTGATCGACGCGGAGAAGATAGGCTTCGGTAACGCCATCGGCGTAGCGATCTTCTCGCACAAATATTTTCAGGCAATTGGCTCCGCAGAGAACGGAAAAGTAGTCAAATACGAGGCGCTAGTGCGCCTAAAAACATGCGCGGCTTGCTGTTTATGCCCTTGCAGTTTCTGGAGCTTGCCAAGCGATCATGCTTCTATACCGAACATAAGGAGGATCAGTTTTGACGCAGCTGATGTTCAGAAACGCTCTGGTGAAATTCGAGTAGCGGACGAAAAAAATCGCGCCGAATCTTTCGGCGGAGAATTATGTAAAACGACGAGACGATGTCGGATATATTTTCGCTTATCTCGTCGTTTGATGACCCTTCGCGCATTACAATCGGACTTGACTATCCGTCAAGATCACGGAGTCCGAGACGATCTAGGATTACGGCAATATTCGGGGGGCCGCCGGCGGGGGGGGGGGGGGGGGGGGGGGGGGGGGCGGGGGGGGGGGGGGGGGGGGGGGGGGGGGGGGGGGG
>JAITRJ010000014.1 GCA_031288475.1 Helicobacteraceae bacterium | reverse complement strand
TGCCGATCCTGCTTTTGTAGTAACGTTCCCGCCCGGGCGTTCGCCTGCGGATCGCGCAAAACGGCACATGCAGGTCGCCAACAAAAATAAGCTGGAGATAATCGCCGTTTTTGATTTCGTGGAGGTTAAATCCGCTTGCGGTCGCGGGATAAAGCGTGTCATAGCGCCTAAGCGAGGGGCTTAGATCCTGCGGGATAGCTAACTGCCTAACGGACAGCAGCTCCGCGCTGGTCTGATCCCACAATTTGACGTAGGGGCTCGAAAACTTAATCGCGTTCACTGCCGTTCTCCTTTGCGCATCTGCTCTGATAGCTCAATAGCTCTTTTGCCCGTCTGCTTTGCCCACTTGGAGGCAAGCATAGCGTCGGCGGCTTTATCGTAGCGCCCGCCCTCAATATGGCTTATCGTCTGCGCAAACCCCTTGAGACCCTCAAAGCCAAGGTTAAAAGCCATATTAATCATCACGGCTTGGCGCGGGGCGCCGAGATTGTCCCAGCAGAGCAATAACCGTTTCGCGTCCGCCTCCGCCTCTTCGCATATGCGGATAAGCTCTGTCATTGTGTTACTCTCTCCCATTTTCACTCCCTTTCATTAATCGCCGCATTGTTCAATGATGTATTCCGCGAGCGCGGCTGTTGCTCCTGTATCTTCCAGATACGCCTTAATCTGCTTAAGCGAGAGTTCCGCTATCTTACGGACGCACAGAGTTCGAGGAGCTTTCATTCCGATCAGAGCCGAGACCAGCCTTCCGGCATACTCGGAATGCTCTTTATCCGCCTCAGCCGTAACCGGCTGATTTTCCTCATACAGCGGCAGTGTGTCCGGATGCGCTTCGCTGGGTTCGACAGGCGCGGAAAGTTCGACTATTTCCTCTTTGGTCAGCAGCGGTTCAGTCGCGGGTATTGCCTCCTGTTTAGCCGCTGACTTCAACAGTTCGTTAGCGGCGTTTGGCGACTTTTCAACGCTGAATAACTCGTCCGCAGTTGCGAAACCGTCTTCTATGCCTCTCAACGCGCCGCTTATCATCACAAGCTTTTCGGTATCCCATCCTGCCGCTTTGCCGTACGTCTTTTCGATTGCTTCCAGCGACACGCCGAGCGCCTTAGCCTTTTTAAACAGCATTTCGCGGGCACGTTCCTTGCCCATTTGTGCGATTTTGCCGCTTACGTTTTCTTTTGCTTTTACCAATACTTTCTTCTGTAGCCAATTCGGTACCGCGCCCAGCACGACGTTTCTGATCGCTTTGCTCTGCCCGATCTGAAATACGATATCCTTGCCTCTATCGTCGTTTTTATATTTCTCGCCTATATTCTGTGTCTTGCGCTGGCGGTATGCCCTTTGGAGGTTAAAACCTGTTTCGAGGTCGATAAATGTTGCCTTAAAAACGTATGTGTCTTTCGTTTCCTCAACTTCGACAGGAACGGCGCAATTACCCATATTACGCGCTAAAGCTATAGCCGCGCCGATTGTCAGACCCTCTACGAAACTATCGCCCGCTTTCCACGAGTAATAGAAGTCGTCTCCGGCAATTGCCGCTTCCTGCAATATCCTGCTCTCTATAAGAGGCAGATTGCGCGGTTTAAACACCTGCATCGCTGTAGTATAATTAGCCTTTATCAGGCTTTGCCCCGCAGTTTGCGCGACTTCATCGACGACCGCCACTTCATTTAACGTTTCCATTTTTTGCCTCCTTATTAGTAGATTGAGATTTCGTACTGGATTCCAGTAACTTTAAGAAAGCCTTTGACCCTCTCAATGTCGGAATTCGAGCCCCGTATTTTCAACAGGGCTTGCAAACACTGTCCCTCTGGTTTCACTTTGATGTCCGTAACAGGCGGCGGCGCTGGAATTTCAGCCGCTTTGACTTCTGGCTTTGCCTCCGCTCTTTTTGCCGCCTGTTCTTCGCGCTGTCTGGAGATCGCCGCTTCTCTTTCCATCTCCTGATTAACTGCCGCGATCGCGCCGCTTAAATCCTTCCCGATGTGATACTTCGCCAACACGCGGTCGGAATTAGGAACGCCTTTGATCGCCTCAAGGTCGTTTTCAACCTTCGCTATGAAGGCGTCGATCTGTGCGGCATAGCTCTTGTCGCTTCCGCTTTTGATGATATTCAGCCCGATGTCAGCAAAGGAAATAAAGTCGTATGTGTTCTTTGCCTTAAAGTAGCTTTTTATGCGCTCCGTTTTTTCCGTCAAAATCCTGTTATCTACTTCGCTGGCGAGATTTTTCAACTGTTCGTTGGCTGGCTGGAACACGGCGGTAATCAGCCGCCTATATTCGGCTTCAAAACTGTTGTATTCGGCAAGAACAACCTCCTTTACTCTCTTGCGCTGATCCTCAAGCTCCTTGTAATCCTTGTTGAGATCGGCTCTAGTCGCCTTAATAAGGCTGAGATTTTCGTCGGTGGCTTCGATCCGGTCAATATTCAGCGCGTCGATCTTCTCCCTTGCCTGTCCGCTTATCTGTGTCAGCAGCGGGTATTTAATCACCGCGCTCTGTTCCACAACTATTACTTCGTTCATTTTGCTCCTCCTATTTCCAGAAATAAACGCCGTCTTGGTAGCGTTCCTTCTTTTTGCGTTTCCCGCCGATCATCATCGCCGCGGCGATAAAAAAGAGAGACGCCGCTGCCGCCAGCAAAAGTATCTCACTCATAACAGTTCACCCTCCTTTATGTTTTGGTATAGAAGCCACGCCGTAAAGGCGGCTACAGCTAAAGTAAACATTTCTGCCTGTCTTTAAACAGCGCTCCGTTTAGGTCGCGCTCCATAATCCGCGTTATCGCCTCGTAGGCTTTCGGATAGCTGTTTTGCGCCCAGTTGTCCAGTTGGACAATTGTCTCTGTCTGCCCAGTCCGCCTCGCTGCCGCAAGCTCCATCAGGTAGCGTGCGCCTTGTTTGGTCGCGCCTTCCGCTACAGCCGCGTCCTTGATTGTTTTCCGTTCCTCTTTCGTCAGTGCTGCCATTCCGTTAATCCCCTTTCTTTTTGTTTTCGTTCAGCCAGCGCTCGGCTTGCTCAAACTCCCTCAAAGCGCCCGCTGTTTTCAAAACAAGCGCCCTAAGATTGCAGTAGCGCTCGTGAAGCTCTCTGTAGCCCTTTAGCAGTCTGTCGTAATGCTCGCCCTTTTCCGTTAGGGCGGTTATATGCGCCACCAGATCAAGCGGCTCGGCTTGGACTTGCATTTGTTCCGCGCGGTATTTCTTTTCGATCTCAATGAAGTATTGGCGGATTGCCTTCGCCTTGCGCGATTGACTCATCATTGTGATGTGCTTAGCCGCGTCGAGGGTGAGGAGATAGTTGAGTGCGTTATGCCCACCGCGCGGATCGCGGTTTTGCTGTACTTTTTGGTACAGCAAAAAATCAGGGTTTTCGCCGACAAATTTGCCGTTTTTAGACCGCTGTACTTCTAGGTGCATTGGTGAAAAATCCGCGCCTTCAATTAGGTTAGCGCGTGTGATCTGGTTCTTAATCCACGCCGCGAATGGTTTGAGAACATCAAGCCCCGCGTGTAACTCCCGCGCGTTGATTGCTGGTTGGTTGAAGCCGTTTAGTGCGGCTTGACTGATGGTGATTGCTGTCATTTACGCCTCCTTCTTATTATTCGGTTTCCCGAATTTGATAGAAGTATAATTCGGAAAACGAATTATGTCAAGGGGGTAAACTATGGAAAATGCTATTTTTTGGTAGAAATTGCTATGGTTTCCGAAATTAGGCTTTTTAATCTGATGTGCTCTTGTTCCATTCGGAGCAAATCGAAGAGCTTGGTAATCGTAGCGGGGACTTTGGTAATCTCCCGCGCCCAATCGCTTACTGTTGCTTCCCCCGCTCCAATAAGCTCTGCAAGCTCTTTCTGCGTAATACCCAGATCGGCGCAAATGCGCTTCACTTCGTTCTTTGTTTGGTCTGCTTTGTCGCCCATTGCTGCCTCCTTCTACCGCGTAATTATAGGCGGTTGTAGCGTTTGGTGTCATTTTCTCCCTCACAAGTGAATTATGAGGGGTATTATAATAATTTAGAGGAAGTTTGTCAAGAGTAATTTTATATAATAGGTAAAATATGCCATTTATTTTTCCTTGTTGAGTAGGTCGAACAGCCTTTGCGCCGCGTCCGCGATCTCCTGCTTCTCTTTCAGTATTCGCAGCATACCAAGAGAACGAATGCCCCACTCTGGAACCTGATCGTTGGCGTTCCAGTTGTAAATTGTCTGTTCGGCAACTCCGATTTTCTCCGCAAGCTCTTTCTGCGTAATGCCTAGCTCCTTGCACGTTTGCTTGATGATGTTCTCGCCCATTGCTGTCTCCCTTAAAGCTATATTTTAGCACTGCCGACCCGCTTTCCGCCATTCTAATAGCTCGCGTTTCTGCGGTAGAACAGCCAACTAGGCGGCGATAGCGTTTGCAGTATCTCGCCTGTTCTCGAATCTTTGAATACGGGCACTTGATAATATTCAAGCCGATCAAATATCTCCAGCGCCCGTCGGTATTCGCTCCGTCCAAATTCCAGCCACGAGTAGTCTAGTTCGTATATCCCTGTCATATATGGCGGATTGGGCTCGACCGCGCAAAAGACAAATTCTTTAGGTTCAAAGCCTACAGATCGGCACACATCCATATACCACGCGGCTTGTACGTAGTAGCCGAGATTAGCCGCCGACTTAGTAAAGCCGTCGGGTGAGGCGTCGTGAGACAGCTTCA
>JAITRJ010000037.1 GCA_031288475.1 Helicobacteraceae bacterium | reverse complement strand
CATTTCCCCTGGCGCAAATATAACTGCCACATTAGACTGCAATCGCCTCTTAACGACTAGCATTTCCATAATAGCGATCTTCTTCCTTTGCTTTTTCCCTCAATTCTGCCGATTAGCATTTTGCTATTGCGTTTAATATACAATTTTCAAATGGATCGTTCCATAGGTTTGGTTTACGCAAAACTATCTCGCGTTTTTGAAAGATATCCGGCAGGCTGTTAAAACGCATAATCCTAAACAGGCATATTGAAGATACTATCTTCCTTACCTTTGTAGGTTTCTATGCGGATAAAATTGCACGGAAACTCTGTCGTGTGCTCCGAGCTGCCGCTCTTTTTATTTTTTGTACAAGCTGTCATTGGCTTACTCCTAACTTTAGTAAACGACCGTAGTTGACAATAACACTGCGCCTTGTTGTCAGACAAATATTCTAATACGCTACAATCGCCTGAACTGCAAGCCTTTTGCCTCCGCTGTTGCTTTCACGTAGTTTTTCTGCTTAATAGGATTTTGTAAGCGGCTATGCGTAACCGCTTTTCTGCGCTTTTGAGCCGCCAGCCTTCGCTTTAGCGCAACTTCCGACCAAGAACAAACCGTAGCTCAAGCACTGTAAGCAAGTGTGGAATCCGGATTGATTTTGATCGCCTGATTGTAGTCCGCTAAAGCTTTGTTATATTGCGCGAAAAATATAAGCATCAATATACTTCGGTTTTTGATCCCCGCGTGAAATCTGTAATCGCTTTATCCGCCTCTTTCAGGCAATAGCATACGTCTCCGCGTCCAACATAGCCTTCGGCGTTTTTGGGCTGATTTTTATCGTCATATTCGAATCGATGTTCGCCTTAGCGTTATCGCCCAGCAAATTATAGGCTTCCCCGCGATATACGCCGTAGCCGCTGGCGGTGATTTTTATGAGTACTCGACTCTATCCAAAGCATCAAATCCGCATCGCCGCAAGTTGCCTGCGGCAAGCCAACGTTTCTTCCGTCTGGTTAGTAAAAAATTAGTTTGCCGCATACGGTATTAAATATAGTCCATTAAGGACGCTGACGCTCCCGTCGTTTGGACTAAACAGCGCTGCGCACCCGCCGAAAACCACAACATCCATTGGAATTTGATTGCCTTTGTTATGGATAAATGAAGATTCTTTAGCGTCAGATGGGTAGATCCGCCGGCAACGCTGAAGCGATTGGGGTCAAAAAGCAAAAATCAGGAAAACGCGTTAATGCGTGAAGATCGCGACGATAAGGCGATAAGCACAATACGCTCCCCGCAAGAAATCACCGCCAAGAGTTGAGATTATGCGCGAACGAAATTCGGCCCGCCAATTGCTTCCCCGCACATGTCCGACACCGCCGCGCGGGGCGCGTAGCGGCAGACATCGGACGCGGTATTTACGCAATCACCAAGTCAAGAGCGTGCGCTTTGTTCAACAGCTGTTCGCCCGCGGACATCCTTGTATCAACCAGTGCAGTTTGCGTTTTGGATCTGATCAGCAAATGCACCCTGCGATCACCGGGACAAACGCGGATCATCTGCAAAAGCTCGTTCAGAACATTTGGGTTTGCGTCGGCATTTACGCACAGTCTGATCGGATCGATCGTCGTGCGCTCTTCCTCGGCGCTTTTGCCATAGTTTTTCACGCCCCTAACCTCTTTTGCTTTTTCAACGCTCATTACATCGCGGACAATCAGGCTCACGCCTCTTTCGGTCTTGTCAACGGACGCGGTAAACGCGATCGGTTTGTCGGAATCCAGTTTTTCCAGCTTGACCATCTGATGATCGAAAATTCTAAGCTCAATCAAGCCGACCAGATCGATCAGCCTTAAATCGCCAAACCTCGTACCTTTTTTACTGATTCTGGTATCAAGCGATTCCACCTTGCCAACCACCATTACCTCACCGCCGTCCCGCAGTTCCTCTATTCCACTGGAGAGCGTGTATTTGATCTCCTCAAGCTGCTTTCTGAAATCATCAAGCGGGTGACCGGATACATAAAGCCCCATCGATTCCTTCTCAAATTCCAGCCGCTCTTTTGGCTGTAATTCTTCCAGTTCGGGCAAGAATAGATTTACCTCTTCCGACATGCTTTTGGCGTCACTTTCAAAAAGCCCGCCAGAGAGCTGTTTGCGAACTTTTACCGCTTCCTGCGCGCTCTGGACGATCTCGTCTATCCCGCTTAGGAGTGACCTTCGCGTGTAGCCGAAGCAGTCAAGCGCTCCTGCCTTGATCAGCGCCTCGAACACTTTTTTATTCACCTTTTGTGAATCTATCTTTCCAAGAAGCTCGCCGAGCGAATTAAACTTGCCGCCCAACTCCTCCCTGATCTTCAAAATTCCTTCAAGCGCAACGCTCCCAGTACTTTTGATTGCTCCCAGACCAAAAATGATCTTCGGCGTTTTGCCTCCCTGATATACCGGCTCAAAGTCGATCTGCGAAAGATTGACGCTGGGAGGCAGAAATTCTATTCCCATTCGCTTAATCTCTTCAATATAAATGGGCACCTTTTTTATGCTTTCAAAGGTCAGCAGCGCGGACATAAACTCCGCCGGATATAAACATTTGAGATAGGCGGTCTGATAGGTGAGCATCGCGTAGGCGGCGGAGTGGGACTTATTGAAGCCATATCCCGCGAACTTCTCGATCAAATCAAACAGATCCGCCGCTTTCGCGCGATCATAGCCGTTTGCGAGAGCGCCTTGCACGAATTCGCTGCGCACCCTCTCCATCTCCTCTTTATTCTTTTTGCCCATTGCCCTGCGCACCAGATCGGCTTTGCCAAGTGAAAATCCGCCGATTGCCTGCACAATCTGCATCACCTGCTCCTGATAGACGATCACGCCGTACGTGGGGGCTAGGATCGGTTCAAGAGTTGGAAACGCGTAGGTTGTTCTGGCGCGTCCATGTTTGCGCTCCACAAAGTCGTCGACCATTCCGGACTCCAGCGGTCCGGGACGGTACAGCGCGATCATCGCGATCAGATCCTCAAAGCAGGACGGTTTAAGGCGGCGGCTGAGGCTTTGCAAACCTCCGGATTCGATTTGAAATATCCCCAGCGTATTTCCCGTACTGATTTGCTCGTACACCTCCGCTCTGTCGGTGCCAATTACGCTGAAATTGATGCGTTCTCCGGTGCGTTTTTCAATCAGGTTAAGCGCCCGGTCGATCACCGTTAAAGTCTGAAGTCCCAAAAAGTCAAACTTGATCAGATCGACGTCTTCCAGATAATGCCCGTCGTATTGGGTAATCACCTCATCGCGCTCTTTGACAAAACAGAGTGGGGTTTTGTGCCAGAGCGGTTCGTTGCTTATCACAATTCCAGCCGCGTGCTTTCCAGGCTGGCGTTTAAGCCCCTCCAGCTCAATGGCGAATTTCCATATCTTCTTCGCATTTTCGTCTGTTTCGATCATCTCCTTCAGCTTCGGTTCAAGTTCCAGCGCCTGATTCAGCGTGATCCTGTTACCTTCGTCATCAAGCCCTTCAGGTATCAGTTTTGCCAGCCGATCCGCCTCTGGAATGGGTACGTCCAGCACTCTTGCCACATCGCGTATAACCCCGCGTGCCAGAAGCGAGTTATAGGTGATCACCTGCGCGACATTGTGCCTGCCGTAGGCGCTGACCACATAGTCGATAATTTCGCCGCGCCGCGACTGACAGAAGTCCATGTCAATATCGGGCATTGACACACGTTCGGGATTCAAAAAACGCTCGAAAAGCAGACCGTATTTGATTGGATCTATATCGGTAATTTCCAGCGCGAATGCCACAAGGCTGCCAGCGGCGCTCCCGCGCCCGGGACCAACCGGGATTTTCATTTCTTTCGCCTTGTTGACGAAGTCCCAGACGATCAGCATATAGCCGCAAAACTTCATCTGTCGGATTACCGATATTTCCGTTTCAAGCCGATCGATATAAAACTGATGGTTATCGGCGGCAATAAATTTCAATCGCTCTGAAAGCTTTTCGCGGCAGAGGCGTTCAAACAGAGCCGCGTCGTTTTCGTCCGGATCGGCGTCGCTTTTCAGTTCCACGCCAAATTTTAAAGCGATCTGGCGGGTGAATTTGTAATTTGGCGGCGTAGGATCTCTCAGCTTCAGATCTAGATTGCATTTGTCGCGGATCTCCAGCGTGTTTGCCAGCGCTTCCGGCACGTCGGCAAACAAGAGGCTCATCTCTTCGGGGCTTTTTACGAAAAACTCTTTCACCGAATGCTTGAGCCGCTTGGAATCGCTTAGCTTCTTGCCCGATCCGATGCACATGGCAAGTTCTTGCGCCTCGGCGTTGGCACGGCTTAGGTAGTGCGCGTCGTTTGTAGCGATTACCTTGATGCCAAACTCTTTGGAAAGACGCAGGATAAAACGATCGATCGCCAATTGCTGTTCAATGCCGCAACGCATCAGCTCAAGGTAGAAGTCATCGCCGAAAAGCGCTTTATACCACGCGGCAATTTCCCTGGCAGCTTCGTAGCCCTTACGGTAGTCTCTGTGCTTCGCGTCGGTAACGTTCAGATGGAAGTTGATCTCTCCGGCAAGGCAGGCGCTTGAGCAGATTAGCCCGCTGTGATGCTCTTCAAGCAGCCGTTTGTTGATTCTCGGCTTGCCGTAAAAACCGCCGAGATAGCTCTCCGAGCTAAGGCGCATCAGGGTTTTATAGCCCTCACCGTTCTTGGCAAAGAGGCATAGGTGGTAGTGCGGATCTTTACACTCCAGATTTTCGTTGTTGTGGATATACGCTTCAATTCCTATAATGGGTTTGATTCCGTTCTTTTTCATCGTCTTATAGAAGTCGATCGCGCCGAACATATTGCCGTGATCGGTGATGGCGGCGCTGTCCATACCGCGCGTTTTGATTGCCTCTGCCAATGGAGCGATTCTATTCGCGCCATCAAGCATAGAGTATTCGGTGTGAAGGTGCAGGTGAACAAAACTCATAACGCCTCTCGTGCTATCGCTCTAAGTAAATGATTCTAGTTTACCACAGCGGCGTTAAAGCAAGCCGACTTGGCATCAAAGCCCGCTGAACAAAGAATTGATAAATGGTGGCTCCGGGCAGAATTGAACTGCCGACACACAGATTTTCAGTCTGCTGCTCTACCAACTGAGCTACAGAGCCGTAACAAAGAGCGCGATTGTAGCAAAACAACTTAAAAGACGGACCGACAGCGGCGGATGCGCGTTTCTTTTGGCTTTTGCCCAAGGAAGCGTTACTCCGTCGTTCGTCCGCGTTCTAGAGCGGTAACGCCAAAAGCCTGAAGCGCATAATCAACAATGCCATGTTTTTCTAAGCGCTTCCGAACGCGTTTTTCCAAAAGCTCTGGAGTTTCGCACAAAGGCCTGAGAAGTTTGTATTTCTCCAAAAAATACCAAATCGCATTTTCGCTGATGCGGCCATAAGTTGTTTTAGCTAATAAAAATACCCCGTCATAAGCGTTGACAAAAGCCGCGGCTTTTGTCATACCGGTCTCTAGATAAGAGTCTTCAATTGTCCGATAAAAATAATCATACTTAAGACTCATAAAATTCGACGCGATTGGTTCTGGAAATTGCCGTAACATTAAACAAATTGCTTTCTCCACTAGGAGCGTTATCTGTATATCTGATATTATATTTATGAATGAAAAAAGTCTTAAAAAATATATTATGCGTATATTCAATTGAACCGTAAATGTCCTTTATATTATTTCCATATTTCTCAATAGCTCTTTCTCTGAAAGTTTTTACCTTCCTCTGTACTCCGTCTTTGGTTTGCGCTGTAAAATCTCCGATGAGAATATCTGGTTCTCGCCTTAACTTACAGGCGGCTCTCTTTATCATATTTCTGCCGATATAGTCGTCGCCTCCAACAAAAGTAATGTACTTTCCATGCGCGCGTTCAATACCAAGATCCTTTAATGCATAAAATGAAACTCCCTGATCTGATTCGTAAATTACAATGCGGGGATCGTTATAACTCTCGATCAATCTGCGTAAGTCGTCGGTCAGGCTATCGCATACATATATGATTTCAATATTTTTGTATTTTTGAAAGATTAAGGCTTCAATGTTTCTCCTTAAAATATTTTCACTATCAGGACTTTTGGTTAGGTTATAAAATGGAACAATGATGGAAATTTTTGGTTTCTTCCATAATTTCAGAACGCTGATGCCAAAAATTCGGATTCGTATAAAATTAACGGTTATTTCTATTCTGATAATTCCGCAGAGATTTATATATTTGTCAAAACACCAACTGAGCGGTGTCCTGAATTTAACGCTTTGTATAATATCTTCTGCCTTTTCTTTGCTAAACCGCGCTCGAATATATTCAAATGCGTCATTTAATGAAGCGAGCGTATTATATTTTCTCTTCCGCCTTTGAGAATATCGCGTCATTTTCGCCATAATGGAGTCTTTTCTCTGGCGGTACGTCACCCCTATGTCACCGATAAGCGAAACGGTCGGAGAGTTGGAAAAAACCTTGATATTAAAACCCTCATCTTCGTGAACTATATTTTCGTTTATAAAGTAAATTTCGTTTTGTTTCAAAAAATCTGCCGAAAATAGTCTTCCCCACGCAACGGCGGATATTTTTGAAAGAGCGGCGCAGATATCGCTGGCAACATATCTTTCCATAAGCTCAAAATCAAAATAACGATCAAGAAACTGCTTGTTCTCCAAAAGAAACCGGTCTTCAGGGTCTTCTAAAAAAATGCGCGTTTTTGAAATAACAATATCTGATGCTGTATGTTTTGCGCATCTGAGTAATTTTTCTAAAATACCGGAAGCATCGGCGGCAATGTAATCATCTGAGTCCAAAAAGAATATGTATTGTCCCTTTGCCGCGTCTATACCCGTGTTGCGCGAGGCACCGAGTCCTTTATTTTCTTTGTGGCGTACGATCTTAATGCGCCTGTCTTGACAGGCGCATTTCTCTACAATAGACATAGAGTTATCGCCGCCGCAATCGTCAACGCAAATTATCTCTATGTTTTTATATGTTTGTGAGCATACGGACGCTAAACATTGTTTAATATAACTTTCAACATTATATACCGGAATAATCACCGATATCATATCTTCCAATGCTTTTATATGCCTTTCTTAAAATTCGCCGATAAAACCATCTGCTCCAAACTTCCCGACCACCTTATTTTACAGCTACGCGCCTTTTAAACAAGTGCGCGATGGCGCGGAGATATTAATAATACGCGTTCATAGTCCAGCTTATGCTTTTGTTGCCGTCCGTGTTATCCTTAACCAAAACCATGAGCTGCAAGCTGGGAACGAGTTTATAACAAGCGCTGTTATCGTAAGCGTTCTCATTATAGCACTCAAAACCATTACCCTTAAGACTGTTAAAATACGAATCCACCGCGTTTGTAAAAGCGGCGTCGTTCTTTACTACTATGCCGCGCTCGACGACAGCTATAGGATATGAAATCAAGCCAAAAGCAGTGCTGAAATCTTGTTGGCCCGGCACGTCGTTTGCCGAACCGTAGGCGCTTATCAGCGCAACTTCTATGTACAGCTCAAAATCATTGTTGTGAACAGACGGAACGTTGGCGCTGGCGCAGCCTAACATATTTCTTGCGGCGTTTTGTTTACTATAATTAAAATTTGGGGCATAGGCACCATACCTGCATCCTGAAACTGCCGGGCCGAAACTCCCGCTCAACAGACTGGACTCAAAACCGTCAACCGCGTCTCTTGATTTGCCAACGGCATACTGTATAGCCGCGAATCTTTTCTCAATCGTTAAGCCGCTGTTATCTTCTCTGAAGATCGGAAAATTCGACATTATAGTGGCTATAGCGTGGCCGGAGAGGCTGCCACCGCCCCCCCCATTACCGCCCCCTCCGCCGCCGCCGCATCCGATTAAAACGACCGCCGCTATAAGCGCCGGGCAGACTTTAGAACCAAAACCCATCTTTGCCTCCTTACGGAATGTTTGAGGGCTGTTATAGCGTAATCAGTATTAAGAATCCAATCTTGACACGCGAAGCACGCAACAATTTTGACAACGATGCAAAATGCGGCGCATAGATGAAAGCAGTAAAAGCAGGCGTTCGCGCCTATAATTGATTGAGTCCGATTGATAACAAGAGTTTTGTTGCGATCTTGATACAAAACCTGAGCATGGGTTTGCAAATAACGCGGTATAGATTGTCGCTCAATCAAAAACAAGACAGAGATGATGGCTAGGCATTTACGGCTAGTCGCACGAAAGTTGATCTTTGATGTCTTGTAACAACCTGAAAGCTTCTAATTCGCACACTTTGCGAGCGTTATCTGTCGAGTAATAGGTTCTAGCAGTTTACATTCGCCTAATTCGTGCGCTTTGCAGATCGCCCGGCATTCCAAACGTTTTCCCGAGCGCACGATCGAAATCGGAAAGGCTTTTTGTGGCAATCCGCCAATCTTGCGCCCGCGTAAACAATCGCACGATCGTAATAAGCCGCGACGCGTTTGGACTATGCTCAATCGCCGAAGCAAGCGCTTGCAGATCGCCGCGACGATCGCGTCATTCGCCGCCGCTTTCGCCAAAGGCGAAAACAACCGTTAGGCAAAATAAGATCAAGCCTTTCAACACAGTTTCCATTGCCCCGATCCTTTGCGGCTAAAATATACGCAAGTCTAACGTTCGCATTATACGGCGAAAGATTAAGCGCGGCGGCTTTGAGCGCGGATCGCTATAATTGCCGCAAAAAATCAGGTTGATCGCAAATGGTGGAAAGATACGCAAGGGAACAGATGAAGCGGCTGTGGGACGCGAACGCGAAATATTCGGCGTGGCTGGAAGTAGAAAAGGCGGGCGTAAAAGCGTGGAACAAGCTTGGGCTGATCGGCGATTGCGACTGCCAAAAGATATGCGAGCGCGCCAAGTTTGATATAACGCGAATCGAGGAAATTGAAAAGACGACCAAACACGACGTGATCGCCTTCTTGACGAGCGTGTCGGAGAGTCTGGGCGAGGAGAGCCGTTTTGTCCATTACGCGATGACCAGCTCTGATACGATTGACACCGCCAACGCGCTGTTGATGCGCGACTCTCTTAGCGTTATTATCGAGGATACGAAAGAGGCAATTGAGGCGGTAAAATCGCGCGCTTTGGAACATAAAAATACGCTGACGATCGGACGGAGTCATGGCATTCACGGCGAGCCGATTACCTTTGGCGCGGTTTTGGCGCTTTGGTACGAGGAATTAAAGCGGCATCTGAAAAATCTGACAGAGGCGCTGGAAGTAATTTCGGTCGGCAAGTTCAGCGGTGCTATGGGAACTTTCGCTCACGCGCCCATCAAGTTTGAGGAACTTGCCTGCGGATTTCTGGGGCTGAAAGCGGCGCCGATTTCAAGCCAGATTATTCAGCGCGATCGCTACGCGCGGCTTGCGTGCGCGCTGGCTCTGCTGGCAAGCTCTATTGAGAAGTTCGCGACACAAATCCGCCACTGGCAGCGCACGGAGGTTTACGAGGCCGAGGAGTATTTTGACAAGGGACAGAAGGGCAGCAGCGCTATGCCGCACAAGCGCAATCCCGTTCTGAGCGAAAATATCTGCGGTTTGGCGCGGACGATTCGATCCTTCGCGATCCCCGCGATGGAAAACGTGGCGCTGTGGCACGAAAGGGATATTTCACATAGTTCCAGCGAGCGGTTTTGGCTCGCCGATTCGTTTATTACGACCGATTTTATGCTGGCGCGTTTTACGACGCTTATTTCCAAGCTGCTTGTGTATCCGAAGAATATGATGAGAAATCTCAATCTTACGGGCGGACTGGTATTCAGCCAGCGCGTTTTACTGGAGCTGCCAAAAGCGGGGCTTTCCCGTGAGAACGCATACGCGATCGCGCAAAGAAACTCAATGAAAGTCTGGGAGGCGCTGCAAGAAGGAAAATCGGCGCAGGATGATCGCGGGGAATCTTTATTTCTGCGGTATCTTTTGTCTGATCGGGAGTTAATAGAATCTATCGGCGAAGCGAAAGTCCGCGAATGTTTTAATTACGATTATTATACGCGCAATATCGACGCGATTTTTAAGAGAGTTTTCGGCGAATAAAAGGACTGCCTTTAGTTCGTTATTGCGGCCGATGAGGTGCGGGGCGCTGCCACTGCGAAAGACACAATATCGCGCGTGTTCCCGCGCGAAGCGAGGGCGCGCTTGTTTCGCCGCCTGCAAAGAAAATCCGCGATCTTTCCCGCAATCATAATTCCCGCTTGTTTCTTAGTTTTCCAATTATGATGTACAAGGGATACAAGATAGATACCATCCCGCAATGTATAGCTTTGGCGTTAAAAGCGGCATTCACAGCGAACTATTAATAGGTAATTATTAGTTGTTTAACAGCGGTTCTAAGGCGGTTTACGCCGCTCTGGAAGCGGCGGGATTCAAAAAGATTCAACAATAATTGGACTATTTCGAGGACGGTTTTCCGGGAGGAGTCCAGTTTCAAAGTGTAATTTACACTTAATTCCGTCCGCACGGAAGATGGCAGAAACCGACGACTAGCCGCGAAATCTTTATTGATCAGCTAAGCAGGTAGAGCCGCTTTCGTTCGCCCGATGTCGCTATGCCCATCTGCTCCCGATATTTTGTTATTGTTCGTCGCACCATTCTTATATTGAATCTATCTTGAACTATCTGTAGTATTTTCTGATCGCTCAACGGACGGTTTCTCACCTCTTCTTTTATCAGTTTTGCTAAAAAGTCTTTGATTGCTCTTGTGGATATGTCATCGATTGAAATAGAGAAAAAGCTCTTTAGTGGAAAAATGCCGCGGTTACAGGTAAGATATTTACCGCTGATCGCGCGGCTGATCGTGCTTGGATTGCGCCCTAAATCCTCCGAAATATCGGAAAGTCTCATAGGTTTTATTTCATTTCCTCTGAAAAAATCATACTGATGTTCCACAATCATCAATCCGACTTTATAGAGCGTCGCTTTACGCATATTCACCGCGTCAATCAGGTCTCTTGCCTCTTTCAGTTTAGTTTTTATAAACTCCTCTTTTTTAAACGAAGCGGGAATTTTCTCAATCTCAAGTGTTGGATAGTAGCGCTCGTTAAGCCGCACCTCCAGAGTACCGTTCTCTTCAAAGACAAACAGATCGGAGATCACCTGCGCGGAATCTTCCAGAAACTCGATCGCCGGAGGGTTGCGAAATCGCTTGAATATCGTAATAGCCTGAGAGAAATTGGGGTCTTTGTGGTATTTTGAGATATTTTCACGATCGGAAATAAACGTTTTGATAAGGATGTACAAGCTTTCTGGTATATCGTATTCTCTCAGCTGAAACAAAAAGCACTCCGTTAAATCTCTCGCGCCTACTCCGCATGGAGTTAAGTGTTCAAACCTTGTCCTTATCTCCTCGACAAATTCTGTCTTAAGGCAGAGGTTTTTGGCAATTAAATTAATATCGCCGTCAAAAAAACCATCTTCATCTATATATCGGATAATCTCATAAGCGCATGCTTTGCTTGCCGCTGTGGGAAAGAGGTGATCGGTGACCTGATCGGCAAGATGATCATAAAGCGATTTATTAGACAACGCCGTTGCTTCGATCGCGTCCGCCACCGATCCTTTTTCCTCGTCTCTTTTTTTTGGATAATAGTCGTTGAAATCACTGTAATCTTCCTCTTCGTCCTCCTCCTGCGACTCGTCGTACGACACTTCGTTGTTCAGCGTAATGCGCAGGAACGGATTTGCCCCCGTCTCTTCTCTCAGCTTCTCCGCCAGCTCCGCTACAGGGGTTTGCAGAAGCGGCAGCCAGTTTCGCATCGCCGCATTCAACCGCTCCTTGGGACCCAGACGCGGCTTTAGCTTCATAGCCGGAAACTCTCTCCCAGATAGTGCGCCCTTACCTTTCGGTCTGCGCCGATCGCCTCTGCGCTTCCGCTCGCCATTATCATTCCTTCGTGCAGGACATAGGCGCGATCACAGATGCTCAGCGTTTCGCGGACGTTATGATCGGTAATCAAAACGCCGATATTCTGTCGTGTAAGCGTCACGATCGTTTTCTGAATATCCGCGACGGCGATCGGATCGACCCCCGCGAACGGCTCGTCCAGCAGAATAAACTTGGGCTCGCTTACTAACGCTCTGGCTATCTCGGCTCTGCGCCGCTCGCCGCCGGAGAGGTTGATCCCCTTTCGCGCCCTGATATGTTCAATGCCGAACTGCTCCAGCAGCGTCTCCACGCGCCTGTGCTGTTCCGGTTTGTCGTTTGAGCAGGCAAGCTCCGCCGCCATCAGCAGATTCTCCTCGACGGTAAGGTCTTTGAAGATGCTCGCCTCTTGCGGCAGGTAGCTGATACCGGCGCGCGCCCTTTCAAAAAGCCTGAGAGATCCGATCTCCGCGTCGTTTAGCCACACCTCGCCGGACGTTGCCTCCACTAAGCCGCAGATTATGTAAAAGGTGGTGGTTTTACCCGCTCCGTTAGGACCTAAAAGCCCTACAGTCTGGGCGCTTTTTACCTCTATAGAGACTCCGTGCAGAATTTGCGCGCCTTTATACCTTTTTACAAGATTTACGCCGCGCAGAGAATGGATCGTTTCACTCATAGATTAGCGCCCTGCAATTGCCCTCCAACCTAAAGGCGATCTGTAAAAACTCTATCTCTTCCTCCCGCAGAAAACGAACCAGCGAAGCATCAGCCCACTCAATAAAAGCCCAGCCGCCGCCTAAAAACTCGTGCAGACCGTGCTCAAAAAAACCCCTGCCTCCCACGCGGTAGAGATCAAAATGGCGAAAGCCCGGCGCGTACTCGTGCATAATCCCGAAAGTGGGCGAAGCGGCTTCTCCCGCGCCGAAACAGAGGGCAAACCGTTTGACAAATGCGGTTTTGCCCGATCCTAACACGCCGTCCAGTAGAACGACCGCACCGTCTTTGTAGCGCGAAATCAGATCGCGGCAGATCGGATCGTAATCCTCCGTCAATGGCGCTTTATAGAGCATAACCAAACCGCCGTTTTATCCCGCATAACGTTAAAATCCTCCCGATTGCGTCGTTCATAATTTTGAGCTTACCTTGACGATCTGTCTTAATTTTCTCGCGGCTTTGCCTGATTTGACCGCCTCCTTCGCGATCTCTACCCCTTCTTTGATATCGCGCGCCATTCCGATCACCTCCAAAGCGATCGCGGTGTTGAAATATATAGCGTCGCGCTGCGCCTCCGTAGCCTCGCCATTAAAAATGCTGCGCGTAATCTGCGCGTTAAACGCCGCGTCTGCTCCGCGCAAAGCTTCCAGCGGAGCGCGAACCAGCCCGAAATGCGAAGCGTCCAGCTCGTAAAGATGAATATTTTCGCCAATCAGCCGCGCGACGCGGGACGGACCAGAAAGAGTAAGCTCGTCCACGCCGCCATCGCCCCAGATCACCGCGGCGGATTTTGATCCCATTTTTTTAAGAACCTCCGCAAGAATAGGAGCGAGTGAATGATCGTAAACGCCGATGCACTGTCTTTTCACACCGGCCGGATTAGTCAGCGGTCCTAAAATGTTGAAGATTGTGCGGTGATTAAGGCTTTTTCTGATCGGCATGATGTGCTTCATCGCCGGATGGTGACGCTGCGCGAACATAAAGACAAAGCCGGTTTCTTCCAGAAGCTTCACCTGCTGCTTAGGATCGAGATTAAGCGAAACGCCCAGAGCCTCCAGCGCGTCCGCACTTCCGGATTTGCTCGTGATCGAACGATTGCCGTGCTTCGCCACAAACCCGCCCGCTGCGCAGACAACCAAACTTGCGGTTGTGGATATGTTAAACGAGTAGCTTTTGTCGCCGCCCGTGCCGACCACATCGACGAGCTTGCTCTCCAGAGAGGGAGCCAAGTCCAGCCGTATGGCGTGCGCTTTCATAACGTCCGCCGCCGCCGCGATCTCATCGGCGGTTTCGCCGCGCTCAAACATCTCGCGCAGCATAACCTGCGCCTCTTCAAAGCCAAGCTCGTTTTTAAACAGCTTGTCAAATTGCTCTTTTGCCTCTTGATAGGTCAAGCGATTTCCTTGATGTAATCTTTTTGCGCCGCTTTGGGGATATTGCGCGCAACTGGCAGCGCAAGCGCTTCATAGCGTTTGCTATGCGTCAGAAATTTCAGTTCAATCACGTCCCCCACGCGCACCTCGCGGCTGGCTTTGACGATCGCGCCGTTGATCAAAACCGCGTCGTGCGCTATCATATCCTGCGCGGTTGCGCGGCGCTTTACGAGATTGACGGCGTTTAGAAACGAATCGATACGCATAAAGCTCCTCAATTTAGCGTTAAAATTGTAGCGACAGAAACATTATGTTGGATTGGTTTTTGCTTGTTTAACGAGGTTCTGACAAACGTGTTTTTAACTGATATTTCCTCTTTTGAGGTTGTCCTCAACGACCAATCGCCTGGCGGACGCGTTTTTTTTCGCGCCAGGGAAAAGAAGGGTTTTTGCGCGGCGGATGTCCCTGAACGCGCTGTTGCGGGAGTGTTATACGCTGGAAAAGTGCTTGAAACGTGGGTTGCGGGCGCAAGCCGCGTCTGCAAAAAACGGTCGGAACGATTCGTTTCCATTGAAAAAAAGCTCTCTCCCGTCAAATATACATTGATCCGTTGCGCTGGAATCGGTTCCTTGCGCGACTTTTCGTCCGCGGGTGTTCAGGCGAACGCTGTTTGGCGGATGGCGGGCGGTTTCAAGAAGAAAATAGCCCGCTTTACAGATGGCAAAATAGCGGCGGCGACAAAAGAAACGCATACCGCGGACGCCATAAGAAACCATAACTCTTTGCCTACAGGCAAATGCCGCCGCATAGTTCGCAAAACCTTACGGAAGATCGATAACAAAACAGTATTTATCGTATTAAGTGATAATGTATTTCAACCAGACAAGCCGGAGAGCAACATAAAAAAGAAGTGGTTTTGCGGCTGATTTTTTCTTTTTTACTCTTTATCGTCGCGCTGTTTGGAGCGGATCATTATGAACTGTCGAAAAGAGGCTCGATTGAGATCGCGATCGCGCCGATGTCGGCAGTTTATAATATGACGGAGGATGTATTGGATATATCCGCGAGGCAATCTTCCATAATCGTCCGCGCGAAAAACAAAAGCGGCGACGGGGTAATAGAGGTTACCGACATAAAAAGTGGAGCTATTCAGTATATCACCTTTCATATCCCAAGCGAAACAAACCGCTTTATGATCTCGCTGAAAGATATGAAGAGGGGAACGCAAATAACGACAGAAAAAAATAACGCTAGCGTTAAAATCAACGGCAATAATATCTATTATAGTGGTAAGTTAAGTGGATCGTTTACGATCAATTACATAGCTAACAGCGGTAAAAAAATGCATAAAAATGTGTTTGTATCGCCAAAGGGTCTTGTACTGATGGACAAAGAAATTGTAGTAAAAAAAGGCGAAAGCAGACGCGTGGTTTTTTACGCGACATATAAAACAATTCCAGAGATTATTGTAGAGCCTTTATCAGGAATGGCAGAGATTGATCAGAGCTCCATCTTATTTACGGCGGACAGCAGTGAAGCCGGTTTAGACAGACTCGCGCTGGTATTGGATTTGGAACCAATCGTTTTGCCAATCAGGGTTATTGAAGACTCGACAGAGCTTATGATATGTAATCGGAAACAAGAAAGTTTTATGGGCAAGATCGGAGATAGATACTATAAAGCGGACAACTTTTATGAAGACGGCGTGGTACTGGAGATATTTGACGATGAGAAACATTATGTTACACTTAACGCTCCAAGCGGAACAAAGCTCGCTATCAGAAGTGACGGGCGGATCGTCCTGAATACGCGAAATATCTATCTTATGGTTGATGAACTATTGAATGTAAAGGCGGTAGCCGATGGATCGCAATTTACAAAAAAAGCGGTCAACAGAATCGATATTGACGGCGATTTTAACCTTATGATCGAATAGCCTTAAATACTTTATAGCCATCTTTTTCCACCATTGTGATCTGTCGGTTAAAAAGCGTTCGTACTATCTTTTCGTAGGGAAGCTCTCTATTTGCTACCACATAAAAAACGCCATCTTTTTTCAGGACATTATACGCTGAGCTAATGAACCGCTTGCCAAGCGATATATCCGCTTCTGCGCCGCTGTGAAATGGAGGGTTTGAGATAATTACGTCAAATTTTCTGTCCCGCTCAAGCGTCGTTATATCGCTCCAGATAAAATCCGCCCTTTTATCTTTTATGTTTGTCTTTGAAACCTCAAGAGCGTTATAGTCTGCCTCAAAAAGAGAGATTGATCTTATATCGTTAAATCTTTTCAAAAGCTCGTACGAAAGATATCCATTCCCAGAACCAAAGTCGGCAGCAGCGCCGCGAATTGGTTCGTTTTTCACCGTTTCAATTAGCAGTTTTGATCCGTTGTCGATCTTCTTTGAGCTGAAAACTCCCGCTCTCGTAAACATAGAGTTTCCTATCTCTTTAAGATCGCCGAAGGATCGATATTTATCATAAAAATCGCTGTTTAAGAACTCTTTGTCGTTTTTTGCTATAAGAATCCTGTTTTTTCTTTTGAAAAATTCCTCTGCGCCGCTTAAAACCAAACGCGCGTTTTTCATAAATGATCTTCCTCCAAGTCCATTGGGAGAGACCAGCGCAATCATTCCTCCGTTTCTTACCGACGCCATAAGCAAAGAAAGATCATATAAGTTGCGTTTCTGATCTTTAGCGGCAAAAATAACACCGCACTCAAATTCTCCTTGTCCCTCTATTGAAGAGGCTGCGCTAAAACCGTTCTTTTTAAGATCGGCGTAACGCGGAAAAAAACTTTGGATCATAACTGCGTCCAAAGTTCTGAAAAAGCTGTGTGCCGCCGCGTTTATAACCGCGATCCGCGCTCCTTCGTCAAAACCACAACTATGCTGCTTTATGCTTTGAATCAGCGCCTCGGCAGAATCGATGAAAACCTCTCCCATAGTAGGCGCATTATACAGCTAAGCTCTTTTTAAGTTTAGTTGATGTAGGCTTTCCTCTATTTTACATCAATTGGAGGTGTTTTATATGAGCACGCGTATAAATCGACGGGTTTTTGTTTCCGCTTCTTTTCTCCTGCCGCTACTGCTATCTCTATAACTCTCAGTCCGCTCTTTATTCTTTAGATGTCCGGGTGTTTCACCCAAATCTTTGCTTTTTAGCATTTAGTTTATTTTAAGGAAAAACTATGAAACGCATTACGGTTTTTGATACGACGCTGCGCGATGGCGAACAGGAAATCGGCGCGGCTATGAATATACACGAAAAAGTGGCGATTGCCAGATCGCTTGAGAGACTTGGAGTTGACGTAATTGAGGCGGGCTTTCCAATCGCCTCCGGAATTGACTTTCAGGCGGTCAGTCAGATTGCCGCCGGCGCGTCCTGCGTTGTATGCGCGCTCGCAAGAGCGAAGGAGGAGGATATTACAAAGGCGGCAGAGGCGCTCAAAAACGCCAAAAACCCTCGCATACACATCTTTTTGGCGACAAGCGATCTGCATCTGACGCACAAGCTTCGTATCACGCGTGACGCGGCGGTTGAAAGGGCAATCTCGTCGGTAAAACTCGCCAAAAAATTCACAAGCGATATACAGTTTAGCTTCGAGGACGCCACGAGAAGCGATCTTGACTTTCTGCGCCAGATGACCCGCACGGTGATTGGAGCGGGCGCACTTACGGTAAACGTGCCGGATACGGTGGGTTTTTTACTGCCAGAAGAGACGGCGGCGATCTTCGGCGCTATCACGGACGCCGCGGAGGAAAAAGCGGCGGTTTCAGCGCATACGCACAACGATCTGGGATTGGCGACAGCAAACGTGATCTCCGCGATCGAGGCGGGAGCAACGCAGTTTGAAGCAACAATAAACGGCATTGGCGAACGGGCCGGAAACGCCGCGCTGGAGGAGATCGCGATGATCATTGCCGCCAAATTCGACGGTCGATTCTGCACGGGCATCAATACAAGGCTGCTCTCTGTCGTCAGCGACGAGGTCAGCCGGATAACCGCGATTCCAAAAGCGCCCAACAAAGCAATTGTCGGCGAAAACGCGTTTAGCCACGGCAGCGGAATTCATCAGGATGGAGTGGTAAAGTGCGCCGGAACCTACGAAATTTTTCCGCCGTGCAAGGTGGGCAGAAGCGCCTTGCGCATTGTGCTGACACGTCATTCGGGAACAGGCGCTGTCCGACACGTTCTTAAAGAGATGGGAATCGAGCTGAGCGCGGCGAATTTTGATGCGCTTTTCTCTCGATTTATGGAACGCGCGGAAAAAGTAAAGATCATATCGCCGCAAATGCTAAGAAATTTGGCGGTTTCATTAAGGTAAAAGTTGTACAATCTGTACCATAATCTCTTTAGTGAAGGAATATGTTATGACAAAATGGTGTGGGACAATTGCGTTTTTCTTGCTCTGCGCTTGCGCTTTCGCCTATGATCAAAAGAGATTTGAAGAGGGCGAAGAGCTGTTCAAGCGTTGCATCCCCTGTCACGGACAGTATGGCAACAAGCAGCCGATGGGCAAGCGCGACATTTCGCGCCTTCCGGAAAAGGATATTTCGGATATCTTGCGCGATTACGCTTTGGGTAGAAGCGAAGGAGCTATGAACGCGCAGGCGTCGTTGTTGGATCAACAGAAAATCGCCGCACTTGCAACTTATATCGCCAATATGAAAATAAAAAACGGTTCGGAGATATTCTCGCTGCGTTGCTCCGGATGCCATGGCAAAGACGCCAGCAAAAGCGCTTTTGGCAAAAGCGGCAAAGTTTCAAGTCTGACGGAACCGGAGCTTGTCCGTGTTCTGCGCAACTATCAAAGCGGCGTTTACGCGCATGGTTCAACCGCGAACGCTATGAAGGGCAGAGCGATCTCCTTAAACGATCAAGAAATCGACGCGCTCGCAAGGTTTATTGATACCTTGGAGTAGCGCGTTCCAAACCGTCCGCGGACGGTTTGGAACTATCCCGTGTCAAAAAAGCCGCTGACAAACCCGTCAGTAAACACCCGGGCGTCAAAATCGATCAAATCTTCCGACCCTTCTCCCGAACCGATAAATAGAATCGGTATCTCCAGCGCACGCGAGATGGAGTATATCGCGCCGCCTTTTGCCGTGCCATCAAGCTTCGTAACGGCAATCGCGTCGATGCCAATTATCGCATGAAACTCCCGCGCCTGATTGATCGCGCTGCGCCCCTGCGTGCCATCAAGCACTAGCAGCTTGCGATGTGGTGCGCCCTCAAGCGCTTTGCCGCATACGCGGACAATCTTTTTAAGCTCCTCAGCCAGATTCTTCTGCGTGTGCAGTCTGCCAGCCGTGTCGATTAGCACGCGATCGCTCTTTCTAGCAAGCGCGGAAGCGATCGTGTCGAATGCCACGCCGGATGGATCGCTGCCCGTTTTCGCTGATATAATTGGCACATCAAGCCGCTTCGCCCAGACGGAAAGCTGCTCGACAGCCGCCGCGCGGAAGGTATCTCCCGCGCCCATTATCACGCTTTTCCCTTCATCTTTACAGCGGCGCGCTAGTTTTGCAATTGTCGTTGTCTTGCCCGCGCCGTTTACGCCAAAAACCAGCTCGACAAACGGCTTTTGACTGATCTTATACGGCTCAAACGCAGGCAGCAGTTCCAACAAGCCAAATTCCAGCCGATCCCTTGTGATCGGCTCGACCAGACGATCGATCAGGCGCTCCACTTCGTCAATATCCATATCCGCTCCTAATAGCGCTTCCTCAAGCAGATCGGCGGGAATAGACTCCGTTTTTGGAATGACGCTTCTGATCGCCTCGGCGGTCCGACCGAGCGTTTTTCGTACAAGACTCAGCACCGATTACTCTGTTATTACGCCGTTTACGCGAGATTCCAGCATCTCCTGCGGCGCAGCTCCGACAAAATGCGAAACGTATCTGCCTGCGCTGTCGTAGATGTGAATGGCGGGTACGTACTTCACCCCGCCCACAGCATCTGCCAGACGGTACGCACCCGCGCCCAGCACGACTGGAAAATTGATCTGATAAGACGCCACGAAATCCACCGCGTCCTCTGAGGATTTGCTTTCAACCAGAACACCGATAATTTCAACTTTGCCCTTGTAGCGGTTATACATATCGATCAGGTGCGGAAACTCCTTTTTACACTCCGGGCAGTCGGTGAGGAAAAAAACATAGAGCGTCGGCTTGCTGTTATCCTCCAAAATAAGATTGTTGTAACGCCCATCGCTTGCCTCTACTCTGGCAAACTTAGTTTCGCCCTCAAGCGTTTTTATCTCAAAGCCATTTCTTGACGTTATGTCCGCCCTCTTCTGCTCGTCGCACGCCCCAAAAAAAAACGCAATCGACAAGATCAGTATAAAATTGCACGCTGCCGATATGAATTTCATGGGAGCAATTATAACAGGAAACGCTATGGACAAGCGGCTGGCGCGCGAGGAGGCACTGAATCGACTAAAATCCGCGCCCTTGGGCGTCAGACTCGCAAACAGCGCGAAGACGCGCAAAAATCTAAAAAGGGTACTCAAAGCGCTGAAACCAAAAAGCGTTCTTATCTATCTGCCGTTGCCGTTTGAGGCGGATTTGAGAGCATTGTTCCCAACGCTTAGACGAAACAAAAAACTTTACTTCCCCTTGGTGGAAAAAATTAGTTTTAAAATGGTAGAGTACAAATTGCCCTTAGAGCGCCAAAACATTTCCGCGCCGCGGAGAAGCGGCAGAAAAATAGAGAAGGTAGAGGTAATGATCGTTCCGTGCTTGTGTGTTGACGCGGCTTTCAGGCGTGTCGGATTCGGGAGGGGAATGTACGATCGTTTCGTCTGCACTTTACAAAATAGACCAATAGTGATTTTTGTACAGCCATTTTTCCTGCGTCTGACGCGGGTGATTACCGACAATTGGGATATTCGTGGAGATTTTCTTGTAAGCGCGGGCGGGGCGATCTACAATTCGAGGAACCTCAATGATAGAAAGCGTCGTAACAGGTGTTGCTACGGCCGTAATCAGCGCGTTTTTGGCGTGGTTTATCACCCACAAGATCGCGCTTGCGAAACACGGTGCGAGAGTTGAACAGGCAAAGGCGAAAGCAAAAGCGATCGAACATGAAGCAAAGATGTTGCTGGAGCGGGCAAAGGTAGAAATATCCACAAAGGAATTGGAGGTCAGGCAGAAGCTTGATGTCGAGTTTGCCCACATACGCAAGGAGCAGGAGCACAAAGGGCGGATCATCTCGCAGAAAGAAGAGGCGATTGAGGAGAAGCTGCGTCAGATTGATCGCATTCATAAGGAGAGCGTTACTCTGCAAAAGGAAAACGAACAGCAGAGATTGCGCAACGAACAGCAGCTTTTTGAAGCGCAGATGGTGATCGAGAAAGCCGCTGGAATGACCGCGGAAGAAGCAAAAGCGGTGCTGCTCAAACAAGTGGAGGATCAGTGCCGCATCGACGCCGCGAACGTAATCCGCAAAGCGGAGACGGAAGCGCGCACGGAAGCCAGACGCAAGGCGAACTACATCATATCGCAAGCCACGACGCGCTACGCGGGCGAATTCGCGGGTGAGCGTTTGATCAACACGATCGCGATTTCAAACGACGAATACAAGGGGCGCATCATCGGTAAGGAAGGGCGCAACATCAAAACGCTGGAGAATCTGCTGGGCGTCGATATTATTATCGACGAAACGCCCGGCGCGATTGTGATCAGCAGCTTCAACCTCTATCGCCGCGCAATCGCCGTGAAAACGATCGAGATGCTGCTGGAGGACGGGCGCATTCAGCCCAGCCGCATCGAAGAAATTTACGCGAGCGTAAAACAGCAGTTTGAGGAGAATCTGATCGACGACGGGCAGAATGTAGTTTTCGATCTGGGCATCGGCGAACTGCATCCCGAACTGACCAAGCTGCTAGGACGACTCAAATACCGCGCCAGTTACGGTCAGAATGCACTAGCACACAGTCTGGAGGTGGCGCATCTTGCCAGCGTTATTGCAGCCGAACTGGATGGCAACGACAAACTTGCCAGACGCGCCGGACTGCTTCACGACATCGGCAAGGCTCTCACGCAGGAACATAACGGCAATCATGTACAACTTGGAGCCGATATATGCCGGCGTTTTGGCGAAAACGACATTGTACTAAACGCGATTTGTGCGCATCACGGACACGAAGAGCCGCTTTCAATAGAAGCAGCGGCGGTCTGTACAGCGGACGCGCTCAGCGCCGCGCGACCGGGCGCGAGACGCGAGGTTCTCGAAAGCTTCTTAAAGCGGGTACAGGAAGTGGAGGCTATTGCCGCGTCTAAAAACGGCGTTGTTCAGGCGTACGCTATCTCCGCTGGCAGAGAGCTGAGGGTGATCGTAGATGCCAGCAAAATCGGCGATCGGGAGACCGTGCTTCTCTCCAAAGATGTCGCTACGGAAATTGAACAAAAAGTGCAGTACCCGGGTGAAATCAAAGTGAACGTGATCCGCGAAATGAGAGCGGTGGAATACGCCAAGTGAAGCTTTGGGGCGACGGCAGCGAAACCGGCGAAGCGGTTCTGGACGCGTTCAACGCGTCGATCGGATTCGATCGCGCGCTATTTCGCGAGGATATCGCCGGGTCAATCGCGCACTCTAGAATGTTGGTTAAGCAGGGAATTATCAGCGGGGAAGACGCGGCGGCGATCGAGAATGGACTGCGTCAGATCGAAGGTGAAATTGAGGGGGGAGAGTTTGTTTTCGCCTCGGAAGACGAAGATATTCATATGGCGATTGAGCGGCGTCTTACGGCGTTGATCGGCGAGGCTGGCAAACGGCTGCACACGGCGCGAAGCCGCAATGATCAGGTGGCGCTGGATTTTCGCCTCTGGTGCGTTCGTCAGGATCGCCATCTTGCCGATCTGATCGCCGAACTTGTGTCGGCGCTGTATGGAATCGCCCTCAAGCACACCGAAACGCTGATGCCCGGTATGACGCATTTGCAGCACGCACAGCCGATCAGTCTTGCGTACCACCTGCTGGCGTATATGGCTATGCTTATGCGCGATCACAGCCGTCTGCTTGAAAGCGCTAAACGCGCCAATCTTTCGCCGCTGGGCAGTGCGGCTCTCGCGGGAACGCCGCACCCGATCGATCGCGCCTTTGTCGCCGACGAACTTGGTTTTGACGGTGTAACGTTAAACGGGCTTGATAGCGTGAGCGATCGGGACTTCGCGCTGGAACTGCTCTTTAACACGGCAATGGCGATGATGCACCTGAGCCGTTTCTGCGAAGAGCTGGTACTCTGGTCATCTGCGGAGTTTCGTTTTGTAAGAATTGGAGATCGCTTCACTACGGGCAGTTCGATAATGCCGCAAAAGCGCAACCCTGATGCCGCTGAGCTGATACGCGGCAAAACGGGACGGGTGTATGGCGGTCTGATGGGGCTTTTGACAGTGATGAAGGGAATGCCGCTCGCGTACAATAAAGATATGCAGGAGGACAAGGAGGGAGTGTTTGACGCGGTAAAAACGCTGAGCGATTCTCTGACGATTCTAGCCGACATGCTGCAAGACGAAGGAACCGTGTTTAACCGCGAAGCGATGAGGGCGGCGTGTGAACGCGGACATCTGAGCGCGACCGATCTCGCCGACGCCGCCGTGAAAAAAGGCGTTCCTTTCCGCGAAGCCCATCATCTCTCCCGGAAAGCGACCGCGCTTGCCGATCAAAAAGGGGTCGATCTGAGCATGCTGAAGGCGGAGGATCTCGCCTTGATCGATCCACGTCTTGGAGAGCTTGTCGGCGCTTTAAGCCTTGAAGCCTCAATGAATGCCCGTGTCAGCGCGGGAGGCACGGCAAAAAGGGCGGTCTTGGAGCAGCTTTCGTTCGTTGAGAATTGGATCAAAAGCGTCTGCTCCATAAAACCATCGTAACGCGCTGCAGCCAGTTGACAGCGGCGCTCCGGATAGCAGCCGCTCTCTTGTTAACGGACAGCAAGAGCGTCCGCAGTCGTTTTAATTTTAGCCGTCCCTTGGTTGATCGGCGGTTTAAGGGAGTGAATATGAGGTCAGAAAAAATGGCTGGTAGAAAATGAGGGTTCTCCCTGTCGTGCTTACGCCCAAAAAAATCCTCTTGATCGGTGCGGGCAAAGCCGCCGCTCTCAAAGCGCGAAGCGTTTTGGAGAGCGACTGCGAATTATGCATAATCGCGCGCGAGATTGCCGACGATTTTTTTGTTGGGCGCAGGGTCGAACTGAAATCGTTTGAGCTTGCCGACGCACGCGGTTTTGAGGCGCTGATCAACGCTACGGGTGATAAAAGGCTGTCTCAAACTCTGTGGAAAAACCGCCGCGCTTACGGCTACTTGTTAAACTGCGTGGACGAACCTAAGTTTTGCGATTTTTATTTTACGGCAAATACGCGCAAGGGCGATCTGTGCGTATCCGTAAGCACGGGCGGCGCTTCTCCCTCGTATGCGCAGGCAACGCGGGATCTGATCGCCGCCGTAATTGAGGACGGTGTTTGCCGACGGCACGAAAAAGAGCGAAAAGGCGAGGTTTATCTGATCGGGTGCGGAACGGACGGAATCGACAACCTCACCATTGGCGCGCTCAAAGCAATCAAAAGGCTGGAAGTCGCCCTGATCGACAACCTTATAAGCGCCGAAATCAGAGACCTGCTGCCAAAAAACTGTCTTGTAATCAACGTGGGCAAACGTAAAAACAACCACTTACTTGCGCAAGAGGAGATTAACGAACTGATCGTAAAGTACGCCAGAGATGGAAAAATCGTCGGCAGATTGAAAAGCGGAGATCCGTCGATCTTCGGAAGGTTGCGCGAGGAGGCGGAGTTTGCCGCCTTGAACGGATTTACCCCGCGCGTGATAAGCGGGGTCAGCTCGGCTTTCGCGGCGTGCCGTGCGGCGGGCATAACGCCTACGATTCGCGGCGTTTCCAGTGGGGCGCTGATCGCGTCGGCGCACCTTAGAGGAGCGCGGTTTAACGACGATTGGATCAATCTTATTGGAAAGACGCCCTATACGATCATAGTTTTAATGGCCCACAGCTTTAGCGCCGAGATACTTAAATCCGCCAAGCGGCGTGAGGTCAGCCTGCAAACGCCGTGCGCGTTTACCTCAAAGATCGGCTCAATTGACGAAACTGTCGTCTTCGGCGTTCTGAGTGATCTGGAGAGTATGGCGGCGCGGATCGCAAAACCGGCGGTGCTGATTATAGGAGAGTGCGCGGCGCTATCGTATAAGCGGTTGTAATCGACGCGGATCGATTACTAAGCTAAAGTCGGGAAATAACTTGACGACAAAGAGGCGCACTCCTTCCCTCGTTATGAATGAAGCGAAGCGCTCCGGAAACGCGGAGCGTTAATACGATTACTGCGCCGTACGACTATATTTCTGGATACGGCAGATAAGCCCGCCCGCGCTTTGCGCTTCGCGGGCATGAGAAATCAGCGACACAAGACGGCGGATCTTGTCGTGAAAGAGTCGTATCTTATTCGCATCGTTCGCAAACGTTGAAGGATAGGACGCAAAGAAAGTCGCTTGGAAAACGCGCCATTTATTAGGAGACATCTTCTATAAACGCGATTTATATGTGGTTTGCAAAACAAAGCCGCTGCTTTGCCGCATCGTGTCGCTCCGCGCGGAAACCGCAAGTCCGGCTGCCGCGCTAAGTTTTCGCGCGAAGCGCCAGATCGCGCCGCTCGTCCGCATTTTCTGTTGCCGGTTTCAAACTTGTTGAGTTAGTGGCGATCGCATATTCGTTTTCACTGTCTTCAAAACTTCTCGCCGCTTTTGCCGGCTTCGCAAATGTTTTAGCCGCCCGCTGGATTATCGTCGCCGATTGTTCAAACTTTCTTCACGCGTAAACAGCTTAGTTAACGCCGCCTAAATTTCCCGCTGACTATCACACCCGTCATTACACCGCGCTCCCGCTTTTGCTTTTATAAATCATTTGGCTTTTGCCGATTGGCGGATTTTCGTTGAAATTCGCGCTGAACATCATCGAAACCGGCACGATCGCGCACGGCAAAAATCCCTTCATTTTTCGCCTTATCTGTTCGTGTTCCAATCAAGCAAACGCGGCGGCTTTTGATTTTATCCGCAATCTATGCGAAGAGGCTTTCGCGACTCCATTAGACGCGATTGCCCGATTTGAGCCCGCCGATTAAATTCTGCAAAAATAAACCTGACTCTCTGATATACTTCCAATCAAAATCCATACTAAGGACTTCAATGAAGAAGTTTATCGCCGCCGTTATTATCGCGATCGCGGCTATTATCGTCGTCGCCCCGCTCTCTATGGGGCTTTTCTTGAAAAACGGGCTTGATTCTCTTATAGGGAAATTCAATACCAAGATGGACAGAATCGGTGGGGGCAGCGTGCCGTTTGAGCTGCGGCTGGACAGTTACGAAGGCGGGGTTCTTGGCGCTAAAAGCGTTATTTTATTCGCATTTGACGACGTTTCCATCGGCGCTAATCTGTCGCTGGTAATCGAGTCGGAGTTTTCGTACGGCTGGTATTTCACCGGTTCTTTTCCGTTTGTCTCTCTGGTCAAAAGCCGCGACACGGTCCGTCTGAACGACGAGATGCTTGCCTCTGGCGGCGAAGAATTGACACGGATTTTAGACAAGGGCGTCCTGCTGGAAGGCGAAACGCGCTTGATTCCATTTGTGTTTATTAACGGGCGTTATACTTCCAAAGGGGTAAATTTCCAGGAAGGGAGGAATCAGGCTATTTTTGAGCCGATGACGATCCAGCTTGACACGAATTTTAAAAACAGCCTCCATCTGGCGTTTAATCTCCCGCTTATAGAGATTGCTGAGAGAAACGAAAAATTCCGTCTGGAAGAGCTCAGCCTTAAAGCCGATGGCAATATATTCGACACGGTCGGGAACGCCGAGTCGGAGCTTGTGATCAAAAAGATCGAAGTTGGCCCGTTTTTAAACGTTGATCACCTGCTTATAAAAAGTTCTCAGAAGAGACAAGGAAGCGTTGTCAACGCTCTGCTGGAGATATCCGCCGATACGCTTGTAGGAAAATCGTATTCGGAGGATGAAAAACTGATAATTCTGACCAAGCCGTTCATATCTGTTACCACAAACAACATTGACGCAAAAACAGTCGTTGACCTTAACGATCGGCTGGAGGATATTTATGAGCAGACAGCCAAAAATCAGGGTGATCAAATGGCTCTTATGATGAAGATAGGCGAGATAGTGGCGGATATGGTTTCCATATTCGATAAGGGGGCAATTATCGCCCTTAAGATTGAACTGCCGATCGATGGTGCGCCCGTCAGTTTTTCCGCTGATTTAAGAGGCGATCCGAATGTGGCGGTTCCTGAGTTTCGTATGGAAAAAGACTACTTTGATGAACTGAAGGCAAAACTGATCGAGAAAGTAATCATAAACTCCGAACTTTCCGTACATCAAAACGCGCTTGATCTGTTTAGTGCGCCTGTGACAGATCTGTATGAATTGGAAATGCTGCAAAATCAGGGTTATATTGAGCGCAACGGCGGCGTATGGAGGGCAAAAGCTCGTTTTGAGAAAGGACAGCTAAGTGTCGGAGGAAAACCGCTGATCGATTGGCCTGATCAAGGCAGCGGCTATGACGACGATTACAACGAAGAGTATGACTTTGAGTTAGACGAAGAGTACGATTAAAGCAAAGATCGCCCGCTCTGCTCGGCGGGCGACACAACAAAGAAAGCGGTCGCGGGATTGCGTTACATCCTGAACGCCCTTGTGGCGTTTAAAACGGCGATCAGCGCCACTCCCACATCGGCGAAGATTGCCGCCCACATTCCGGTTAGTCCAAGCGCCCCCAGTATCAGCACTAATGTTTTTACGCCAAGCGCTAGGGTGATATTTTGCGAAGCGACTAGGGTGGTTTTTTTGCCAATTCTTATTGCCGCCGCGACGCTCAACGGATTGTCGTTCATCAGTACCACATCCGCCGCCTGCGCCGCTATGTCGCTGCCCAGCGCGCCCATTGCCACGCCTATATCCGCACGTGCCAGCGACGGCGCGTCGTTTACCCCATCTCCAACAAACGCCAGCTTCGCGCCGCGCGGAAGCTCCTTTATCATACGCTCAATCCTCTCCACCTTCTGTAATGGCAGCAGTTCCGCGAAAACATCCTTTATGCCGATCTTTGCCGCGATCTGCCAGCCGATTTCCTTTCGATCGCCAGTAAGCATTGCCACTTTCTTTACCCCCAGACGTTTCAATTCGCTTGCAATCGCGAGACTCTCCGGTTTGATCTCGTCCGAAACGACGATATATCCGGCGAAAACGTCATCGATCGCCACATATGCCGCGCCGCTCGATCTTCGCGCCTTTTTATAAGCTATCTGATACTCTTCCATCAGCTTTTCGCCGCCGACTAATACGCTTTTTGAACGCACAATTGCCCTAGCGCCCCGCCCGAAAATCTCCTCGTGTTCGGTGATGTCACCCGGGTTAATCTCGCCTTCGCAAGCGGCGGCAATCGACGCGGCGATTGGGTGAGGCGAAGCGCTCTCGGCGCGGGCGGCGTAGAAGAGAAGTTCCTCTTTGCTGAAACCGCCGCTTGGCGCGATCTCCGCGATAGCGAATTTCCCTTTGGTCAGCGTCCCGGTTTTGTCGAAAACCACCGCCCGAACACGACTTAAAGCCTCAAGGTAGTTGCCGCCCTTGACCAGTATGCCATGTTTTGACGCGCCGCCGATGCCTGCAAAAAAGCTAAGCGGCACGGAGATGACAAGGGCGCACGGGCAGGAAATCACCAAAAATACCAACGCACGGTAAAACCATTCGCCAAACGCTGCGCTTTCAACAATCAGCGGCGGCAGAATGGCAAGCAAAAACGCCAGCGAAACGACGATTGGTGTATAAACTTTGGCGAATTTTCTGATGAAGTGTTCAGCCTCCGCTTTATTTGCGCTTGCCTCTTGCGCGAATTTTATGATTTTCGACACCACACAGTCCGAAAATTCGCTCGTAACCTTTACGGTGAGCATACCGCTTTTATTGATCGAACCAGAAAGGATTGCATCGCCGGCCGCGGCTTCTTTGGGCGCGCTCTCGCCGCTAAGCGCGGACAGATCGAGAAAAGATCGTCCGCTTACAATCTCGCCGTCAAGCGGCGTTCTTTCGCCAGGTTTAACGATGATAATATCGCCGGGTTTCACCTCTTGCGGAGCAACCTTGATCAGTGCCTCGCCATTTTTGAGATTGGCAAATTCGGGTTTAATGTCCAGCAACGCCGAGATAGAGCGACGCGAATCTACCACCGCGCGATTCTGTAAATTCTCGCCGATCTTGTAAAGCAGCATAACCGCGACGGCTTCAAGGTATTCGCCGATCGCGAACGCGCCAATCGACGCCGCGCTCATCAGAAAGTTTTCATCAAACAAATTTTTGGGAGTTTTTAGATTCAAAACCGCTTTGAGCAGTATATCGCCGCCGACAAGAACATAGCTCGTAAAAAAGAGAACGAATCTGAGATAGGGCGCGATCGTTTCCGCTACGCCATCAAATACGGCAAAGCGAAAATCGAAGGCGAAATCAAGCGTTGCGCCGACTATATACAACAGAACCCCCAGCGTGACCATGCATTTTTGCCAGCCGCGCCGACCGTCGCCATCAGACACATTTCTCTCCCTCTTGGCTTGCGGGTTTTTATGCCAACCGCCGCAGCCGCTGTCCTCACATAATACGCTGCAATTTTCGCCCTTCCCGTCCTCTTTGTCATTCACGCGCGGAAAAGGCAAACATAACCGAGGAAACGCCCACCTTCCCACAGCGGAGGCAATCAGCAACCGCAATCGCGTAAAAAAATGAGAATTCATCTCCGACGCAACCGTGGAGAAAAGCGGAAATCTGGGGACAACCTCTGCGCAACTCGCGGCGCTTTAACTGCACTTCTGTTCATCACTGCTTCCTTTCCTTTCGTTCATTAGTTGAACATATATTCAATTAACTTGGCTAAATCTTTTCTAGGCAAAAGCGCCGATTTTCTACTCTACAATGTGGCTGAACGCCTGATCAAAGATATTTTTTATATGATCGTCCTCAAGTGAGTAATAAACGACCTTGCCCTCTTTTTTGTATTTCACTAGTTTTGCCTGTTTGAGGACGCGCAACTGGTGCGAGATCGCCGACTTTGTCATGCCAAGCAGCGCCGCTATATCGCAGACGCACATCCGGTCGCGAAAAAGCGCGCAGAGGATTTTCACGCGCGTTGAATCACCGAAAACTTTGAAAAGTTCCGCCAAATCGAACAAAATTTCGTCCCTTGGCATTAGTGCCATCATCTGTTCTACAACGTCCTTATGTATAACATTGCAGTCGCAGCCAATCGTTGCGCCGTTCCTCGCCTTCATTTTAGTTCCTTTGCCTCGTCGTCTCCCGCCAATTGTTTGACAGTTGAATAATTGTTCAACTGTAATTTTAGCGTACGAGACGAGAGCTTGTCAAGAGCTTGCGGGAGAAATCAAAGGAACTTTGCTAAAATCGTCAAGTTCAATTTCCAAATTAAAAAAGAACAATGGATGGCGGTATTTTCATTCAGCTAGTGTAAAGGGTTGGATTGGGCTTAAAAAAATCTCGTCCGGTTTATTAACCAACCTAATGCTGTTCTCGTCGAATATAATCGGTGTCGGTAATGGCGGGAAAGAAAATTCTCGCAGTGCTACTGATCCGCCTATGTAAAGATGATATCTAAGTTTACTACATCGCCGTAGGGCTTTTCCATTCTTTCGCTCTTGCGGAACGGGGCGCTACGATTATTCACTGCCACGACGTATTAGAGCGCGTTCAGGCTTTGCGCCAAATCGCCGTAAAACGCCACTTGCTCTCGTTATCGCAAAAATCATCCCCCGCAAATAACGTTCTTATAGACGCGGAAAAACGGTGGGCGCTTGGTTTGATAGTGGCGCGGCGTTTTATTTTAGGTGACGTTAGCGATTGCGATGGCAAATTTTGGCGTTTTCGCTAAAATCGCGTTATTTTAAATAGGGAACGCCCGCGATGGACGATAGGCATTTTTCAAATTTTCAAATAGCCGGATTTACGTACTACGACGGCGCAGAAGTATTTGAACTGTTCAAAATCGGTTCTGTATTGGAACTCAGAGCGGAACCTGACAACCGCTTTGATCCTTACGCGGTCGCGATCTATATCTCAGGAGCGAAAGCTGGGCTATATTCCTCGCGAAAAAAATAAAGAAATCCATAAGTTTTTGCTGTTGGGGCATAGTGATCTTTTTATCGCGCGAGTCAATTCTATCGCGGCGGGAGAACAACCCGAAAGACAGATCGGCGTCATTATTAAAATCCGCGCAAAGACAACGGATCGGTTAGGAACGATTTAGCGGCGATTGGTTTATGATGGCTAAACTTTGTCGATCTATTCGCGCGTCATTGGCTGGAACTGCTTTGCCGTTTTGTCTGCCGGTGCACGGTCGTCACGCAATCTAGTTAGCCCTTCGCCGACGCTAAGCGTTCCTCGCGCTCGCTCTCCTGCGCTTTATACAGCTCCGCGCAACCCTTCGCGAGTTCGCGTACGCGCAAAATATACCGCGCCCGTTCGGTCTGCGAGATCGCCTTTCTTGCGTCAAGCTGGTTGAAAGCGTGGCTTGCAATCAGGCACTGATCGTAAGCCGGCAACGGAAGTTTTGCTTTTAGGATTTTACCGCATTCGTCTTCGGCGGCATCAAAGAGCTTAAAAAGTGCGTCGGTATCGGCGATTTCAAAGTGGTATTTGCTGAATTCGTATTCGCTTTCAAAATGCACATCCGCGTAGGTAAACCGCTCGTTCCATTTAATATCAAAAATGCTGTCGACGTTTTGCAGATACATAGCGAGACGCTCCGTTCCGTAAGTGATCTCTGCCGCTACTGGATCGCACGGCAGACCGCCCACCTGCTGGAAATAGGTAAATTGCGTTACCTCCATTCCGTCCAGCCAAACTTCCCAGCCTAGTCCCCACGCGCCCAGCGTCGGCGATTCCCAATTGTCTTCAACAAAACGAATGTCGTGATTTTTGAGATTCAGCCCCAAATGCTCAAGACTCTTTAAATAAAGCGTCTGAATGTTATCGGGCGAAGGCTTGATCAAAACCTGAAACTGATAGTACGCGCTGAGCCGGTTAGGATTTTCGCCGTAGCGCCCGTCGGTGGGGCGGCGGCTTGGGGCGACATACGCTGCGCTCCACGGTTTGGAATCGAGGCTTCTTAACAACGTGGCTGGATGAAAAGTCCCCGCGCCCGCGGGTAAATCGTAAGGTTGCATGATCGCGCAACCCTGATCCCTCCAGAATGTCTGTAGTTTTAAAAGCAGATCGCTAAAGAAAATCATCTTGTTTCCCTTGGCGGTCACGGCTTTTTCTCGGCGGCTTTCTCTATCGCCTTGCCCCACATCAGTTTATATTTGCGCTTGACGAACTCTAGTTCCTCCTGCGCGACCGCAAGCTGCTTGCTCAATGTTTCGATAGTCTTTCGATCCTCATCGTAAAGCTCCTGCATCGCCAGCACTCCCTCCTGCAAAAAGCGGTTTTCGTTTTTCAGCGCCGCAAGCGTCTCGTCTTTCGCACCGATCACTTTTTCGTGCATAGAGAGTATCGTTCCGACCGTCTTCTCCACAAAAGTCAGCGCGCTGCCATCAAAAATAATGTCCGCTTCCAGCCGCTTTGGCAGCAGCAGGCTTATGCCGCTTTTACTCTCGATCATCCTTTTGCCATCCTCCATCTTGCTTACAATTTTATTCTCTTCGCAAAGCCTTTCAACGTCTTGTGGTTTTTTCCCCACCAGCTTTGCAAACTCGTCTACGCTAACCCATTCACCCATTATTCGCCCCCTCGCAGCAGAGTCTCAATCGAAGCCGAATCGGACTCCACTTCTTTTTCTGTTAAAACGCGTTCGTCAAGCAGTTTTTGAGCCAAAACAACGTCGTTTAACGCCAAAATTTCAATTGCCAGATAAGCGGCATTTACCGCTCCGCCCACCGCGACCGTCGCAACCGGCGCTTTCGACGGCATCTGCACGGTGCTGTATAATGCGTCGATTCCGTTCAGCGCGCCGCTTGCGATCGGAACGCCGATAACTGGTTTGATCGTCAGCGCTTTCACAGTCCCTGCAAGGTGCGCTGCCATCCCCGCCGCGCAGATATACGCCGCTGCGCCGCTTGATTGCACGTAAGCGCTTACGCGTTTCGGCGAACGGTGCGCGCTGGCTACGATTAACTCATACGGCACATCAAAGCGTTTCAAGGTTTTGACACACCCTTCCATCGCCTCGAAGTCGCTTTTGCTGCCCAGAATAACGCTGACAAATTTTTTCACATCGGCTTCCTTGCAAATGTTGTCGTTTCCAGAGACGAAGGCGTCGAGCAAGCTTTACGCCGCCGGAATGAACGCTAAAAACGCCCACACTGAAAACTGTCCTGACATTATAGATAGAATGCGGCAAAGAACCGCGTATTTCCCTCGACGGATTCTGCCGATCGCGCTCGCTTGCGGCGCAGAAAACAGAGAAAGCGGCGCTTTTCGAATTATACGCTTGCGCGGGACAATTCCTATTCATCGCCATAAGCTTCATCTCTAGTCATCAAATTCGAAATGACTTCGCTTAATGAATTACTAATTATTTCTATGTATGAAAAGTCTGGCGAAAAATGCTCTATGTTGCAAAAAACGATGTTTCCAGTATTTAGGTCATAACAAAATGGAAATCCTCCACCATCAATAGCAAATGGCAAAAAATCAACTGGAATAAAACCTTTCTTTGCGTAAAATAAATAGCTATCTTCAATTGTTGAATCATCATCATATCTTTTATATCTTATATGGAGAAATTTATCCAAGCCACACTCGCTGTCATTCAATTGCGACAAGAAAACAACGCGCTCATTCTCAATCTCCCCTCCATTCAATGACGAATATATATCTTTCAAATCCTTGGGTAAATTCCTACCAATTATTTTACTCAAATATTCGAAGTCCGCCTCATCCAAGCTTTGGGATGAATTTTCAAAAACGAGGTTCATTAATATCTCCTTATCATTAGCAAATTCGAAATGATAACATACTTTTAAACAGCCGTGCGGCGTTATTCAAGGCTTATGGAACATAACAGCGTAAAGATAGAGCGCGATAATACAACCTTTTCTAAACCACCGCGCGCCCAAGCGTTACTATTTCTGTTTAAACTCTATCTTGCTTGATAAAAACGCGATGAAAATATCTGGTGAAAATAACGCCAGATACGGGATAGAAAACTTCTCTTTGCCATTTTTATCTTTTATGTATACGATGTCGGTTGTCAAGCCGCCTATTTCCAGACTGTCGCCCTCTTCGAAATAGACCGTTTTTGTATCCGTTTTCATGTAATCGTTTGTAAAATAAAGCGTTACGCCGTATTATAGAATAAGCTCCGTGTGCTGTTATATTTATCTCCTCAACCGGAAAAGTTGATTTTGCAGCGGAACCTGGATATTCTCAGTCCGCTAGATTGCAAAAGGTAAAAATGGCATTCGCCGCTTGTGTTTTGCTCTGTGTCTGGCAGCTTTACACAAGTTTTATCATGTAAGCCGTCCTCAGCCTTATTCCGCTGTGCAAAGTGGCGCGTGTCAAACCAGCGCGATAACGGACGCGAAACGTCCGCAGCCGCTGTCGCGGCGGTAAGAAAAAAGAGAGGTGGTTTCATACGTACAGAAACTTATCGTCTCTATATTTTTTTCGTTCACCCCAACGCTTCGCAGCATCAGGCGGTTTGCGAGCTGAAGATGAAGAAAGTATTCTTTTGACGTCTTTTGACGTCTTTGCAGACGCGTTTTAGATTCTGCGCCGCGCCGCGATTTCAGCGCTGGCCGAAACTCCTTATCCAGTTTTCCCCACGTGGTAATCACCTCGTCGCCAACGTGGTAGCAGCCGTCGCAGATTGACGGGCCTATCCCGGCGATCAAATCGTCAGGCTTTGCACCAAAACGCTTCGTCATTGCCCGAACAGTTTTTACGGCGATCATAGCCGCCGAGCCGCGCCAGCCCGCGTGCGCCACGCCGATCGACCTTGTTTTGGGGTCAAAGAGGAGTATTGGAACGCAATCGGCAGTAAGTATCGTCAGCGGCAGATCAGCCTTGTCGGCGATCATGGCGTCGCAGACTTTCGGCTCGCGCGGTGCGGTGTCAATCAGAACCACATCGCTGCCATGAACCTGTTTGGCGACGACAAGCCGATCAATTTCCAGCCGCTTGGAAACGGAGTCTCTGTTTGCCTGATCACGCATATCGCCATCGCCGCAATCGGTAACGGTATGGCGGATGTCTTTGAAACCGGCGAAGATCTGAAATTGGAAAACGCGCGATCCTTTTTGCCGGATTTTAACTCGTTGTTGTAAAATCCGCGTGATAATGAAGACAGATTTTGATTTTAACGCGTTTGCAACCGAGTGCGTAAAGTGCGGCAAATGTATTCCTTCCTGCACGATCCATCAGGTCAGCCGTGACGAAACGACAAGTCCGCGCGGGTTTATTCATCTGCTCGCTTCTCTTCAGAATGGATCGCTGGGGATGAACAAAGAGTTGAAAAAGATCTTTGAAACGTGCTTTTTATGTACAAGTTGCGTAGCGATCTGTCCCTCCGGCATTCCCACCGATCTGCTGATCGAGAATATCCGCGCGCAGGCGGCAAAAAAGTACGGCATTGCGTGGTTTAAGCGGATCGTCTTTGCCATGCTTACAAACAGGACGGCTATGGACTTTTTCGCAAAGCTAGGCTTTGTTGTGAAGGGATGTGCGTTTGGAGCAGAACAAAACGGAATGCGCGCGCGCTTTACAATGCCGTTTATAAAGAAAAACCGTATGCTACCGCCGCTTAAGGCACGGACATTCTTAAACAGCTATCCCGAAAAGATGATATTCGAGGGCAGAAAAGAGGTGGCAATCTTTATCGGCTGTATGGCGAATTACACCTACACCGGCGTGGGCGACAGCCTGTTGTACATATTAAAGAGGCTGAAGATCAACGCTTTTCTGGCAAAGGATCAGCTATGCTGCGGCGCTCCGAGCTATTTTACGGGCGATATGAAGACGACAAAGTGGCTGATCAAATACAACATTGAGTATTTTGAGCTTTTTATCGACGCGGTGGAGGCGATTTTGATACCAGATGCGACCTGCTCCAATATGATCATTAACGACTGGCCCCACGCGCTAGAGGGCGAACCGGAGTGGCAGGGGCGCGCCAGACGAATCGCCTTCAAGTGCTTTATTGCCTCAAAGTGGCTTTACAACAACACCGATTTGCTGGATTTGCTGGATGGCAGGAAGGGAGAAGGCGTCGTAACATATCACGATCCCTGCCACGCCCGCAAAACGCAGGGGGTTTTCAGAGAACCGAGGGCATTTCTGGCAAAAACCAACGAGATCGTGGAAATGAGCGATCCGAACAGATGCTGCGGGTTTGGCGGCGTTACCACGCAGAGCGAACGCTACGATCTGGCGTTTAAGGCGGGCTTACCGAAAGCGGAAATGATCGCCAAAACCGGCGCGGACGTGGTAAGCGCCGAGTGCGGCGCGTGCGGAATGCAGATATCTAACGCGCTCGCAGCGATCGGCTCCTCCGCGTTGTTCGCCCACCCGCTGGAGCTGATCGCCAAAAATCTACGGGAGCAGAAAAATGTCGTTTGAAAACTGGCAGAACTTCTACGGCTGGCACGATCCGGTGATATTCAGTATCGGCGGTTTCGCTCTGCGCTGGTACGGCTTGATGTTTGTAACCGCGCTTACGATCGGCTATCTCTGGGGGCGCAGAATGGTAAAGCGCGGCGACTGGCAGCCTATGAAAGCTACGGATTACGAAGCGCTTTTTCTGTACTTTATCGTCGGTATCATTCTGGGAACGCGGCTGGGCTACGTCTTTTTCTACGGTGATACGCTCTATATGCTCTCTCACCCATGGCAGATTTTCAACCCTTTTCAAAACGGCGAATTTGTCGGCATCAGCGGGCTTAGCTATCACGGCGGGGTTGTGGGAGTGATTGCTGCGCTCTTTATTTTTGCGGCGCGGCGCGGCTTCTCGATCTGGCGGCTTCTCGATCTGGCGGCTGTCGCGGGATCAGCGGGCTATATGTTTGGGCGCGTGGGCAACTTCCTTAACGCCGAACTGCCGGGGCGCGTTACTGATGTGGCGTGGGGCGTGCGGGTAAACGGCGTTTTGCGCCACCCGTCGGCGCTCTACGAAGCGTTTCTGGAAGGTCTGCTCCTCTTTGCCGTGATGACTTTTCTCTACAAACGGCGCAAGTTTGACGGGCAGATGGCTTTTACATACGCGATGCTGTACGCCGCCGCGCGGTTTACGGCGGAGCTCTGGCGGCAGCCTGATGAGCAGCTTGGCTTTATTGCCTTTGGATGGCTTACTATGGGGCAGTTGCTTTCGGCGCTGATGTTCACGGCGTCGCTTGTCTTTTATCTAAAATGCAGATCGCGAAAACAGCCGACGGTAGCCTGACGCTCTTTAATTCAGAGGCAGGCGAGCATTATCACAGCGTGGGCGAGGGCGCGCTGAGGGAGACCTATGAAAAACATATACGTCCCGCCCTTAATCTCATCGGCGCGGCGGAGCGAAGAAGCGTAAAAGTGCTGGATGTTTGTTTCGGACTTGGCTACAACACGCTTTGCACCGTTTTGGAACTAACCCGTCTGGGCTTTGGGGGCAAATGCGAGATCGTCGCTCCGGAGCTGGATCGGCGGCTTATAACCTCGTTGGACGATTTTTGCCATCCAGAGGAGATAAAAGAGGTTGATCACATAAAAAGATCGCTTATAAAAACGCTTCGATACGAAGATAAGAAGTTTAATATAGAGATAGTAATAAAAGATGCAGCAGAATATGTAAAAAATATGAAACGACGGTTTGATATTATTTATCATGATCCATTTTCTATTATGAAAAACCCTTCGCTGTGGAGCAGTGAATATTTTCTCGATCTGTTTAATCTGCTGGAGGACAGCGGTGTAATTACAACCTATTCAGCATCGGCAAAGGCGCGACAAAATATGCGCCGTGCCGGCTTTTTGCTCTACGCGCACCCATTCGCGGCGAATTCTGGTTTAAGAAGCGGGACAATAGCCGTTAAAACGACGCTGAACAGCGATTTGAAGCAGGTATGGTATAAAGGAGAGTCGTGTTTACAGGTTTAATACGTGAGATCGCGGAGGCTCGATCATTTAATAATGGGAGGCTGGAACTGTTGGCTCGCTATCGCCCGCAGGTTGGCGACAGCATAGCGGTAAACGGCGCGTGTTTGACAGTGACAGCACTTTCTAACAAAGGCTTCACGGCGGATGTTTCGCACGAAACAGCAGCAGCGATCGCGCTAGAAAATCTGCGCGGAAAAGTACACGTGGAACCGGCATTGCAGTTTAACGGACGAATCGAAGGACATTTTGTTCAAGGGCATATAGACTATGTAGGGAAAGTGTCCAATATCATTAAGAGAGAAAAATCGATTGATCTGTTTATTGCAGTTAGAAAGGAAGCTTTGACGCTGATCGCGCCCAAAGGATCGATCGCAATTGATGGCGTCAGTCTGACGGTAAGCGAAACGTTCGCCGACCGCTTCCGCCTTACAATCGTCCCGCACACGCTGACAAACACGCTTATAGCTGGATACGCGGCTGGCAGATCGGTAAATATAGAGACTGATCTTTTTGCCCGTTACACCGCGCGAATCCTGCGCCGCCACGACTCCATAAACTGGGAAGACGTGGAGAGAATCGGCGCGATCTTCTGAAAAATATGGGGCTCCGCCCGATTAGACTACCTTCACCCCGCCGATGTCGAAAAGCAGTTCGCGGGAAAATTCGGTAAGGGCGCCTTTCTTTTCGGTCGCGTAAAACGCCTTGCGCGCCTCCATATCCACCACCAGCCGCGCTACCCTGAGCGTCCTTTTTGAGTGAACAAGCTCTATGTCAAGCTGTCTGTCGCCGATTCGCTCGGCTTGAATCGAAAGAAACTCCAGCACCGTGCGCGCTGGATCGAAAACGGAAAGTGAACTCATTAATGTCTCCTCAAAACTCAAATTCATAAATTATGAAAGCAAAAAACTAGCCAAATCCGACGATCTCATCGCTAAATCGCTAATTTATGGTACGATATCTAAAAAGATCAAGGAGTTACGATGGCGCAATTTTTGAGGGCGGCTTGTGTTTTCGCGCTATGCGCGAGTCTGGCGGGCGCGGCGGTTTTAGCGACGATAAACGGCGAGACGATCACAAGCGAGGAAATCAACGCTTTGCTGTCGCAGTCGCAGCAGCCGCTGACCTACGAGCAGCTTAGCGACGAAGATAAAAAGAAGGTGCTTGACGAAGTGATCGATCGCAGGCTTCTATCACAGCAGGCGCGAAAAGATGGAATTGAAGGGAACGCCGATTACAAAATAGCGCTTGAAATGGCAAAGGAAAATCTGGCGGTTAATCTATGGATAAAAAATATGCTGGACGCGCTAAGCGTAAGCGATAAGGAAGCCAAAGCGTTTTACAACGATAACAAGGCACGTTTCCAGGAGCAGCCCGAACAAGTGCACGCGCTGCACATTCTGCTTGATGAGTCCTCTGAAGCCAGAGCTAAAGAAATCATCAAAGAGCTGAACGGCAAAAAAGCCTCTGCTCGCGAAACGGCGTTCAGGGAGATTGCCAAATCAAGCTCTATAGATGCGTCAAGCGCGCAAAACGGCGGCGATCTTGGCTACTTCCAGCACAAACAGATGGTCAAAGAGTTTTCGGACGCGGCGTTCGCGCTGAAAAAAGGAGAGTTGAGCAAACAGCCGGTTAAAAGCAACTTTGGCTACCACATCATCTATCTGGTGGATAAAAGACCAGCAGGCGTAGTTCCCTACGAAAACGTGGCGGAACAGATGAAGAACGCGGCAAAAATGAAGAAACTTGAAACGAAGATCGAACAGATCGTTTCGGACCTGAAGAAGAAAGCCGCGATCACCTATCCCAAATAAGGAGCGGCTATGCTGATTAGCGGCGCGAAACTATTGCGAAAAGCGTGCGAGGGCGGTTACGCAGTCGGCGCGTTTAATTTCAACAATATGGAGATCGCGCAGGCGATCTTCGAGGCGGCAAACGAGGCGGTTTCGCCGATTATCGTTCAGTGCAGCGAGGGTGCGGTCAAATATGCGGGCGCGGATATGCTTTATGCGATCGTTAAAACGCTTAGCGAAAAATATCCGCATATTCCCGTCGCGCTTAACCTTGATCACGGAACGTCGCTTGAATCCTGCGTTCACGCGATCGCTCACGGTTTTACCAGCGTTATGATCGACGCTTCGCATCATAGCTTTGATGAAAATCTAGCGATTACCAAAGAAGTCGTCCGCGTAGCGCGCGCGGCGAACGTGGGCGTAGAGGCGGAGCTTGGGCGGCTGATGGGAATCGAGGACAATATCGTTGTAGAGGGTAAAAACGCCTCGCTGGTCGATCCCGATGAAGCCGAAAAGTTCGTCAGGGAAAGCGGCGTAGATTATCTCGCGCCCGCGATCGGCACAAGCCATGGCGCGTTTAAGTTCAAGGGCGAACCGAAGCTGGAGTTTGAGCTGCTCAAAGAGGTTAAACGGCGTACGGGCATTCCGCTGGTGTTGCATGGCGCAAGCTCGATTCCAGACGATGTCCGTGCGTCGTTTGAACAAACGGGAGGCGATCTCAAAGGTTCGAAGGGCGTTCCCGCGAACTTTCTTGAGCAGGCTATTAAAGGCGGAATCAATAAGGTAAATACCGACACCGATCTGAGAATCGCGTTTATGGCGCAGGTGCGCAAGGTGGTCAAGGAAAATCCGAGCGAAATCGATCCACGCAACTATTTCAAGCCCGCCCGCGCCGCCGTTACAGCGATGCTGATCGAGCGAATGAAAACCTTAGGAAGCGCCGGTAAAATCTAGCGCGCTTTTACCGCGCCCCGCTTTGTCGTGTTTGCGGGGCAAATGCGCCTAACCCTCCCCCTTCCCGCTTAAACAAGCGGCTTATGGCGCGCCGGTTTGCCGCTAAACGCCGTTAGTTGCGCGCTGGCTTTTAATTTAGGGACAGCTATCGCTATATTTTTTGCGCCTTTTGCTACCCGTTTAAGATCGTTTAACTTGCGTATAATCCATAGCGCGATTGTTTATAGGAGAGGTAAAACGGGTAGGGGCAACATAAACTTCTACGATATGTATAAATATAGGGGAAGACTGACGGAAGAGTTGCTATGGACGAAGAGTGGTAGACCGCAAAGCATCAGGTCCAAAGCGGTTCTCCCGCGTGAAAACGGGAACGCGGTGCTCTCGTCCCGATCCTGATCGAAACTATATCGTCCCGCCCCTAAAAGTCAACCGCCAAAACCGCAACACGGCTTTGGCGAAACGATATCGGGGATTCGGAAAGAATGGATCGTTTCTGGAGACGAACCAAAAACAAAGACGGCGAAGTCGTGGCTATGCCCGCCGGGTGCGGAGGATAACGAGCTTGGGCATTACGCCAACCTCCAGATGGGCAGGAACATTCTGGGCAGTTTCCTTGAAAACAACGACATAAGTTTCAGAACGGCAATTGAGGATTCCGCGCAGTT
>JAITRJ010000006.1 GCA_031288475.1 Helicobacteraceae bacterium | reverse complement strand
ACGGCTTCTCATTAGCCCGTTCCGCGCGCCGCGCGCCGCGCCGGGGGGGGGCGGCGGGGGCCGCGCCGCCCGCCAGAAAACACCGCTACAGTCTGCTTATCATTGATGGATTTAATTTTCTCAACAACAGGAAGCCGCCCTTACGGTCTCCTTTTTCGTTTTTGGCGCGAATGGTTCAAATCCGCTACTGGCTGACGGTGCGCCGTCGTCTTCAGCGGCGATACTATAAAAAAGGGCGCTTTGTCTGGTTTTCGCGGTTTAACTGGTGGTGGCGGCTATGCTTCTATCTAAAAAATAGGAAATCGCCCTCCGAGATCCCGTCGACGCGCCTTTAACGCTGCGCGTCATATGTCGCTTGAGTTTATAGGCGCAGGCGCTTAATAAAATTTATTTTTAAAAGATATCCGCTATTTTCTGCAGCAAATCGCAGCTGCCGAGTTCGCATGCTTTGCGCGCGTCTTTTCCGCGATTCGCATAAGCTTCAGCGTAATCATGCTTGAGGCTGATTGCTTTTATATAATCGACAACGGCTTTTTTATAATCCTCCAAAACCGCGTAAGTATTCCCGCGGTTATTATAGGCTTCCGCCGAATTTGGATCTGATTTAATCGCCATATTGTAATCAGCCTTCTTTGTGTCTTTTAAATTAAAGTAGGCATTTCCGCGGCAGTTGTAAGCGTTCGAATAGCTTGCGTTAAGTTTAATCGCCTGCGCGCAGTTGACAATCGCCTTATCTGTATCCGAATCAAGATAAGCGTTTCCCCGGTTATAGTAAGCGCTTGCATATTTCGGGTCAAGTTTAATCGCCATATCATAATCCGCGATAGCCTTTTTAGCGTCGCCTGAATAAAGATAAGCAAGTCCGCGATTGTTGTAGACAAACGCGTCGTTCGGATTAAATTCAATAGTTTTACTATAATCCGCAAGCGCTTTTTATAAGCGCCTAAATTAAAATAGATATTCCCACGGTTATTGTAGGATTCAAAAAAGTCTGATTTATTTTTAATCGCCTGCGTATATTGCCTGACGGCTTCCTGATAATTGCCTTGTTTGCCGGCAGCATTGCCAAGTTCAAAAGCCTCTTCGGCGCTGTTTGCGCCAAAAGCAAAAACCGCGCCGGACAGGAGACAGCTAATATTTTTGCTGCATTCGCCATTTTTTCCTCAGAATTAAGATTTCGGGTTATTGTATAACAAAGAAATATCAGGACAGCGTAAAACGTCTTTCAGAGAGCCGGCTCTTCAAGTTCGCGATCAATAAAGCGGAACATTACGACATTTTTCCGCGGGAGTTTCATGTCGCCGCGTTTTATCCGCGTTTTTCTTGCGCCGAAGCGAAAATCCCGTCGATACCCGCTTCCGCCGCCGCCGTTATGTCGTTTGACATTGCCAGCACCTTAATATCCATAACGTAGCGATCGGCAATCTTCTGAAGCGTTTTTGCCAGCTCAATCTCCGCGATCGCGTATTTTGCGCGGGTAGCCGCCAAAAGCAGAAAATCCCGCGCTCCGGCAACTTCAACAGCCATAGGAATTCCCGATTTGACATAAAACTCCAGATCGCTCTCGTCAAATTTCATCACCGCGAGCGATCCCGCCTTCGCTTCCGCCGCGTCTTTTTTGTTTTTGCAGAAAACGACGTCCCTTTCCGCGTCGATCGCGGGGTTTATCCCTATAAAAATCACCCTTTCCTCTCCGCGCATTCTTTGGAGCAGTAGCATCTTCCCCCCTTCACGACTGCCTCGCTTCGCGCCGCGTAAACGCCGCAACGCTCGCATTTGATCGTATCGACCACCTCTTTGTTCTCTTTTTTCCCGCCTATTTTGCGAAAGAGCCAGTAAAAAAACGCGAAAAACAAGACGAACAGTACTAAAAATCTCGTCAATACGCCTCCTTTGCGCGCGGTTCGTACAACAGATATGACGCGTGCGGCGCAGATATGGTTTTCGCGCCGATTGTTTGCGCCTCCCGCGCGGTGTTCCCGCCTTTATACAGCAAAAGCGTTGAGCGCTCTCCCATAAACGGTCTTGCCAGATCGCGCACCATCTTCGCGCTCCCTACGGCGCGCGAGGTAATCAGATCATACGCGACGGGAGGCGCCTGTTCTACTCTTCGATCCAGCACCGTTACATTTTCCAGCCGCAGCGTATTCGCCGCAAACTGCAAGAAGGCGGCTCTTTTCGCCAGCGGCTCGACAAGCGTGAAATGGGCACGCGGCTTTGCCATAGAGAGCACCAGTGCGGGGAATCCCGCGCCGCTGCCAATGTCCAGAGCGCTTTGAAAGTCCTCCAGAAAGGTCAGCGGAAAGAGGGAATCGAAGATGTGAGCGGCTATCTCCTTTTCATTTTTCGCTCCCGTGATGTTGTGTATGCGTCCCCACCTCAGCAGCATGCGTGCAAACTGTCCCGCCTGATCGTAGAACTCCTTGCTCAAAATCAGGCGGTTCGCAAGCACTCTCTCTTTGAGGCGGTTCATAGCAGATGCCCGCCCTTTTCTTTTTTCACCTTTAAATAGTCCTTGTTGTATCTGTTCGGTTTGACGATCAGCGGCACCCGTTCTACGATCTCCACCTTTGTGAAACTCTCGATCTTCGCTGGATTGTTGGTCAGCAGTCTGATCGCTTTAAGCCCCAAATACTCCATCATATACTCGGCAATCTCGTAAGTGCGCTCGTCCGCTTTGAAGCCAAGCTGGTGGTTCGCCTCGATCGTGTCGAATCCCCGATCTTGCAGGGCATAGGCATTGATCTTGTTAAACAGCCCAATGCTCCGCCCCTCCTGGCGTAGATATAGGATTGCGCCGCACCCCTCTTTGGCGATCATCCTCATCGCTATGCTCAACTGCTCTCCGCAGTCGCATTTGCGGCTGAAAAGCGCGTCGCCCGTAAGGCACTCGCTGTGTATGCGTACAAGCGGCGCGGCGCAATCCATCCGCTTAGTTTTGATAAGCAGATGATCCTTGTCCGCTTCTCTGAACGCCTGTGCGATGAATATGCCGTGTCGGGTTGGCAGAGTGGCTGTTTCGGAAATTTCAACGTTCATAAGGCGGGATTTTAGCAGGAGGCGGTAGAATAACCTCTTTTCAAAGGACAAACAATGTTCAGACGTTTTAGACGGTTGCGGTTAAGCGGAAATATGCGATCTCTGGTACGGGAGAACATGCTTTTAAAGGAAGATTTGATCTATCCGCTGTTTGTAACCTGCGGCGGCGGCGTACGCCGCGGGATAGCCTCAATGCCGGATGTTTTTCAGCTTTCCATTGACGAGATGATCGTTGAGGCGAAGGCGGCGTACGCCGATGGCGTTCGAGCGGTTCTGCTCTTCGGCATTCCGGAGGTTAAGGACAGCGTTGGCAGCGACGCTTTGAGCGAACACGGAATTATCGCCGAGGCGATCCGCGCTTTGAAGGCGGAATTGGGCAATATGCTGATCTTTACCGATCTATGCTTCTGCGAATATACCGATCACGGGCATTGCGGGATCGTCGATCCGAAAACGGGACTTGTGGATAACGACGCTACGCTTGAACTGCTGGCAAAACAGGCGCTTATTCACGCCGAAGCCGGCGCCGACTGCATAGCGCCGTCTGGAATGATGGACGGCGCCGTTGCCTCTTTGCGCGTAGCGCTGGACGGCGCGGGCTTTGTCAATCTGCCGATTATGAGCTACTCCGCCAAATTTGCCAGCGGCTTTTACGGTCCGTTCAGGGACGCGGCTGGGAGCGCGCCGGGATTCGGCGACAGAAAGAGTTATCAGATGAGTCCGGCAAACGCGAGGGAGGCGATTGCGGAAAGTCTGGAGGACGAGGAGCAGGGCGCGGATATTCTGATGGTGAAGCCGGCGCTTGCCTACCTTGACATTGTACGGACGCTGCGCGAAAACACGTCTTTGCCAATTGCGGTCTATAATGTCAGCGGGGAGTACTCTATGCTGAAAAAGGCGGCGGCGTTTATGGATTACAACCGTGCGCTGACGGAGATTATGATCGGGTTTAAGCGGGCGGGAGCGGATATAATTATCACCTACCACGCGCGGGAGGTGTGCAGGCTGATCGACGAAAGATACGTGTGCGCCATTTTTTAAGTCTCAAGGATATGACAAAAGAGGAGATACTGGAGATTTTAGCGATTGCGCGCGCGATAAAAAGCGGCGCTCTCCGCCCAAAAATGCGCGCGAAAAGCCTCGCTATGATCTTTGAAAAAAGCTCCACCCGTACCAGGGTAAGCTTTGAAATGGGCGCGGCGCAACTTGGTATGCACCCGCTTTTTCTCTCCTCGAAGGATATCCAGCTTGGGCGCGGCGAGCCGATGAAAGATACGGCGCGGGTGATCAGCAGAATGGTGGATATGGTGATGATCCGCACTTTCGCTCACTCGCGTCTGGAGGAATTTGCCACGCACAGCCTCGTACCGGTGATCAACGGACTTAGCGACGACTTCCACCCCGCGCAGCTTATGGCGGATTTTATGACACTTCAGGAGCTGGGGCTGGACAAAGATCCGATTGTTACGTGGATCGGTGATGGGAACAATATGGCGAACAGCTTGCTGATGCTTGCCTCCAAACTGGGGTTTGAGCTTAGGATCGCCACTCCAAAGGGGTATGAGATCGCTTCCCGATGGATCGAAACCGCATGGGGCTTTGCGAAGGAAAGCGGCGCAAAACTGCGCTTCGGCAACGATCCAAAAGAGATGATAAGAAGCGCGAACGCCGTCTTTACCGACGTTTGGACAAGTATGGGGCAGGAAGCGCAGAATGAAAAAAGGCTTAATGATTTCAAAGGGTTTGGGCTTGACGACGAGCTCTTTTCCCTTGCCGACAAGAACGCCGCGCTGCTGCACTGCCTGCCCGCGCACAGAGGCGAGGAGGTGAGCGACAAGCTCTTTGAGGCGCACAGTGACACGATTTTTCTGGAGGCGGAAAACCGCCTGCATGCGCAGAAAGGCATTATGGTGTGGCTTGATCGTCATGCGAAGGAGCGCGCCAAATGATCAGGAAATGTCTTTTCCCAGCCGCCGGTTACGGGACGCGCTTTCTGCCGGCAACCAAAGTGCTGCCTAAGGAGATGCTGCCTGTATGCACGAAACCGTTGATTCAATACGGCGTGGAGGAGGCTATGGAGGCGTCGATCTATATGCTCGCCGTCGTAACAGGGCGCGGAAAATACACGCTTGAAAACCACTTCGACATCAGCTATGAACTGGAGCACCAGATCAAAGGCACGATCAAGGAAAAGCGGCTTGCGGACATACGGCGGATCATAGATCGCTGCGAATTCATCTATGTTCGCCAGCACGAAATGAAAGGCTTGGGGCACGCGGTACTGACAGGCGAGAGCCTTATCGGAGCCGAACCTTTCGCCGTTGTGCTTGCGGATGATCTCTGCTTTGGCGAGGGGGAGGGCGTTCTGTCGCAGATGAAGGCTGTCTTCAGCAAGAAGCGCCAATCGATCGTGGCGGTTATGGACGTGCCGCAAAGCGAAATTTCCTCTTATGGGATCGTGCTGGGTGAGGAGATCGGCGACAATCTGGTGCGCGTAAACAGAATGATAGAGAAGCCCGCCAGCGGAAGCACCGATTCAACGTTAGCCGTGATCGGGCGCTACATTCTGACGGAGGATATATTTGCCATCTTAAAACATATAAAACCGGGCAGCGGCGGCGAGATACAGCTTACCGACGCGCTGAACGTTCAGGCGGAAAAGGGCGGCGTGCTTGCCTACCGCTTCAAGGGCACGCGCTACGACTGCGGTTCGCTGCACGGCTTTGTTGAGGCGACAAACGCCGTTTACAGGATGCTTTCAAATGCGCCTGACAATCAATTCTCCATTTGACGCTCATCTCCACCTGAGAGAGGGCGATATGCTTAAAACGACAACGCGGTTCGCCACGCGGATGTTCGCGGGGGCAGTGGTAATGCCCAACCTTTCAAAGCCGATCGACACGTTTGAGGCGATGGAGCGCTACAAGGCGCAGATACAGGAGTTAAGCCGCGATTTCGAGCCGATCGTCGCGCTGTTTCTCAACGAAAAGACGGAAGAGGAGATTAAAAGGCACGGGGATCGCGCCTTTACCGTGAAGCTCTATCCCAGAGGGGTTACGACCAATTCGGCTGGCGGCGCTGTTTCGCTTGACGAATACGGCGCACTTTTTGGCTTGATGGAGGAGAGAGGCGATGCGCTGCTGGTGCACGGCGAAACGGATGGGGAGGTGCTGCTGCGCGAGGGCGAATTCGCGCCGATCTACGAGCGGCTGGCGAAAACATACCCGAAGCTGAAGATCGTAATGGAGCATATCAGTACGGAGGTTTTGGCGAATCTGCTGGACAGGCATAAAAATCTCTACGCCACAATCACGCTTCATCACCTGCTTTTTACGCTGGACGATCTGCTGGGCGGCAGGCTTAATCCGCATCTTTTCTGCAAACCAATTGTGAAAACCGCCGCTGATCGCGCGGCGCTGCGCAGGCTGGCGTTTTCGGCGCACGAAAAGACGATGTTCGGCAGCGACAGCGCCCCGCATTACAGAGGCTGCAAAGAGCGGGCGGGCGCGGCAGCAGGCGTCTTCTCCGCGCCGGTGCTGCTGCCGGAGCTGACAAGGCTGTTTATGGAACATTCAAGCGCGGGGTGTTTGCGGCGTTTTGTCGGTCAGAACGCAAAGCGCATTTATAACCTCAACCTGCCTCATAAAACGGTAACGATTGAGGATGCGCCGCAGACGGTTGAAAATGAGTGTGACGGCGTTGTTCCGATGCTTTTTGGAAAGCGTCTGGCGTACAGGGTGGCAGCGGATTAAACCGCCGATTGGTATAGATCTTCGTACATATCTGTTATCAGGCGTATGTCGTAGTGCTCCTTAATCCGTTCTCTCGCTTTTTCCCCAAGTTCCTTTCTTTTTTTCTGGGGAAGCAACGCCATCTTTTTGATCGCTTCGGCAAGCAGAGCCGGATCGCCTGGCTTTACCGATATTCCGGTGGAACCGACGATCCTAGCGCAGTCGCCCACATCGGTTACCACACAGGGAACGCCGCAGGACATTGCTTCGCCGACTACGCTTGGAAACGCTTCGCCTATGGAAGGCAGAACGAGCAGATCGAGCGCGGCGTATATTTTGGGCAGATCCATCCTTCGCCCCAGCAGATGAACCAGCGGCTTTATGCCCTTGCCTATCATCGCGGCAAGAGCGCCGTTTTGCGGGATTATGCCGTCGCCGCACAGGACAAAGCGCGCCGTTGGCAGCTCTTTTACGATCAAATCGGCGGCGCGAAAGAGATTGTTGTGATCCTTTTGCGGATCAAATCTGCCGATTACGCCTATGAGCAGGCAGCCGTCCGCGGCGCTCAGTTCCTCTCTGAACTCTTTGCCAGCCCTTTGATCGGGTTTGAACAGATCGGTGTCAAAGCCGTTTGGAATCACCGTTGCGCGCGCGTTGTCGTAGCCGATTTTTGCATGTACCTCCGCCGATCTTTGGGCGCAATAGACGATCTTCTGTGGAACGGATTTCAGAAGCAGAGCGCACAGTTTCACGATGATTCTTGTCATTGGTTTGTTGACATTTTTGTCCAGATTGAAATGCATTATATTCCAAAACAGCGGTATTTTTAGCCCCCGCGCCGCGACAGCGCCCATAAGGTTGGCGTGGTACATCCATGTCTGTATCAGATCGGGGCGCAGCTCTTTGATCAGTCTGCGCAGCCGCAAAAGGGCAAAGGGATCAGGCAGACCTCTTTTCATATTCAGCGAATAGAGCGCCGCACCAGCCTCCCGCGCTCTTTGCCCAAGCGCCCCCTCTGGCAGCATAGAGACCACGGCGCTTCTGAAGCGCGTACGATCCATATTTTCCAGAAGCTTGCAGAGCGTGGTTTCGGCGCCGCCCACATTTAAACCGGTGATGATATGTAAAACGGTAATCACCTTGACAGCTTGATCTCCTGATAGGTGGTTTTATACCACTCCACGAATCTTTTCAGCCCCTCTTTCAGCGGGGTGTCGGGCGCGAATAACCCTTTCGCCTTCAATCTATCGATCGAGGCGTAGGTCTCCGGCACATCTCCCGGCTGCATCGGCAGCAGGATTTTCTGCGCGTTTCTGCCCAGCAGCTCCTCCAGCGTCCGCACAAACTCCATCAGATCGACGGGAGCGTTGTTGCCTATATTGAATACGCGGCTCCTCGCTCTTGATGTCGTTATACTTTCATTGATCGGATCGGGCGGCGCATCGATCAGCGCGACGATCGCCCTTGCTACATCGTCAATGTATGTAAAATCACGTTTCATTCTGCCGAAGTTGTATATTTCAATTGGCTCTCCGGCGTAAATCTGCTCCGCGAACTTGAAGCACGCCATATCGGGTCTGCCCCACGGACCGTACACTGTAAAAAACCTGAGACCGGTGGCGGGAATGTCGAATAGATGGCTGTAAGCGTGCGCCATCAGCTCGTTGGATTTCTTGGTGCAGGCGTACAGCGACGCGGGGAAGTCCAACCGCTGCTCTTCGCTGAATGGCATTTCGCTGTTAAGCCCATATACGGAGCTGGAGGAGGCGTAGATCAGATGATCAACCGCGTGCCGCCTGCAACATTCCAGAATATTCAAAAAACCGGTGATGTTACTGTCTATGTAGGTCTGCGGATTTTTGAGCGAGTGGCGTACTCCCGCCTGCGCCGCCAGATTGATTACGCGCTTGAAGCGGCGTTTCTCAAATAGCCGGTTAAGCGTCTCAAAATCCGCCAGATCCGCCCTGACAAAGCTGAGGTTGGGATACTTCGCGCTTATTTCCGTCCCCTTTTCTATGCCCAGATCGCTTAAGCGGGCATATTTGAGGGCGACGTCATAGTAGTCGTTGATATTATCAAGCCCAATCACCTCGTTCGCGCCGTTCTCCGCCAGCGCCTTGGCAGTGTGGTAGCCGATAAAGCCCGCCGCGCCCGTTACCAGAATTTTCATAGTTTCATCCTTTATCAACCGCAATTTTGCGTACCATCGCTGAAAAGATGTTGATTTTTCAATGCTTTTTAGGCAAGCTACCGTGTTTGATATGTAAAAAAAGGAGTTTTTTGTGAAACAGTACCAATTGTATAGATGCGCGGAGTGCGGCAATGAGGTTGAGGTACAGGTCGTAGGCGGCGGAACGCTCGTCTGCTGCGGCAGGGAGATGGAGGTCGTGAACGAGAAGGTAACGCCTGTAAATCTGCTCAAAGCGTTCGCGGGCGAATCGCAGGCGCGGAATAAATACAACTTCTTCGCGGACATTGCCCGCAGGGAGGGTTACAATCAGATCGCGGAATTTTTCAATGAATTCGCCCTGAACGAGCATAACCACGCGAGAATGGAGTTCGCGGCATACAATAAAATAGCAAGCGGAAATGAGTGGGAGAGTACGGCGGCGAATCTCTTCAAAGCTGCCAGCGGCGAAAGATACGAGCACACGACAATGTATCCGGAGTTTGCAAAAATCGCCAAGGATGAAGGATATGACGAGATCGGCAGGCTCTTCAGCGCAATTGGCAAAGTAGAGATCGAGCACGAAAGGAAGTATCTTGATCTGGAACAGAAATTAAGAGAACAGGGCTTTTTTGCCAGCAATAAAGAGGAGGTGTGGGTTTGCGATGTGTGCGGTTATGTTCATCGCGGCGGCAGGGCTCCGGGCGCCTGTCCAGTCTGCAAGGTTCCGCAGGCGCACTTTAAGCAGATAGGGTTGTAGCCGTTTGTCCGAAAGCGATCTGTTTTTGCGGCGCGGTATTGCCGCCGCGCATTTTATCCTCAGCGCGGCGGCATTTGGCGTCACCGCCTTTTTGATGGTTGTATGGTTTGGTTCGGACGTTTTTCTCGCCAGCCGTTTTCTTGCGCTTGGCTATATCATATTTGTCGCTGTTATTACAATGGCGCTGATCGGTTTTTTATATATCGTTCTGCCGCCGTTCGTAAACGCAGTGTTGGAGAATTTCTTTTACGCGGTTGTATATCTTTCTCTGGCGATCGGTTCTCTATTGATGATTTGTGGCTTTTTCAAAAGCTCGCAAGTGATTTTGTTTTTATCTTTGTCCGGATTTGCCGTCATTACGATCTACAGGCTTTTTTATATAAGAGAGGCAAGGACGCAGACATTATTTGTGCGATCTTCGCTCTTTGGACTCTTAATCGCCGCTATGTTTGGAATAAACAGTGGAGAGGATGGCGGCGTTTTTGCCTATCTTCATATTTTATGGGGGATAGCGGGTTGGACGCTGCTTGCGATCATTGGCGGCGCACGGGAATTTCTGCCTTCTCTGTACGGCGCGAAACCCTATCCCCATATCTGCTGCAAGATTGCGCTTCCCATGATCTATTTCGCGTTGCTCGCCGCCTTTCCTCTCGCTGTTTACGAGATTTTTTTACCAACTAAGATATGCGTCGCTCTAGGTGCTCTTGCCTTCTCGCTTCTTACGATGTTTTTAACACTTTCGCGCGGGAAAACAGCGGGTTATCCATCGGTATGGTATCCGTTTATATCCGCTTTCTTTTTACTTGCTTCTCTTCCGTTTATATTTGTTGAATCGGAGGTTTTTCTGAGGATTTTTATCGTTTTATTTGGGGCTTTCGCGCTTTCGTTTATAAACACGTTTTTCTACGGCGCGCTTCTAAAAATACATCCATTGCCGGGCGGTGCGGTACGGATTCAGACAACCTGCTTCGCGCTGGGCGCGCTTCTTCTCGCCGCCGCTCCTTTATATCCGCAGACCGCCAGACTGGGCGGCGCTCTGCTTACCGTTTCATATCTGCTGCTTCTTAAAGATACGCTTCTCTTTCGCCTGAGAGATCTCCGCCGATCGGCGTAGCGCCGCTTTGTCTTTGTTCGGGAAAAGACCGCGCCCGTACCGATGTTGGAAACAGAGCGGCGCGTTTTTCACTAAAATTCATTTTTTTGATAAATAATTATTGCATTAAATTATTTTTCTGATAAACTATTCGGCATAAAAATTATTTTGACAAAAAATGACCGGAAAGGGGGAACAAACGTGGATCACGCGGAAAAAGTCGTCGATCTGTTTGGCGCAAACCACGACCTTATGCACGAACTCGTGGAAGATATGGAGCTGTTCTTCAGCGAGAAGGACGTCAAACGCTATCCGCTGCTGGAGGCGCTTGAAAGAAGCGGCAGAGCGAGGCTCAAAGACATTGCGAAGCGGTTTGGAGCGTCGTCCTCGTCGATGTGCGTCGCGCTCGCTCGAATGGAAAAAGAGGGGCTTGTCATCAGGGAGATCGACGAGAAAGACAGGCGGAACACCTATTACTCTTTAAGCCCAAGCGGGCGCGCGGTCAAAGATGGGATTCACGAGAACATACGAAAGTACACGCTCAGAATCTTTGAGCCTCTTAACGAAGAAGAACTAAAAGGTATCGGCGAAGCGTTCGCCGCCGTCAATAAAATCTTGGAGGGATATTTGAAAAGAAGACGGGAGGAGAAGTGGCAATGAATAAGAAAATCCTGATCGCGTCTGTTATCGCCGCGCCGCTGATCGTCTATTTCGCGTTAGCCAATAACGGCGACGATATGCGGTTTGTAACCGAAAAGGCAAGATATAAAGATATAGAAAAAACGGTTAGCGCGGTAGGGCAGGTGAGCGCGATAGAGATGATAAATGTAGGGGCGCAGGTTTCTGGTCAGATTGAAACCATACACGTAAAGATGGGCGACAGGGTGAAAAAGGGCGATCTGATAGTAAAAATAGATTCGACGGCGCAGCAAAACGAAGTAAAAGTTATAGCGGCGCAACTGGGCAGTTATAACGCGCAGCTTAGATCGTCGCAAGCCGCGCTGAAAGCGGCGGCGTCTAAATACGATCGCGCGAAAACGCTGCTTAAAAACGCCGCCGTATCCAAGCGGGAGTACGAAGATACAGAAAACGAGTACGAAGCGGCGCGAAGCAAAGTAACTGAAAGTATCTCGCTGGTAAAACAGAGCGAAATATCGCTTGAGAACGCGAAGAAAAATCTTGGCTACGCGACTATAACCGCGCCGATCGACGGAGTAATAGTTTCGCTGCCCGTAAAGGCGGGGCAGACGGTAAACGCGTCGTTTGAAACCCCGGTGATCGCGCAGATCGCCGATTTGAGCGCCGTTGAAATACTGATCGAAATATCAGAAGGCGACATATTAAAGATCAAAGAGGGACAAAAAACACGATTTTCAATCCTTTCAGAAGAGACTGCCTATGAAACCTCAATCAAATCTATCGATCCCGCGCTGACTTTGCTTACAAACGATAAATATACGGGCGTAAGCGAGTCGAATCAAGCGATATATTATTACGCGAGGGTCGAATATCCCAACGACGAAGGCAAGTTCCGCATAGGTATGACGACGCAGAACGCAATAGAGATAGAGAGCGTCAAAAACGTTCTGGCGATTCCCGTAAGCGCCGTAAACGAAAAAGGCGGGCGTAAATTCGTTATGACACTTGCGGATAAAAGCGTGCTGGAAAAAGAGATAACGACAGGCTTGTCAAACGACGCGTATATAGAGGTAAAGAGCGGGCTTAACGAGGGTGACGAGGTGATTATAAGTCAAATGTCGATTAGGCAGATCGAGGCTAAAGCCGATGAGGTTCCCGAAGGCGCGGACGCGCTGTAAGAGCATGAAAATTATTGAGTTAAGCGGCGTAAAAAAATTTTACGGAAACGAAGAGAGCAGAATCTGCGCGCTGAAGGATATAAATCTGACGATCGACAAAGGCGATTTTGTGGCGATTGTAGGGCAGTCGGGATCGGGAAAATCGACGCTGATGAACGTTATAGGCTGTCTGGACGTTCCCTCTGAAGGCTCTTATAAGATAAGCGGCGAGGAGGTTGCCGATATGAGCGCGAATAAACTCGCCGAGCTCAGATGCAAGACGTTCGGCTTCGTTTTTCAGCGATACAATCTTCTGCCGGCTTTAAGCGCGAAAGAAAACATCGCTCTGCCTTCGATCTATTACGGGCTGGATAGAAAAACCAGAGATAAAAAATCCAAAAAGCTCTTAGGTGATCTCGGGCTTACCGATCGCGCCGACAACAAACCCAACCATCTCTCCGGAGGGCAGCAGCAGAGGGTCAGCATAGCCCGCGCCCTTATGAACGACGCAGAGATTATATTGGCGGACGAACCGACGGGAGCGCTGGACAGCAAAAGCGGCGAAAGCGTTATGGATATCATTAAAAATCTGCATAAAAACGGGCGTACTATCATTCTAATAACCCACGATCAGAAAATAGCCTCCTGCGCCAACAGAGTTATAGAGATTAAAGACGGCGTCGCTGTATCGGACATAAGACGGGAATCAAACATATACGCTCAATACGAAAACATAGCATCAAACGCCAAAAAGGATCCCGGGTATTTCGCCCGTCAGATGTCCGATTGTTTCAGATCGTCCGTTAAAGCCGCAACGAGCAGCAAAATACGATCGCTTTTAACAATCTTAAGCATAGTTATCGGCATAGTTTCCATTGTTTCCGTTATGGCGATCGGCAACGGATCGAAAGATAAAGTTATGGAAAAAGTAAAATCCGTGGGAACGAATACCGTTACGATATTTCCAGGCAAGGGTTTCGGCGATAAAGACGCAGACAAAATCAAAACGCTCAGACCGAGCGACGCTGAAGTATTGGCGCAATTAAATTATGTCGACAGCGTAAGCCCGATCGTCGCGGCCGATGGCTTGATAACCTACAAAAACGTCTCGCGCCGCGCCGCGTTGCAGGGTGTAAGCGCGGAGTATCTTGAGCTTAGCGGGAAAAAGCTGCAATCGGGCAGACGGTTTAACGCTTCGGAGGTTAAAAGCGCGGCGGGCGTCGCTATTATAGACGCCAATACGAAAAAAGCACTCTTTAATAAACGCGATCCGATCGGCGAGATTATTATTTTTAACAAACAGGCGTTAAAAATTGTCGGGGTCGCGGCTGAGGAAGACGTTTTTGGTCCGCCGAATTCCGCTTTGGAGATATTGGTTCCATACTCCGCCGCGATGTATAAAATAACGGGAAATCAGGAAATATCCGCCGTAACGATAAAGATCTCCGACGAGGTTAATTCGCACTTAGCCGAGGATAACTTAATAAAAGTTTTAACCGCGCTCCACGGCAGAAAAGACTTTTTCACTCTTAACAGCGACAGCGTCAGGAAACTGGTGGAGAATATGATGGATGTTTTCACGCTTCTTATCGCTTCCATATCGTTTATAGCGCTTGTCGTGGGCGGCGTGGGCGTGATGAATATAATGCTGGTTTCCGTAACGGAAAGAACCAAGGAGATCGGCTTGAGAATGGCTATCGGAGCCAAGCGCGGAAACATACTCTCGCAATTTTTAACAGAGGCGGTTCTCCTCTCGCTGATTGGAGGCGCGATAGGGGTTTTGATCGCTCTGGCGCTGGCGCTCGCGTTTAACAATTTGGTCGAGGATTTTAAAATGACGCCGACGGCTGGCGCGATCGGCGCAGCGTTTATCTTTTCGTCGCTGACCGGCGTGCTGTTCGGATATATCCCGGCGCGCAACGCCGCGAATTTAAATCCCTCCGACGCGCTGGCTAGAGATTAAGCGCCGTTTAATCGGTTGTATCGTCAGCCCGTGTTAGCGCGGGTAGCCGAACAGCGATCTCCACGTCGTCTCGTACTCCGTTATTGTTAGAATCTATGCCTTCTAAGGTTTTCCTGCCCTCGCTTCCCGGATCGGGAGGGAGAATGACGCCGCTATGCCCGTTACCGCCAGAGCCTCCGCCTTTGCCCTCGCAGCCAATCGTTAAAACGGCTGACAGCACGAGCGAAAAAGCCAGAAATATTACTTTTTTCATTTAGAGATTCCTTAGTCTAGTTTTCTTTCTCTAATCAACCCCGCCGCGGTATGGGATTGAACCAGACGAACACGCTGATTTCTCCGATTAGGATCGGCAGCCATACCTCAGTCGCCGCCCAGACGGGCAAACCCCATCAAAACGCGAACATC
>JAITRJ010000005.1 GCA_031288475.1 Helicobacteraceae bacterium | reverse complement strand
TAAATCTGAGGTGAACTTTCCCATAAACTACTCCGCTTTTCTGCCCTTAGACGGGGCAAAAATCACTATATATAATAATGCCAATAACAGAGAAAAGCGGCGGGCATCCTTAATAATGGTTTATTAAGGCGAATGTTCCTGAGTCCGCTACCCGCCGTTTTTGTTCAGCAGATTTTTTATTATATCGCCTGTCTCTTTTGGGTTTTCCTCCATTTTCTCGCGCAACGTCTTCGCGTACGCCTCATAGCGCAGCTTCTTTTTCATATCCGCCTCAGAAAGACTCATTCGCTTCTTGATCCGTCTTTGCAGCTCCGCGTTGTCCTCTTGCTCTCTTATACCTTCTTCTTCCTCGAACAGCAGCGGTTTTATATCTCCCGTCCATTCCTCTTTTGGAATCTCCATCATACGCCGCGCAAATGGCGCGATCACTTTTTTATAAAAGATCAGTAGAATTAAAATTGCGACAATCCACTTTATCACAGTCCCATCTTGTCCGGATTTAAAATATTCTTTGGATCGATCGCTTTTTTGATCGTGCGGAACAGCTCCAGTTCCGCCGTTGTGAACGCCATACTCATAAAGGGCGCCTTGCTAAGTCCTATGCCATGTTCTCCGCTAAGCGTCCCTTCCAGATCGATCGCCGCCTCAAATATCTCCCTGATCGCCTTTTCCGCATTGTGGTATTTTACGGCGTCCTGCTTATTTGTCATCACGTTGACATGTACGTTTCCATCACCCGTGTGTCCGAAACAGGGGATATTATGATCGTATTTTTCGCCTATTTTCTTGATCCTTTTTAGCAACTCAGGCAACGCGCTCCTTGGCACGGTAATATCCTCGTTCATCTTATCCGGTCCGTAAAATTTCATACTTTGGCTCGCGTTTCTTCGTGCAAACCAGATCGCGTCTCTTTCGGACTGATTGCGCGCCCGGTAAAATGTAGTCGCGCCGTTTTCTTTGAACACTTTTTCAATCTGTACAAGCTGCCACTCTATATCCTCTTTTGTATTGCCGTCCACATCGGAGATCAGCATTGCGCCCGTATCAACGGAAAGTCCTTTTTTATACGCCGCCTCCACCGCTCTGATCGTTAGGTTATCCAGAAACTCCATCGCCACCGGAACCGCGCCGCTGGCAAAGGTTTTATAGGTGGCATTCATTGCGTCTTCCACGCTGTTAAACAGCCCCATAGCCGTTTCGGCAAAACGCGGTTTTGGCAGCAGCGCCAGCGTAATTTCCGTGATTACGGACAGCGTTCCCTCGGAGGCTATAATAAGCCCCGCGATGTTATAGCCTGCCACGTCCTTAATGGTTTTTTTGCCCGCTCGAATCACGCTGCCATCGGGAAACACCGCTCTCAGCGCCAGCACATAATCTTTAGTAATGCCGTATTTTGCCGCCCGCATTCCTCCCGCGTTCTCGCTCACGTTGCCGCCAATCGTGCAGTAGTCCTGGCTTGCGGGGTCGGGCGGGTAAAAAAGCCCCAGTTCCTCAACGGCGTTTTGAAGATCCCTATTGATCACCGCCGGTTGTACGCGGGCAAGCATATTCTCAAAATCTATCTCAAGAATCTGGTTCATATGCTTCTCCATCGCCATTACCACCCCGCCTCTGGCGCTCAGCGAGCCTCCCGTAAAGCCCGTCCCAGCGCCCCTTGGAACAACCGGCACCCCTTTATCGTTGCAATAGCGCAGAATCGCCGAAACGTCGCTTTCGCCGCGCGGGAAAACTACCGCGTCCGGCTCAAGGCTCATCCGCGTCGCGTCATAGGCGTACGCGAGCCTGTGCGGTTTGTCGTCAAAGCAGTTATCCGCCCCCGCGATCTGCTTCAGCGCCCGTATATGATCAGCGCTTAACATCGATCTCCCTAATGAACAGGTTTTTATAGTAAGCGTCAAACTCCTTTGCGTTTACAATCTCCCTGCCCGAAAACACGCCGCTTGTAATCGGATCGAGGCGGTGAAAAAACGGCATTTCGACATTGCCGCCTTTGTGGTTTGCCGCAGTGAACGATAGCAGGCTGAAGGTGGCGCAATCGACGGTGTAGTCGCCGTCCTCAAGCGCAAAGATGACGCTGCCTATCAGCCACGCGCCGCAGAAAGCGGCAAACTCTTTTGCGCTCGGCGCAGGGTTGTTTTCCCTGCCCAGTTCAACGGCGAACAGATCGGGGTGAACAAACCGCAGGTGCCGATTCGCTGCTTGCGCCGCCACGAAGCGATCGACATTTGGTGCGACGATCAGCGCGGTTTTATCAAGCGGCGTGAGTATTGCCTGATCTCCCTTTCTGATCGGCAAAGTCAGCGACGGAACCGCGTCACTATCAAAAAGATCAAACGGCTGGCAGCTCAGCTCGGCGCTATCTGTCTCCGCCTTAATTACGACGCAGTTGTGCGAGATAACCCTGCCGCCGCCGTACGATCGCACAATCGCCGCGCTCATACCTTCCTTCGCGCCGCTGACGCGCGCAAAAACCCCGCCGACGCCCGCCTCCTCCACATAGCCTGCTGCAGACGCAAAAAGCGTAAAAACACTCGTACACACAAAGAGAACAATTTTCATAGCAAACCCACTAATGTTTCGTAAATTTTAGCAGGAATCGCTTCCTAAGCGATCTTTTTTGCCAGACAGAGGGCGGCGGCGAACATAACGGCAAAGGGCGCTAAAAGGGCAAGCTCGGGTTGTACGGCTCCGCTTCGCGCCATTCGTGAAAGGGTAAAAAGCACTCCCCAGCCCACCAGCGTGAAAAGCATGGCGAAGGAGGAGAAGACGGCGACGTTAAAAAGGCGCGGGCTGATCGGCACAAAGACGAAGATAATCACCGTAAAGAGCGGCGCAAAGAGCGGCAGGAAAATTGTGGAGTAGAAAAAGGCGCGGATTCGATCCGTTCCGATCCCCTGACTGGAAAGGATCTCCCACGCGTTGTAGCTGTCAATCAGGCTGTACGAGCTTTTGGTCTCGTAGATTCGATCCATCACATCGGGGCGAAACCCTTTCAGCGCCAGCATTCCCTCATAACGGCGGCGCTCCAGCGCCTGCTGCTGAATACCGCTGATTACAGGCTTTGTCGTAACGGTAACGCTTCTTAGCGTCCATGCTCCGTTTTCAAAAAAGCCGCTTTCCGCGTGAATCAGACGGGTCAGATCGCCCTTCTCCACCTCCAGTATATCAATGCCTCTTGCGCTGTTTGAGAGCGGGAAAAGCTCGCTGACATAAACAAAGCTGTCATCGTATTTGAAGAAAAGGTCTTTCGTGGCGGACGCGGGGGATCTGTTTTTGTAGATCGCGTACGCCCGATCGTCCAGATAGGCGAAATCGGTTGCCTGAAGCGCGATATAGGCGCAGGAGACAGCCAGCGATCCAAAGACAAACATCTTCATCACGCTTAAACGTGAAGCGCCCAGACTGTAAGCGGCGGTAAGTTCGTTGGCGCGGATCAGATGTATCTTAGCGGCGATTGCGCCGAAGATGAGCGAGATCGGGAGCACGACTTCAAGTGACTTCGCGCCGCGGAAGAGCGCGTATAAAAATACAAGGTTAGCGGAGTCCGGCAGTTTAGCAATCGTGCCGATCATATCAATTACGCTGAAAAACGCCGCCAGAGAAAAGACGATCAGAAACGAGTATTTCAGATAGAGCGCCAGAATATACCGCTCAAGCATCAAAAACTCCTTTTTGCGTAAACTCCGACCGCACCCGCTCAAGCGGTTCGGCAAGAAGCGCCAGCGTGGCGTCCGCGGCGCGGGAGAGTACCGCCTTGAGCTCCTCTCTTTCCATTTCGCTCCATGCGGAGAGAACATAGCTGATCACGTCCGAATTCGCTGGTCTTCCTATGCCTATCCGCACGCGCAGATAATCCGCGCCGTACAGGGCGTCGATCGACTTCAGCCCCTTGTGCCCGCCGTTCGCGCCGCCTCGCTTAAACCGCAGCGCGCCGAAGCTTAGATCGAGATCGTCGTGCGCCACGATCAGCGTGCCGATCCCGTAGAAGTCCGCTACGGACCGAACGCTTGCGCCGGAGTTGTTCATATAAGTGAGCGGCTTTAGTATAAGAAGATCGTCCGATCGATAGAGGCTGCCCCTGAAGGCGGATTTGGAGACATCAGAGGGCTTGAGGCGGCGGATCAGCTCGTCCGCCGTCAGAAAACCGGCGTTGTGACGCGTGTTTTCGTACTCTCTGGCAGGATTGCCCAGCCCCGCGAACAGTGTCATGAGGCTATTTGGCTTTGATCACCCCGGTTATCGCCACTCTGCCGTCCAGAAGAATTTTCACCCCTTTGGGCGCGGTTATGTCACGCGCCAGCACCGTGTCGCCAACGTCCAGATCGCCGACATCAATCGCGAAGCTGTCCGGCAAATCCCTGCCCAGGCACGAGACGGGCAGCCGCTTTTTCATTGTGATAAACACCCCTTTATTCTTTACCCCTTTGGGCGTTCCCGTCGTTTTTACAGGCACCAGATAGCGGGCGCATCTATCCGCCTCGACAACACGCAGATCGACATGCAGAAGTTCGTCCGTAACACTGTCCTGCTGATACTCTTCGATCACTACGTTGTGGCTTTTGCCGCCGACTTTTACCTGAAAACTGAGCTTTTCCTTGTTCTTTACAAACCGTAAAAAGTCGTTTCGCTTAAACGCGGCGTTTATATTCACCTGACCGCCGCCGTATATGTTGGCAATCAGATAACCATCGCGCCTTAGAGCTTTTGTCGCGCTCTTTACGGTACTCTCTCTGATAATCCCTTCAAGCACCCGATACTCCTAGTTGAATTTTAAGCGAGCGATTATACCCAGCCCATTCTTTGTGGCGCTTTTGGATTCCGGCTCTTCATCCGCGCTACAATAAATCTCCCATCAGCCGATATAGAGGTATGCTTTTTTAGTAGAAGCGAAAGAAACAAAAAAAGGAGACAAACAATGCCAGGCTTTATCATAAACACCAACGTAAAGGCGCTG